>DOMY01000076.1 GCA_003509785.1 Gemmobacter sp.
CTTGGTCCAAATATCCCGGGGGAATCGCGCGTCAGCGCGATGGGGGCAGCGCCCCCTGAACGCCCATAGAAGCCCCAAAAGCAACGGGCGCCCAAGGGCGCCCGTTCTGTCATTTCATCCCGTCCCAGAAACTTTTCACCTTGGAAAAGAAGGATTCGGCCTCGGGATTGTTTTCTTCGCTCAGCTTTTCGAACTCGCGCAGCAGTTCTTTCTGCCGCGTGGTCAGGTTCACCGGGGTTTCCACCACCAGCTCGATCAGCAGATCCCCGATGCCACCGCCCCGCAACGCGGGCATCCCCTTGCTGCGCAACCGCATCTGCTTGCCGGTCTGGCTGCCCGGCGGCACTTTCACGCGGCTCCGGCCACCGTCGATGGTGGGCACTTCCACCTCGCCGCCCATGGCGGCTGTGGTCATCGGCACCGGCACGCGGAAGAACAGATGCACCCCGTCGCGCTGGAAGATCGGATGTTCCTTCACCTCGATGAAGATATACAGATCCCCCGACGGCCCGCCGCGCAGACCGGCCTCGCCCTCACCAGCCAGACGGATGCGGGTGCCCGTCTCCACCCCGGCAGGGATATTTACGGAAAGCGCGCGGTCCTTCTCCACCCTGCCTGCACCATGGCAGACCTTGCAGGGGTTCTTCACCATCTGCCCGGTGCCGTTGCAGGTGGGGCAGGTGCGCTCCACCGTGAAGAAACCCTGCTGCGCCCGCACCTTGCCCATGCCCGAACAGGTGGGGCAGGTCACGGGTTCTGCGCCGCCCTCGGCGCCGGTGCCATGACAGGAATCGCAGGCGGTCGAAGCCGGAACATTGATGGTCTTCTGGATGCCCTTGAAGGCCTCTTCCAGCGAGATCCGCAGGTTATAGCGCAGATCCGATCCACGCTGCGCCCGCGAACGCCCGGCACCCGGGCCACCCCGGCCGCCCATGAAATCGCCGAACAGATCTTCGAACACATCCGAAAAGGCCGATGCGAAATCGGCATTGTTGCCGTTGAACCCGCCCGGCCCGCGTGCCCCGCCGCCACCGCCCATACCACCTTCAAAGGCGGCATGGCCAAACCTGTCATATGCCGCCTTCTTGTCGGCATCCTTCAGCACTTCATAAGCCTCGTTCACTTCCTTGAACTGGGCTTCGGCATCCGGGTTATCGGCATTGCGGTCAGGGTGCAGTTCCTTGGCCTTCTGACGATAAGCCTTCTTCAGCTCATCGGCCGAAGCGCCGCGGGCGGCGCCAAGCACCTCGTAATAGTCGCGTTTTGCCATGGATCATTCCCCTATGGAACCGGAGAGGGGCGGCCCGTCGCCGGACCGCCCCCTTTCCGTTTCCCGCGGTCTTACTTCCGCTTGTTTTCGCCGAGGTCTTCGAAATCGGCGTCCACGATATCGTCGTCAACCGAACGCGGTGCATCGTCTCCGGCGCCATCCGCTTCGGATTGCTGCGCCTTGTAGATGGCCTCGCCCAGTTTCATCGCGGCTTCCGTCAGGTTCTGGATGCCGCCCTTGATCTTGCCCGCGTCTTCGGTCTTCAGCGTGTCTTCCAGCGCACCCATCGCCAGTTCGATCACCTCGACGGTCGACGGATCAACCTTGTCGGCATGCTCGGCCAGCGATTTCTTGGTCGAGTGCAGCAGGCTTTCGCCCTGGTTCTTCGCTTCCACCAGTTCCTTGCGCTTCTTGTCGGCATCGGCATTGGCCTCGGCGTCGCGCACCATCTTGTCGATCTCGTCATCGGACAGACCGCCCGAAGCCTGGATCGTGATGTTCTGCGATTTGCCGGTGCCCTTGTCCTTGGCCGACACGCTGACGATGCCGTTCGCGTCGATGTCGAAGGTCACCTCGATCTGCGGCAGGCCGCGCGGGGCGGGCGGGATGTCTTCCAGATTGAACTGGCCCAGCATCTTGTTATCCGCCGCCATTTCCCGCTCGCCCTGGAAGACGCGGATCGTCACAGCCGACTGGTTATCTTCGGCGGTAGAGAAGACCTGCGATTTCTTCGTCGGGATCGTGGTGTTGCGGTCGATCAGACGGGTGAACACGCCGCCCAGCGTTTCGATGCCAAGGCTCAGCGGGGTCACGTCCAGCAGAACCACGTCCTTCACGTCGCCTTGCAGAACGCCGGCCTGAATGGCGGCACCCAGGGCCACAACCTCGTCAGGGTTCACACCCTTGTGCGGTTCCTTGCCGAAGAACTTGGTCACTTCCTCGATCACGCGGGGCATCCGCGTCATGCCGCCAACCAGAACGACCTCGTCGATGTCGTTGATGGTCAGGCCTGCATCTTTCAGCGCAGCCTGGCAGGGCTTCATCGACTTCTTCACCAGATCGTCGACCAGGCTTTCCAGCTTGGCGCGGGTCAGTTTCATGACCATGTGCAGCGGCGTGCCCGAGTTCCGGTCCATGCTGATGAACGGCTGGTTGATCTCGGTCTGCTGGCTCGACGACAGTTCGATCTTGGCCTTTTCAGCCGCCTCTTTCAGGCGCTGCAGGGCCATCTTGTCGTTGGTCAGATCGACGCCATGCTCTTTCTTGAACTCGTCCGCCAGATAGGTGACGATCCGCATGTCGAAATCTTCGCCACCGAGGAAGGTGTCGCCATTGGTCGATTTCACTTCAAACAGGCCATCGTCGATTTCAAGGATGGTGATGTCGAAGGTACCGCCGCCAAGGTCATAGACCGCGATGGTGCGGGTCTCTTTCTTGTCAAGGCCATAGGCCAGCGCGGCTGCGGTGGGTTCGTTGATGATGCGCAGGACTTCAAGGCCGGCAATCTTGCCTGCATCCTTGGTCGCTTGCCGCTGGGCATCGTTGAAATAGGCAGGCACCGTGATCACGGCCTGGGTGACGGTTTCGCCCAGATACGATTCAGCGGTTTCCTTCATTTTCTGCAGGATCATGGCCGAAACCTGTGCCGGCGAATATTTCTCGCCCCGCACTTCAACCCAGGCATCGCCATTGCCACCATTGGTGACCTTGAACGGCAGGTTTTTCAGGTCTTTCAGCACAGCCGGGTCGTCATGGCGGCGGCCCAGAAGCCGCTTCACGGCGAAAACCGTATTGGTCGGGTTGGTCACGGCCTGACGTTTTGCAGGCTGGCCGACCAGACGTTCATTTTCAGTAAAGCCCACGATGGAGGGCGTGGTGCGTGCCCCTTCGGAGTTCTCGATGACACGCGGCTGCGACCCGTCCATGATGGCGACGCAGGAGTTCGTGGTCCCGAGGTCGATCCCGATGACTTTGGCCATATTGTTACCTCTTCCTTCGGCGATGTTGTAGGGCCGGAGCCTGACAAGGCCTCCGTCCCCGATCCCATTTCAGAGCGGTGGGGCGGCCTGCCCCGATCCAGCTTCTGGGCGTATATAGGCAGCGCGCCCAAGCGCTGCAAGCGTCACGCAACCGTGACTTATGCGCTGTTCCGGTGTTTTTTCGCGGCACGAAGAGGGCAGATTTCCGGCAGGCCCGAAAGCCGGGCGATCAGGATCGCGCGCCCCAGCTGGCCGACATGTGCTTGCGGGTGTAAAACTCTCCCATCAGCCCGATCACGATGCACACGAAGGTCACATAGATCGGATAGCTGAGCGAGCTGTTATGCGGGTTGTAGTTCAGAAAGATGAACCCGCGGCCCTGGTCGATGGTGTGGAACAGCGGGTTCCAGTCGAACCATTGCAGGATGTGGTTCGGTGTGGTGTTCGCCACCAGCATCTTGCCCGAAGCAATCATGTTGGCCCGCATGTAGATCGAGGTCAGCAGCTTGACGAATTCCGGCGCCCAGGGCCGGGCCGCCAGAAAGATCATGCCGATACCCAGCCCCGAGGCCCAGGACAGCAGCACCATGCCCATGGCCGCCACCGGCTGATGGATGGTGATCGGCGTAAAGACCGCATGATAGATGTACAGCACCACCGTCAGCGACAGCACCTGAATGTACAGCGTGCTCAGCGCCGCCGCGGCGATGGCGATCACCGTGTTCATCGGTCCGTGCTTCATCATGGCCGATGTCGGCCCCTCGGCCCCCGAAACGGCGCCGATGGTCTTGGAATGGGTCATGAACATGAACACGCCCGACATCACATACAGGATCTGGTCGCCCCGGATGCCATTGCCGCGCCCGCCGAAGATCAGCGTGATGACCCAGAATACCGCGATCAGCAGCACGCTTTGCAGGATGTTCAGCACCAGCCCCAGCAGTGCATTGCCATGCCCTTTGCGGATGTTGCGCACCGCCGCATGGAACACCAGTTCCAGCATCCCGAGTGCCGAAGCTGCTGTCGTGCCTGGCCGTTCGGTGCGGAACATTCTGCCTACCCCTCTGGCGGATCTGCGCCACGATATACGGGAAATCTTGCCGTTTCCTTAGGAAGGCATGATAAGGGGTTCCCGATGAATTGCAACCTCGCGGCCCCCTCAGGTCGCCTGACGGAGCCTGCCCCTGATGGATTTTGCCCAGCTCGTGACGGTCATGCGGCGCCTTGCGCTTGAAGCCGGTGACCGGATCATGGAGATCTACAATGCCCCCGATTTCGAGGTGAAGGCGAAAAGCGATGCCAGCCCCGTCACCGCGGCGGATGAGGCGGCGGATGCCATGATCTCTGCCGGGCTGCGGGCCGCGTTTCCGGATGTGACGCTCATCACCGAAGAACAGGCGGCCAGCCACGGGCTGACGGCCTCCACCTTCCTGATCGTCGATCCGCTGGATGGCACGAAAGAATTCATCCAGCGGCGGGGCGATTTCACGGTGAATATCGCCTATGTGCAGGATGGCGTGCCGTTGCATGGTGTCGTCTATGCCCCTGCGAAGGACCGGCTGTTCTACACGCTGGCCGATGGCACGGCGGTCGAAGAGGCCGCACCCTTCGACAAGGCGACCCCGGGCGCGCTGACCCGCATCTCGGTCAGCACGCCGGATATGGCGGCGCTGATGGTCGTGGCATCGAAAAGCCACCGCGATGCGGCGACGGATGATTACATCTCGAAATATTCCGTGAAGGACATGCGCTCCGCCGGATCCAGCCTGAAATTCTGCCTTGTAGCCACCGGCGAGGCCGATCTTTACCCCCGCCTTGGCCGCACGATGGAATGGGATACCGCGGCCGGCGATGCCGTGCTGCGCGGGGCGGGCGGCCATGTGGTGCGCTTCGACGATCACAGCCCGCTGGCCTATGGCAAGCCCGGCTGGGGTAACCCCTTCTTCATCGCTTATGCCCCCGGCGTGGACCTGCAAAAGTGATCGGGCGCCGCGGCTCGGAACCCATGCCTCCGATCCGCGGCCCTATCCGGCGATGACAGGCGCGACTCCCGTCAGCCTGGTCCCCGTCAGTCTGGTCCCCGTCAGTCTGGTCATCGTCAGCCGCCACCGCCTGGCCGCCCTCCAGCGCGCGGTCACGGCGGTGCGCCAGCTAGATCATCCGCGGCTGGAACTGATCGTGGTGGCCGATCCGGCGGCCTGTGCCGCGCTGGCGGGGCTGACGGCCAAGATCATCGCCTTCGATGCCGCCAATATCTCGGCCGCGCGCAATCTGGGCATCGCGCAGGCTGCGGGTGACATCGTGCTGTTTCTCGATGATGACGCCGTGCCAGAGCCGACCTGGGCCAGCCGGCTGGTCGCGCCCTTTGCCGATCCGCAGGTGATGGCCGCCACCGGCTTCGTGCGCGGGCGCAACGGGATTTCCTTTCAATGGCAGGCCTCCGAAGTGGACAGCCTGGCGCAGGATCATCCGCTGCAGGTGCCGCAAGGCCCGTCCTTGCACGCAGGCAGCCCCGGCCGCGCGGTCAAGACCCAGGGCACCAACTGCGCCTTCCGGCGGGATGTTCTGGCGGCGGCGGGGGGCTTTGATCCGGCATTCCGCTTCTACCTCGACGAGGCCGATCTGAACCTCCGGCTGGCAGGGCAGGGGCTGACGGCGGTGGTGCCGCTGGCGCAGGTGCATCACGGCTTTGCCGCCAGCGCCCTTCGCCGCGCCGATCGGGTGCCGCTGTCGCTGCACGATATCGCGGCCTCCACGGCGGTTTTCCTGCGGCGCCATGCCGATGCGGCCGGGCTGGCCGCGGGCTGGCGCCAGCTGCAGCAGGATCAGCGCCGCAGGCTGCTGCGCCTGATGGTCGAAGGCCGGATCGAGCCGGGCACCCTGCGCCGCTTGCTCGCCACCCTGCATCAGGGCTGGCAAGAGGGGCTGCATCGGCCCATCGCCATTCCACCGCCGATTGATTCGCCCGCGCCGCCCTTCCTGCGCCTGCCGGATACCGGGCCAAGGCCGGGTGTGGTGCTGGCCGGCCGGGTCTGGCAGGCCCGGTCTCTGGCAAAACGCGCCGAATCAGCGCTGGCCGAACGGAATATCGTGACTTTGTTCCGGTTCAGCCCCACAATCCTGCGACACAATCATCGTTTCCATCCCCGCGGCTACTGGATTCAGACCGGCGGATTGTTCGGGATTGCAGAACGAACCGCCAGACCCCCGGTTTTGGGCAGTTTCCGGCACAGGCTTCACGTCGAAGTCGCGAAATGGGCGAAGCTGCGCCCAACTTCCGCCATCTCTATTGTTGAAAACTTGAGTCAAGCTTCGCACTGCGATATGCCGAAAACCAGAGATTGACCATTGATCTGGCGATATTCTGGCCCTCGGGTCCGTTTGATTGTTGCGCGAAAGTGAATGGTTGACAGAGGCGCTGTCATAATGGGGCAGCAGAACAGCTTGAAAAGGTCGTATGCGATCATGAAGCCGAACAAAGTTACAAAAGCCGTTTTCCCGGTCGCCGGCATGGGCACGCGCTTCCTGCCCGCCACGAAGTCGATCCCGAAAGAGATCATGACCCTCGTGGATCGGCCGCTGATCCAATACGCCATTGACGAGGCCCGCGCCGCCGGTATCGAAGAATTCATCTTCGTCACCTCGCGCGGCAAATCGGCGCTGGAAGATTACTTCGACCGCGCGCCCGAGCTGGAAAACAAGCTGCGCGATTCGAACAAGACCGACCTGCTGAACGNNATCGGCAACGAGCCCTTCGCCGTTCTGCTGCCCGATGACGTGATCGCCGCTGAAAAGCCTTGCCTCGCGCAGATGGTCGAGGCTTACGAACAGATCGGCGGCAACATGGTCGCCGCGATGGAAGTGCCGCCCGCCAAGGCCTCGTCCTATGGTGTGCTGGATATCGAAGATGACATGGGCACCATCGTCAAGGCCAAGGGCATGGTTGAAAAGCCCAAGGCCGAAGATGCGCCGTCGAACCTCGCTGTCATCGGCCGCTATATCCTGTCGCCCAAGGTGCTGCAGAACCTGAACACCGTGCAGAAGGGTGCCGGCGGTGAAATCCAGCTGACCGATGCCATCGCCAAGGAAATCGGGCCCGAAGGCACTGGCGTCTACGGCTATCGCTTCCGTGGCCAGCGCTATGATTGCGGCTCCAAGGCCGGCTTNNCTCCCGTGGCTTTCGGCATGTCGCGCCCCGAACTGCGCGATGAATTCACCGATTACCTGCATGAGACCATGGCGCAGCTGAAAGCCGCGCAATAATCCGTGCCTGCCGCCCGGCTGCTGGATCTGACGCGCCTTGTCTCCCGTCTGGGCCGGGGCGCGTTGACCGGGGTTGACCGGGTCGAGCTGGCCTATCTGGATCATTTCATCGCGGGGGATGCCCATCAGGGCCTCCCCCTTTTTGGTCTGGTGCGCACGGCTTGGGGGCATCTGCTGCTGGATGGCCGGGGTGCTGCCGGGGTGGCCGCGCTGGCCCATGGCCAGCAGCCTTTGCGCCGGGCCTCTGGCATCGCGCGCCTGCTGGGCCGGAAGGATCC
>DOMY01000243.1 GCA_003509785.1 Gemmobacter sp.
CCCTCCCCCTGCCAGGGGGAGGGCCAGGGAGGGGGAGCCGCAGAAGGGCGTGACAGACTGCGCAATTGCGCAAAGCCCACCGGGTGCTAGACTGGCCCCAACCCGGAGAAACCAGATGACCGCTTTCCCGCCCCGCTTCTTCGTGACCCCCAAGCAGATCGACGCGCAGGTGGCCGCATTTTATGCGGCAGTGCGGGTGCATCCGGTGCTGGGGCCGGTGTTTGCGGGTCATGTGGATGATTGGCCTGCGCATGAGGCAAAGATCGGCCGGTTCTGGCGCAATGCCATCCTGCGCGAAGGGGTCTATGACGGATCGCCGATGATGGCGCACCGGCAGGCGGGCGATGTGCGGGCCGAGCACTTTCCCCTGTGGCTTGATCTGTTCGACAGCGTGCTGCAAAGCCACCTGCCCCCGGAAGCCGCCGCCACATGGTCCCATATGGCGCATCGCATCGGGCGGGCCCTGGCCATGGGTGTGACCGAGGCGCAGCGCCCGTCAGGTGCCGTCCCGGTGTTCTGAACGGTCGAACAGGCCGGTCAGCGCGCGGCTGACAAGGTTCGTGACCTTGGGCCGTGGCAGCGCATGGAAGGGTAGCGGGCGCGAAAGCTCCATCGCTGCCAGCCCGATCCGGGCCGTCAGCGCGCCGTTCACCACGCCCTCGCCAAATCGCCGCGACACTTTGGACAGCAGCCCGCCCCCGGCGACAGAGCCGATCAGATCATCGGTCAATGCCACGGCGCCGGTTGCCACCAGATAAGTGAACACCCGGCGCAAAAGGCCGACGCTGGCAAACCCGCCAGACCGGCCACCATAGATTTCGGCAATCCGCCGGATCATCCGCAGATTGGCAAACAGCGNNCACATCGGCCAGCGCCAGTGGCACCAGCGCGGTGACCGTGGCCACCTGCCGCGCGGCCCCTTCGATCTCGCGCCGGGCCTGTGCGTCCAGCGGCAGAAGAAACTCGCGTTCCGCGAGATCAATCAGCGCATCGGCATCCAGCAGTTCACCTCGCCGCGCAGCCAGGCGCTGGCGGGCTTCGGCAGCCTCGGGGCGGTGGGCGTAAAGCCCGGCCACACCATCAGCCACCGCCTTTGCCGCCCTCAGATCCTGTGCCTGCCGGGCGGCCAGTGCATTCTGCCGCAGCCCATCCAGCCGTGACAGGCGCAGAAAGGCAGCCCATTCCCGCCCTGCCAGCAACAGCGCCATGGCCACTGCCAGCCCTGTCAGCGCCAGCGCGATGCTGCCCAGCACCGGGTTGCGCGCCATCAGATCCGCGATGAAATCATGCGCGGCCACCGCCAGGACAAAGGTGAACAGCGCCGAAAATGACCACAGCGCAAAGCGCATCAGCGGTGAAGGCCGCGCTTGTGCCACCCGCGCGGCCGCCAGCATGGCCCGCCCCTGCGGCAGATCCTCGGGCACGGGCGGGGCAGTTGCGGGATCGGCTGCCGTGATTTCATCAAGTTCGATCAAGGCCGGGCGGCGCAGCGCGGGTTGGCGGTCGTCATCCTCGGTCACAGGCGGTCTCCGATCAGGAATTCTGCGGCACGGTCGAGCCGGATATGGGGCGGCCCCTCGCCGGGCGACAGGTTCATGCGGGCAGGGGCAAAATTCATCAGCGCGAAATCGGCATCCAGCCAGCGGTCCGCCCCCTGCCGTGCCGGTGACAGCAGCCGCGCGGGATCAGAGGGCAGCTCGCCCGGATACATCGCCGCCAGGCGCCCGGTCGACAATAGCCGTCCGCGCACGACATCCAGGCCTTCGCCGTCACGGTCCACCCGGTCTTCGACCGTGGCACGCAGCCCGGCCAGCGACAGGGCCTGCACCTCGGCACCGGAAAAGGCCGCACGGTCGCGTGCCTCACGCACCAGTGCCTCGGTGATCGCCGTCAGGCGCGCGTGCTGGCTGTGATGCAGGTGATCGGCCTTGGTGGCGGCGAACAGCACCTTTTCCACCCGCTTGCCCAGCAGGATTTCTGCCAGAAAACCGTTGCGACCGGGGCGGAAGGCAGAAAGGTTATCGGCCATGGTGCGGCGCAGATCCTCCAGCGCCTGCGGCCCGGCATGGATGGCACCCAGCACATCCACAAGCACCACCTGCCGGTCGACCCGCGAAAAGTGATTGCGGAAGAATGGTTTGACCACGCGGGCCTTATAGGCCTCGTACCGGCGCTCCATCTCGTGCCACAGGCTCTGGCGGCCGTGGCTGGCAGGCACCGGCAATGGCGCGAAGGTCAGCACCGGGCTGCCTGCCAGTTCGCCTGGCAGCAGAAACCGGCCCGGCGTGCAATCGGACCATCCGGCGGCGCGGGCGGCCTGCAGATAGGCGGTATAGGCGGCAGCCAGGGCCTGCGCCCGGGGTTCATCCAGCCTGAGGGCGCCATCTTCTGCCCGGGCGATGGCAAGATATTCCGCGCCTTGCGGCCGCCGCGCCAGCCGCGACAGGGCATCCTCTGCCCAGTCGGTGTAAGACTTGTCCAGCAGCGCCAGATCCAGCAGCCATTCGCCCGGATAATCGACGATATCCAGATGCACGGTCTGCGACCCGGTCAGCCCTGCCAGCAGCCCCGTGGGCTTCACCCGGAACGACAGCCGCAGTTCCGACACCGCGCGGGTGCTTTCGGGCCAGTGCGGGGCATCGCCGGTCAGTGCCGCCATATGGCCTTCGATATCGAACCGCGGCACGGTATCATCCGGTTGCGGCTGNNTGCAGATAGGCCGCCTCGATCCGGCCTTCGGCTGCGGCTTTCAGCTGCGGCATCCGGCCACGATCCAGCAGATTGGCCACCAGCCCGGTGATGAACACCGTCTTGCCGGCGCGCGACAGGCCGGTAACGCCCAGACGTACAACGCTGTCGCTGAACGGATCGGTGACGGTCGAGACGAGGCCTTCGAGGCTACGGCCAAGCCGGTCGGTGATATCGCTGATCGCCAAGGCAGTTTCCCTCTGGTTTCCCCTGTAAGATAGGCAGCCTGCGCGTCCCTGTGTAGGGGCGGTGGACAGAGGGTTTGGGCTGATGTAACCGAAGGCCATGCCCAGATATGCGTTGAAGATTGAATATGATGGCGGCCCCTTTGCCGGATGGCAACGGCAGGCCCAGGGCCAGGCATCTGTGCAGGGTGCCATCGAGGCGGCGCTGGCAAAGCTGGAACCGGGCGCCCATACCATCGCCGCTGCCGGGCGCACCGATGCGGGCGTTCATGCCACCGGCCAGGTGGCGCATTGCGATCTGGCGCGCGACTGGGATGCCTTCCGCCTGTCCGAAGCGCTGAACTTTCATCTGAAGCCACAGCCGGTGGCCGTGCTGGCCGCCGCGCGGGTGGCAGATGATTTCCACGCAAGATTTTCGGCGGTGGAACGGCGCTATCNNGCGCCGATGACGCATGACCGCGGCAATGTCTGGCAGGTGCAGAACCCGCTGGATGTGACGGCGATCCGCGCAGGGGCCGCGCATCTGCTGGGGCATCACGATTTCACCACCTTCCGTTCGTCGATGTGCCAGGCGGCCTCGCCCGTGAAGACCCTGGACGAGATCACGGTCGAAGAAGCGCCCTATCCCGGCGGGCGGGAAGTGCGGTTCTTCCTGCGCGCCCGCAGCTTTCTGCACAATCAGGTGCGCTCCATCGTCGGCACGCTGGAACGGGTGGGGGCAGGATCATGGGCGCCGGAAGATGTCAGAACGGCGCTGGAGGCCCGCAACCGCGCCGCCTGCGGCCCGGTCT
>DOMY01000303.1 GCA_003509785.1 Gemmobacter sp.
GCCGATACCGGCACCAAGATGATTCACCTGGGCAAGCGCACCAAATCGCGCATCGTGTCCAAGGGGATCAGCGCGGGCCGGGCGCAGAACACCTATCGCGGTCTGGTGTCGATGCACCCCAAGGCCACCGACAGCCGCAACTATACCCAATGCGACAGCCTGCTGATCGGCGACAAATGCGGGGCGCATACCGTGCCTTACATCGAGGTGAAGAACAATTCTTCGCGCGTCGAACACGAGGCCACCACCAGCAAGGTGGATGACGACCAGTTGTTCTACTGCCGCTCGCGCGGGATGGACGAGGAAGAGGCGGTNNGCCCTGCCGATGGAATTTGCCATGGAGGCGCAGAGCCTAGTGGCTATTTCGCTGGAAGGTTCGGTCGGATGATCGTCACCACCACGCCGAATATCGAAGGCCACCGCATCACCGCCTATCACGGGCTTGTGGTGGGCGAGGCGATCATGGGCGCGAATTTCGTGCGCGATTTCTTCGCCTCGATCACCGATGTGATCGGCGGGCGTTCGGGCGCCTATGAGGCCAAACTGCAGGATGCCCGCGACGCGGCCACCCGCGAACTTGAAGACCGCGCCCGCAAGCTGGGCGCCAATGCCGTTGTCGGCGTCGATCTCGACTATGAAGTGGTCGGGGAATCCATGCTCATGGTGTCGATCTCCGGCACCGCCGTTACCATTGCCTGAGGACATCATGCTCGAAATCAAGAACCTGCACGTCAAGCTGGAAGAAGAGGACAAGGTGATCCTCAAGGGCGTGAACCTGACGGTGGAAGCCGGCAAGGTTCATGCGATCATGGGGCCGAACGGATCGGGTAAATCGACCCTGTCCTATGTTCTGTCGGGCCGCGACGGTTACGAAGTCACCGAAGGCTCGGCCACGCTGGAAGGCGTGGAACTGCTGGAGATGGAACCGGAAGAGCGTGCCGCGGCCGGCCTGTTCCTGGCCTTCCAGTATCCGGTGGAAATTCCGGGCGTTGGCAACATGACCTTCCTGCGCACTGCGGTGAACGCACAGCGCAAGGCACGCGGCGAAGAAGAAATGACCGCGGGCGAGTTTCTGAAGGTCGTACGTGAAAAGGCCAAGCAGCTGAAGATTGACGCCGACATGATGAAGCGCCCGGTCAATGTGGGCTTTTCGGGCGGCGAGAAGAAGCGNNAATGCGCTGCGCGCCGAAGGCCGGGCGTTCCTCGTCATCACCCATTACCAGCGCCTGCTGGACCATATCAAACCGGATGTGGTGCATATCATGGCGGATGGCCGCATCATCAAGACCGGCGGCCCCGAGCTGGCGCTGGAAGTGGAACACAACGGCTATGCCAACCTGCTGGCCGAGGTGCAGTGATGGCGGTCGCACAGGCGAAACTTGACGCGCTGGAGGCGCGGCTTGCCGTTCTGTCGCTGCCCGAAGGCGGCTGGACCGGCACCGCGCGGGATGAGGCGCTGGCGCGGCTGCGTGCCATGGGCCTGCCGGGCAAGCGCGATGAATACTGGCGCTATACCAACCCCGAAAGCCTGACCTCGGCCACGGCCGGCAAGGCGGCGCTGTTTGATGCAGGCGGCGAAGCGCCGCTGTTTGATGGCATCGACCGGGTCAAGCTGGTGTTCGTGGATGGTGTGTTTTCCGCTGACCTGTCAGATGATCCCGCTGCGGCGGGGGTGGAACTGCTGAGCCGTCAGAGCGCCGATATTCATTGGGCGCAGGGCCTGTATGGGGTGCTGGAAGCGCGGGGGCAGGTGCCGGTTGCGCGCCCGCTGGCCGCGCTGAACACTGCGGCCGCCGCCGAGGGTGTTCTGATCCGCGTGACGGAAAAGGCCGCGAAGCCCGTAAACCTGATCTACCTGCATCAATCAGAAACCTCTGACGCGATCCTGCATCACTGCATCAAGATCGAATCCGGGGCTGATCTGACCATTCTGGAAAACGGTCCGGGGGCGGCACGTTTCAACACGGTGATGGAGGTGGAACTGGCCGATGGTGCCCGTTTCCATCACATCCGGGCGCAGGGGCGTGACCATGAATGTCGCGCCGTGACCCATATCTTTGCCCGTCTGGGCGCAGAGGCCTTGTTCAAAAGCTTCACGCTGACGGCGAATGGTGTGCTGACCCGGAACGAGGCTGTGCTTGAGCTGACCGGCGATGATGCCATGGCCCATGTGGCCGGGGCTGCCGTCGGGGATGGCGATTTCCTGCATGATGACACGGTGTTCGTGACCCATGCGGCAGAGCGCTGCGAAAGTCGCCAGGTTTTCAAGAAAGTGCTGAAGAACGGCGCCGTGGGCGTGTTCCAGGGCAAGATTCTGGTGAAGCCCGGCGCGCAGAAGACCGATGGCTATCAGATCAGCCAGAGCCTGCTGCTGGACGAGGACAGCCAGTTCCTCGCCAAGCCGGAGCTGGAAATCTATGCCGACGATGTGAAATGCTCGCACGGGTCTACCTCGGGCGCGATCGACGAGACGGCGCTTTACTATCTGCGCTCGCGCGGGGTGCCGCTGCGGCAGGCACAATCGCTGANNCGCTGCCGCTGCCCGCCAGACAGCTGATGCGGGAAGCGATCCAGGAAATCGAGGATGAGGCGATTGCTGAAGACATCCGCAGCCGACTGGAAGGCTGGCTGGCGCGGCACGGGCAGTAAGGGCAGGGCATGGCCGTCACAGCGGATATCGTTGAAAGCTGGCGACGGCCGCGCTCCGTCGTGCGGCGGCATATGGAGCGCGGAAGGTCGGAACCTTTCGCCTTCAGCCTGCTGGTGCTGTTTCTGATCCTGGCCTTGATCGCGCAATACCCGGCTGCGGCCCGGGTGACGGTACTGGACCCGGCAATTCCGGTTTCGCCGCAGCTGGTGGGCAAGGCGATGGGCCTNNCGCGCTGTCGCATCTGGTGGCGCGGGCCTTTGGCGGGCAGGGCGGCTGGTACGGGGCGCGGATCGCGCTGTTCTGGGCTTTGCTGGCCACCTCGCCACTGGTTCTGCTGGGCGGGATCGTGGCGGGCATGATCGGAGCGGGGCCACAGCTGCTGCTGGTCGCCGGGCTGACCTTTGCCGGGTTTTTCTTCCAATGGGTGATCGCCCTGATCGAGGTCGAATCGCCGTCACCGGAGATTGAATGATGTTCGATGTGGCCAAGGTGCGTGCGGATTTCCCGATCCTGTCGCGTCAGGTGAACGGCAAGCCGCTGGTCTATCTGGACAATGGCGCCAGCGCGCAGAAGCCGCAGGTGGTGATTGATGCGATGACCACCGCCTATTCCATGGAATATGCCAATGTGCATCGCGGTCTGCATTACCTGTCGAACCTGGCCACCGAAAAATACGAGGCGGTGCGCGGCACGGTCGCCCGGTTCCTGAACGCCGGGTCGGAAGAAGAGATCGTGTTTACCACGGGCACCACAGAAGGGATCAACCTGATCTCTTACGCCTGGGCTGCCCCCCGGCTGCAGCCGGGCGACGAAATCGTGCTGTCGATCCTGGAGCATCACGCCAATATCGTGCCTTGGCACTTTCTGCGCGAGCGGCAGAGCGTGGTTCTGAAATGGGTGGAATGTGACGCGAAGGGCGATCTGGACCCGCAGGCGGTGATTGATGCCATCGGGCCGCGCACCAAGCTGGTGGCCATCACCCAAATGTCGAATGTCACCGGCACCGTGGTCGATGTGGCAGCAATCTGCCATGCGGCGCGGGAAAAGGGCGTACCGGTTCTGGTGGATGGATCGCAGGGGGCGGTGCATATGCCCGTGGATGTGCAGGCCATGGGCTGCGATTTCTATGCCATCACCGGGCACAAGCTCTATGGCCCATCTGGGTCTGGCGCGATCTATATCCGGCAGGACCGCATGGCCGAGATGCGCCCCTTTCTGGGCGGCGGCGACATGATCCGCGAGGTCAGCCGCGATACGGTGACCTATAACGACCCGCCGATGAAGTTCGAGGCGGGCACGCCCGGCATCGTGCAGCAGATCGGCATGGGCGTGGCGCTTGAATACCTCATGGCGCTGGGGATGGAGAATATTGCCGCCCATGAGCGCAGCCTGCGTGACTATGCGCGCACTCGTCTGGCCGGGCTGAACTGGCTGAATGTGCAGGGAGATTCGGCAGGGAAGGGGGCGATCTTTTCCTTCACCCTGCAAGGCCCCGCTCATGCCCATGACATCTCGACGGTGCTTGACAAGAAGGGTGTTGCGGTGCGCGCAGGCACCCATTGTGCCATGCCGCTGATGGCGCATATGGGGGTGAATGCCACCTGCCGTGCCTCGTTTGCCATGTACAACACCGAAGCCGAGGTCGACAAACTGATCGAGGCGCTGGAACTGTGCCACGAACTTTTCGCCTGACTTTCGTATTGCAGCCTGCATCGGCATCGTCTATGCAGTCCGCAAGGCACCCATAGCTCAGCTGGATAGAGCGTTGCCCTCCGAAGGCAAAGGTCGCACGTTCGAATCGTGCTGGGTGCACCAATAATAGCTTAGCGTTTTCGGCGAGATATTGCGCACAAGATAGCGCACAAGTTCCGCCCTTTTTACCATAGCCTCCCGCGCTGCTTACTTGCGATGTGGGGGACTAGATATTTTCGATCAATTCGACCAATGCCCCGAAAGTACCCCGCTACATCTCAGACTCGAGTGCCGCGCTGCAGTGCTCCTGTGATCGCGGTGTGGTGCAGCCTGTGCGGCGGCACATCGGCAGAGCGACGTCTATCGTGCCCCATGCTGTCTTGAAATCTCCGCACCGCGCGCCCTGATACTGCACAGGGATTCGGCTACCCTGTCCGGCCTCACTGCCTGTGATGCGTCATCAGCAGAGCCTCAGGCTGAGATTCCCTAGTCTGCGATCGCTCTTTCCACGCCACAACGCAGGCCATTTCGGGTATCCGCCTAAACGCCGCGCATATGCGCATGAGGGCCAACCAAAGCATCGCATCCTTGCGCATGTTTTGCAGATCTCTGTCGATGTAAACCGCGCTAGTTGCGGCACGCGGCCCCGCATCATTCGGCCCAGAGCAGCCGGACCGCAGCGCAACACGTTCTGTGCTGCAGACTTTTCACATGGATCATTTCAAGGGCGAAAACCGGACCCCAGCTAGAACAAGAGCGGTATTTCCGGGCGATATGCGCTTGACGGCCAGTTGGGAAAAATCTAATGAAGCCAAGGCTCCGGCGGGTTGGCGGAGAGGTTACGCAGCGGATTGCAAATCCGTGAAGACCGGTTCGATTCCGGTACCCGCCTCCAAAAAGCTTCCAGAAATATTTCCGAAGCAGTTGATGGCAAATAGTATTTTTGCCTTTTTCTCATCGTATATTCAATCTTCCTGATCCCGTTTGGAATGGTCATCGGCCATCAGACCCCGGGATGTTTGCCGGGTGTTGCGGCGCGCAAGCTTTCGGACGGCGGTACGTTAGTTTCTGGACGAAAATTTTACACCACCGCCCAATCCTGACGCCCAGCTCAGTCAGGCCCCGACATTGATGTTGTAAAGCTGGCTCGCGAGGGTCTTGATGGCATTCATGGTCGGGTCATCAGGATCAGCC
>DOMY01000005.1 GCA_003509785.1 Gemmobacter sp.
GCCATGCCGCCCGCACCGCCGATGGCAGCCCCGACGAGATCAGCGAACGTGGCCCGGTCATCATCGCGGGGATCGGGCGCTTTGGTCAGGTGGTGCATCGGATGACGCGCTCGGCCGGGCTGCATACCGTGGTGCTGGATGCCGATGCGGCGGCGGTGGAACGGCTGCGCCGCTTTGGCATCAAGGGGTTCTATGGCGATCCGTCGCGGCCCGATCTGTTGCAGGCGGCAGGCATTGCCGAGGCCAAGGTTCTGGTGGTGGCGGTGGATGACCGCGCCAATGCGCTGCGCATCGTCGAATTCGCGCGCAAGGCGCGGCCCGATCTGCATATCGTCGCCCGCGCCTATGACCGGGTGCATGTCTATGAGCTGTTCCGCGCCGGTGCGGATGACATCGTCCGCGAAACCTTTGACAGCTCGGTGCGCGCCGGGCGCTATGTGCTGGAAAACATGGGCTTCAGCGATTACGAGGCCGCCAAGCTGAGCCAGACCTATTACAAGGTCGACCGCGCGGCGATGCGTGATCTGGCCGAATTGTGGCAGCCGGGNNATGGGCCAGAGGCCCAGAGGGGGCGCGAGCGCCCCCTGCTTTCGTCAGCACCCTGGGGGCGCGAATGCCCCCGGCCGGTCAGCAATCCGAAACTCCGGCTTCGGCAAAGGTGGCCATGCCGGAATGGCAGGCAACCGCAGCCTTCAGCACCGCGATGGCCAGCGCCGCGCCAGAGCCTTCGCCCAGCCGCAGACCCAGATCCAGCAACGGCGGCAGGCCCAGCTGCGACAGCAGCGCCCGATGCGCGGCCTCGGCGCTGGCATGGCCTGCCACGCAGTGATCCAGCGCGCCTTCCGCCGCCCGCGCCAGCGTGGCGGCTGCGGCGGTGCAGATGAAGCCATCCAGAATCACCGGAATCCGCAACGCATGGGCGGCGGCAATGGCGCCTGCCATGGCGGCAATCTCGCGCCCGCCGAGGGCGCAGAGCACCTGCAGCGGATCGCGGCCCGGGTTGGCGGCCAGACCTTCGGCCACCACCTGAGTCTTGATCGCCAGCCCTTGGTCATCCAGCCCGGTGCCCCGGCCCGTCCATTCACCGGGGGCGCCGCCGAACAGGGCGCAGGCGATGGCGGCAGCAGGGGTGGTATTGCCGATGCCCATCTCGCCCACCACCAGCAGATCGGCCTCGGGGTTCACTGCCTGCAAGCCGGTGGCCAGCGCCGCCACGCATTCTGCCTCGGTCATTGCGGGGCCTTGGGTGAAATCGGCGGTGGGCCGGTCCAGATCCAGCGCATGAACCGCCATTTCGGCCCCGAAGGCGCGGGCCAGCTGGTTGATCGCCGCCCCGCCCGCCTGGAAATTGGCCACCATCTGCACCGTCACCTCGGCCGGAAAGGCCGAAACCCCGCGCGCCGTCACCCCATGATTGCCGGCAAAGACGATGACCTGTGGCCGCTCCAGCACCGGGCGCGCCGTGCCGCGCCAGCCCGCGTACCAGATCGCCAGATCCTCCAGCCGCCCCAGCGCGCCGGGGGGTTTGGTCAGCTGGGCATTGCGGTCGCGGGCTGCGGCCTGTGCCGCAGCATGGGGGCGCGGCAGGCCCTGCAGAAGGGCGCGGAAGCCGGAAAGATCAGAGAAAGGCGCGGGCATGGCTGGTCCTTGGTTGCGGCAGGNNACCGATTGTGGCGGGCGAAAACCATCCCGGAAAGGGCATTCCCATGGCCGAAGACGACGCGCGTGCCATCTTGACGCGGGCCTTGGGCGATCTGCGGGCGGCGCTGGCCTTGCTGAGCCGCCTGCCGCTGCCGCCGCCTGCCCATTTCCCGGTGCCGCCTGCGGTCTGGGCCTGGCCGGTGGCGGGGCTGGTGCTGGGCGGGCTGGCCACGGCGGCGGCGGGGGTCGTGCTGGCGCTTGGCCTGCCCGCCGGGCTGGCGGCGGTGGTCTGGCTGGCTGCGGGGGCGATGCTGACCGGGGCGATGCACGAAGACGGGCTGGCCGACAGCTGTGACGGGCTGTGGGGCGGCTGGGATCGGGCGCGGCGGCTGGAAATCATGAAGGACAGCCATATCGGCACCTATGGGGTGATGGGGCTTTTGCTGGTGGGGCTGGCGCGGTGGTCGGCAGTGGCGGCGCTGCTGCAGGCGGGCGCATGGCCTGTGCTGCTGGCGGCGGCGGTGCTGAGCCGGGCGCCGATGGCGGCCCTGCTGGCTGTNNGGGTCTTGCCCTGCTGCTGGTGGGCTGGGGGGCCGGTGTGGCGGCGCTGGCGGTGGCGGGCAGCACGCTGGCACTGGGGTGGCTGGCGCGGCGCAAGATCGGCGGGCAGACCGGCGATATTCTGGGCGCCAGCCAGCAATTGGCCGAAGTGGCGGCGCTGGCGGGTTTTGTCGCGCTGCTATAACGCAAAAGGCCGCCCCGGGGGGCGGCCTTGCACACCAATTTGGGTCGATCAGGCGGCGCGCGAGGTCAGCACCGAATCAACGGTGCGCTGCGCCTGCGCCTCATCCGCGCCGGAAACGGCGGCCACTTCACGGGTCAGCCGTTCCAGCGCCGCTTCATAAAGCTGGCGTTCGGAATAGGATTGTTCGCGCTGATCGTCGGTGCGGTGCAGATCGCGCACCACTTCGGCGATGGACAGCAGATCACCCGAGTTGATCTTCTGTTCATATTCCTGCGCACGGCGCGACCACATGGCCCGCTTGACGCGGGCCTTGCCCTTCAGCGTATCCAGCGCCTTGTTCACGATATCCGGGGTCGACAGCTGGCGCATCCCGATCTCGGTTGCCTTGTGGGTCGGCACCCGCAGCGTCATCTTGTCTTTTTCGAAGTGGATGACGAACAGCTCGAGCGTGAATCCAGCGATTTCCTGTTCTTCGATCGAAACAATCTTGCCCACCCCATGGGCCGGATAGACGACGAACTCGTTCGGACGGAAATCGGGCTTCTTGGTCTTGATCATTCCAGCAGCATCCTCATGTGCCGGACGCCCACCCTTTTCTGACGACAAAGGCCCGTTACCGGCAACGGTGTTTGCCGGTAGTCGGGGCCATCAGTCACAAGAATAAACCGTCTCAGGCGAGCAGTCCTGAGGCGGGGGTCAGGCATCCATGCTTGTTATATGACGTCTTCATAACACAAAATTGGCCTGATTCCAACTGGCACCGGCGGCGCCACAGGCATGGCGCCATGCGAATTACGCATGGATCGCGTGCGCCTTCCGTAGCGTCATGCCCGAATCTTTGGCGAATCGGTAACCGAAGACCCGTTCAGCTGCCCTCGCCCGGGGCGGCCACGAAGTATTTCTCCAGCTTGCCGGTTTCGCCATCGCGGGCTTCGGCATCGGGCAGCGGATCGCGCTTCTGCGTGATGACCGGCCAGAGTTCGGCATATTTGCGGTTGAACTCCACCCATTTGTCCATATCCGGCTCGGTATCCGGGCGTATGGCATCGGCGGGACATTCGGGTTCGCATACGCCACAGTCGATACATTCATCAGGATGAATGACGAGCGTGTTTTCGCCTTCGTAGAAACAGTCTACCGGACAGACCTCTACGCAATCGGTGTATTTGCAGGCGATGCAGTTGTCGGTCACCACATAGGTCATGGCTTGGCCCTGGTCTGGAGTTGCTGGGGTCTAGCTAGTCTAAGCGGAATGGTCATTCAAGCGGTGAAGATGGCCCCCGCCGCCTGCCTTCCGCTCAATGGCCCGAATCAGAAAAATCCTTCCCGGTTTCACCGGCAGGACCGAAATCCTGTTCTGTATCGGCGTCATCTTCCGGATTCGAANNCCTCGGATGCGGGGCCGCGGCGCAGGCCGATGGACAGAACGCGGATCAAGCGGATGCGGCGGCCCTGCGGGAAGGTGAGCGTATCGCCCTCGCCCACCTGATGGCCGGGCTTCATGCAGCGCATCCCGTTCAGGCGCAGGTGGCCTTCGGCGATTTCGGCACAGGCCACGGGGCGCGATTTGAAGAAGCGCGCCTGCCACAGCCATTTGTCCAGACGGATGGTGGCGCGGGGCGCCACCACCTGTTTCATGCGATCATCTGCGCGATACTTCGCCAATCAGACTTTGCCCTTCAATGCGAGCAGAGCCGCAAAGGGATTGTCGGGGTCGATGGCCTTTTCGGGCCGGGGCGGGCGAGATTCAAAGCTTTTGGGCTTGTGCTGATCCTTGCCGCCACGGTCGTGCTTGCCACCGCCCTTGCGATCATCGCGCTTGCCGTCATGGCGCGGATTGTCGCCGCGCGGCCGGTCTTCCCGGGGCTTGCCGCCTTCGGGGCGATCCGCACGCGGAGCGCGGTCTCCTTCGGGCTTGGCCGCATCGCGCGGGCCGCGATTCGGGCGATCGCCCCGCGGCTGGNNAGGGACGGGCATCGCCACGCGGGGCGCCGCTGCGCGGGCCCTGCCCTTCGGCGCGGCCCTGATCCCTGCGGGGACCACGTTCGCCACCGCGCGGACGCGGCGCCCAGGTGAAGGTGTAATACACCTCCATCTCGGGGGCGGGGGCTTCTTCGGTGGCTTCCGGCTCGGGCGTCGGGGCCAGAACCGAGACCTCTTCGGGGATCGGCGCAGGCACGGCATCATCGGCCAGTTTCGGCGGCTCGACATGGCGCTGCTTGGCACGCTCGGCCTTTTCGCCCTTGTANNATCGGCCAGACGTTCCAGCATGTCGATGCGGATCGCGCGCTGACCTGCGGGACGATAGCCCGCCAGCGTATAGTGATCCTTCGGCACATCCGGAATATTGGGAATGGTCACGAGGCCCGGAGGCGGGCTTTCAGGAAATTCCTGCAGACCCTGCACCAGCGACCACAGCACCAGACGCAGCCGGGTGGGTGCGGGTTTCAGCAGCAGCGGCAGGAAGATTGTATACTGGCCAAAGCGCACGCCATGCTTGCGCAGCGACGAGCGGGCCTCTTGATCCAGCGCCTTCACATCATCGGCTACGCTTTCGCGGCTAACGATGCCCAGACCTTCGGCCAGACGGAAGGCAAAGCCGCGCGCCAGACCCTGCAGGGTTTCATCGCGCCCGAGCGCCAGCAGCGGTTCGTATTGCGCGGCCACCTTGCGGTCGATGAAATGCTGCAGGCGACGGCGCACCTTTTCGACCACATCGGGGCCGGCCTCTTCATCGACGAAGGGTTCGACCTGCGGCTTGAGCGCTTCTGCGCCCGCGACCAGCTTGCCCACCGCGGCATCGCCCCACATCAGGCCGCCCTGTTCGGTGAAATCCATCTCGGTATCGGGCGCGTTGTAGAAACGGTCGGCCCGCAGATGGAACTCGGGGCGCAGCGCCTGATAGGCCGCCTGCCGCATGAGCTTTGCTTCGTCTCCGGTCGCCGAGGCATCCTGACGGAAGCGGAAACCCTCCAGACGGCCGACGAATTCGCCCTCGACCGTCACTTCACCCTTGTCATTCACCTCAGCCACAAGGCTCTCCTTCTGTTTCAACCGGCGCATCAGCACGGATGTGCGCCGATCGACAAATCTCTGCGTCAGCCGCGCGTGCAGCGCATCCGACAGGCGGTCTTCTACAGCGCGCGTCTCGTCACGCCAATGGCTTTCGTCTTCAACCCAGCCTTTGCGCTGCGCAACGTAAGTCCATGTGCGGATATAGGCCAGCCGTTTCGAGATGGCGTCAATATCCCCTTCGGTCTTGTCGATGCGCTGCACCGCCTTTGCCAGCCAATCGGTCGGTATCCGCCCGGCTTGCAGGAATCCGAACAGGCGGTGAAGCAGCTGCACATGATCCGCCCCGCCGTTGGAGCGGAAATCCGGGATGCGGCAGACATCCCACAGCAGCTTGACC
>DOMY01000190.1 GCA_003509785.1 Gemmobacter sp.
TATGGCCCGCCGTGGACCATGGCCTCGCAGACCTCGACGCCGGTGGGGAAGCCATTGGCGAGGATGCGGCCTGCCTTGCGTTCCAGAATGGGCAGCAGGCGGCGGGCCAGATCGGCATCGCCGTCATCCAGATGCAGGGTCGCGGTCAGCTGGCCCTCCAGGCTTCGGGCGATCTGCAGCATCTCTTCGGGGTCTTGCGCGGTCACGATCAGGCCAAGCGGCCCGAAAACCTCTTCGCTCAGGGTGTGATCTGCCAGCCAGTCCGCTCCTTTCACGATAAACAACTGCGGCAGGGCCTGCCGCCGGTCACAGCTCTGCGTCAGCAGCGCCCGCACGCCGGTGCCTGCGGCGATACGGTCACGGCCCTGGGCATAGGCATGGGCGATGCCTTCGGTCAGCATCACCTGCGCCCCGACGCCTTGCAGCGCCGCAGCCGTGGCCTGCCCCAGCGCCGCGGCCTGATCTTCCATCACCACGGCAATGCCGGGATTGGTGCAGAACTGCCCCGCCCCCATCGTCAGGCTGCCCGCCCAGCCTGCCGCGATTCCCGCGCCACGGGCCGACATTGCACCCGGAAGAATGAACATGGGGTTAACAGAGCCCAGCTCGCCGAAAAACGGGATCGGTTCGGGGCGCTGCGCGCAAAGATCGAACAGCGCCCGCCCGCCTGCGAGGGATCCGGTGAACCCCACGGCCTTTATAAACGGATTGGTAACGAGTGCCGTGCCAACATCCCGTCGTCCGCCCTGAATCAGCGAAAACACAGCCGGAGGAAGATTGCATGCGGTGATGGCAGCCAGAATGGCCTCGGCGATGATCTCGCCGGTGCCGGGATGGGCCGAATGGCCCTTGACGACGACAGGGCAACCCGCGGCGAGGGCCGAGGCCGTGTCGCCCCCTGCGGTGGAAAAGGCCAGCGGGAAGTTGGAGGCGCCGAAGACGGCNNATGCGCCGGTCGAGGTAATCGCCCGCGCGGATGTGGCTGGCAAACAGCCGCAGCTGGCCGGTGGTGCGGCCACGCTCGCCCTGCAGGCGGGCGGCGGGCAGGCCGGTTTCCTGGGTGCCGATCTCGGTGATGGCTTCGGCGCGGGCCTCGATCTCGTCGGCGATGGTGTCCAGAAACCGGGCGCGATCTGCGCGGGAGGTGCGGGAATAGGTCACAAACGCCGCTTCCGCCGCAGCACAGGCCTCGGCCACCAGATCGGCCGTGCCAACAGAAAACAAATGCGCCGGGCCATGTGCCGGTTCCGAGGTGAAACGGGCATCCGTGGCGATCCACTCACCCGCAATCAGATGCTTGCCGTGGGGGGTGAAGCTCATTGCTCATTCTCCTTGTAAATTGGGAACTGGGTGAACAAGCCGCCCTGATACTGTGCCATCGGATCATCCGTGGCTGGCCGCACCTGTTCTGCATCCAGCCGGGCACGATAACTTTCGGCATTGTCTTTCGGTGACCAGTCAAGCCAGTCGAGATGCGAATTATCCCACCAGCCCGCGGTATTGGCCGAGGCGCCCCAGATCACCGGGCAACCGAGTGTCGGTGCGCGAAACACCGCCGCGATCAGGCTTGCAAAATCGCCCTGCGAAAACCAGGTCGACAGCATCCGGTGGTTCACCGGCTCTGGCGTACAGGAACCGATCCGCACAAGGGCCGTTTCCTGTCCGAACTTCTCGAAATACATCCGCGCCAGCGCTTCGCCATAGACTTTAGACACGCCATAAAGCCCGTCAGGACGAAACGTGCAGTCTGGCCCAAGTCTGGCGTCCTGCGGATAGAAGCCGATCGTATGGTTGGAGCTTGCAAAGATGATGCGGGGCATCCCATGCGCGCGCGCGGCCTCGTAAAGATTGTACAGGCCGATGATATTGCCGCCGAGAATTTGCTGAAATGGCCGTTCGACGGAAACGCCCCCCAGATGCAGGATCCCGTCGCAGCCCGATACCATGGCATCAACAGCGGCTGCATCTGCCAGATCGCAGCGGATGATCTCTTCATTGGGTCGCGCCGGGCCGATCTCTGCGATATCCGCCAGCCGCAGAATATCTGCCATGGGTGCCAGGCGATCCCGCATCACAGAGCCAAGCGCGCCCGCCGCGCCGGTGATCAGAAGCCGCTTCATGCTGACCCTCCAAGAACAAATCCATCAATCACATGGCGTGGCAAGAGGGCCCCGGGATGCTGCACCACTTGCCCTGCAAGTGTCTGGCCAGCCAGCACTGCCTGCGCCATGTCGCTGCCGGACAGGCGTGCCGCCATATAGCCTGCATTGAAGCTGTCGCCTGCGCCTGTGGTATCGACGGGGACAACGGGTTTGGGGGCGGGTGACGACCACGCTGTCCCATCGCTCAGCAATGCAAGCGGGCCCGTGCCATTTTTCACCACAACTTCGCGCGCGCCCGCTCTGGCATAGCGATCAGCCGTCGCCTTTGGTGATGGATCGCCAAAAATCGCATGTTCGTCATCGAAACTGGGCAGGCAAATCTCTGCAATTGCGGCTGCGGCTGTGACGGTTTGGCGCAGGGTTGGCATATCTTCCCACAGCCGGGGGCGCAGATTCGGGTCAAAAACCACGCGGCGCCCGGCCAAGGCGGACAGCAGCCGCGCGCGGCCCGGCGCGTCAAGAATGGCAAGCGTGATGCCAGACAGGTAGATCACATCCGCCGCATCACAGGCGGCCGCCAGCCATTCTGCATCATCGGCAAGATGCCGGGCCGCCGATTGGCCGCGCCAATAGCTGAAGCTGCGCTCGCCATTCTGCAACGAAATCATGTACAGGCCGATGCTGCGCTGAGGATCGCGGCTGACCCAGGCGGTGCCAATTCCGGCCTTGGCAATTTCCCTCATGGCGGTATCTGACATGGCATCGGTGCCGAGGCGCGTGCCGTAGCTGATCTGCCAGCCGGGGCGCAGGGCGGCAAGATACCAGGCCGTGTTGTAGGTGTCGCCGGCAAAGGCGCTGCGCCACAGGTCTGTGCCAGCCCCAGACAGCTCCACCATCATTTCGCCCAAAGACAGAATGCGCATCCTTCCTCCTGTTCGGACAGCACTTGACCGAGACAACATATCATACAATAAGTGTCAAGACATATGACATCACTAGATCCAGAGGCCATGATGCTTTACGTTGAAACGCGCCATGCAGTGCATGCTGACCATGCGAAGACGATGGACACTGCTGCGTTGCGACAGCAGTTTCTGGCTTCTGGCATGTTTGCAGATGGGCAGATCCGGCTGATCTACACGCATTACGACCGTTTCGTGATGGGGGGTGCGGTACCCGCTGGTGGCAGTCTGGTGCTGGATGCTGTGGCCGAGACGAAGACGCCGTCCTTCCTTGATCGGCGCGAGATGGGCATCGTGAACATCGGCGCCCCCGGCACTGTCCGCGCGGCTGGCGAAAGCTGGGTGCTGGACCGGGGCGATGTCCTCTATCTCGGGATGGGTGCCGGGGCGGTGACGTTTGAAGGCGAGGGGCGGTTCTACATCACTTCTTGCCCCGCGCATCATGCCTATCCCCATCGTCTGATCCGGCTGGCCGACAGCAAGGAGGTGCGGCTGGGGGCCACTGAGACCTCGAACAAGCGCGTCATCAACCAGTTCATTCACCCGCTGGTGATGGAAAGCTGCCAGCTGATTCTGGGTTATACCACGCTGGAAGAAGGCTCTGTCTGGAACACCATTCCCAGCCATATCCATGATCGGCGGATGGAGGCCTATCTTTACTTCGGCATGGATGAAAAATCCCGCGTGCTGCATCTGATGGGAGAGCCGCAGGAAACCCGCCACCTGTTCATCGCGCATGAAGAGGGCGCGATTTCGCCGCCATGGTCGATCCATTCGGGCGCGGGTATCGGCAGCTATACCTTCATCTGGGCCATGGTGGGCGACAATGTCGATTACACCGACATGGACTTTATCCAGCCGGGGGATCTGCGGTGAATATGTTCTCACTTCAAGGGCATAAGGCTTTGGTCACGGGCGCGAATACCGGGCTGGGGCAGGCTATCGCGCTGGGTCTGGCGCAGGCGGGGGCAAAAGTGACCTGTGCGGCGCGGCGCGATTGTGCCGAGACGCTGGCCCTGATCGCCGCAGCGGGGGGCACCGCCGATGCACTGACACTGGATTTTGCCGATCCCATGGCCGCAACCGGCAGTTTTGACGGGCAAGGCTATTCGATTCTGGTGAACAACGCGGGGATCATACGCCGTGCGGATAGTGTGGAGTTCACCGAATCTGATTGGGATGATGTGATTGACGTCAATCTGAAGGCCCTGTTCTTCACCAGCCAGGCCTTCGCCAAGGATTGCATCAGCCGGGGCGCACCGGGGCGCATCGTCAATATCGCCTCGTTGCTGTCGTTTCAGGGGGGCATCCGCGTGCCGTCCTATACCGCGTCGAAACATGGAGTGGCGGGGCTGACCAAGCTGATGGCCAATGAATGGGCGGCCAAGGGCATCAACGTAAACGCCATTGCGCCTGGCTATATCGAAACCAGCAATACCGAGGCCCTGCGCGCCGACCCGGATCGCAACCGCGCCATTCTGGATCGCATCCCCGCAGGCCGCTGGGGCCGCGCCGAGGATATTGCCGGAACCGCCGTCTATCTTTGTTCTCAGGCCGCATCCTATGTGCATGGCGCCGTGCTGAATGTCGATGGCGGATGGTTGGCGCGATAATTCATCATACAACTTGTATGATGAATATTGACGACGGCCGACTTTATTCGCTACAACTTTGGCAGCCACAGTTTCAAAGGATTCCCTGATGACCCCCGAACAGCTCAAGACCGCCCTTGGTTCCGGCCTTCTGTCCTTCCCGGTGACGCATTTCGATGCCGAAGGGAAATTTGCGCCCGACAGCTATCGCGCGCATGTGGAATGGCTGGCCGGCTACAAGGCGCCGGTCTTGTTTGCGGCAGGCGGCACGGGCGAATTCTTCTCGCTGACGCCTGCAGAAATCCCGGGCATCGTTGCGGCCGCCAAAGAGGTTGCGGGTGAAACCGCAATTGTGTCGGGTTGCGGCTATGGCACCGACATGGCGGTGGAAATTGCCCAATCGGTGGAAAAGATCGGCGCAGATGGTATCCTTCTGCTGCCGCACTACCTGATCGACGCTCCGCAGGATGGGCTTTACGCCCATATCAAGAAAGTCTGCCAGTCAGTGGATTTCGGGGTGATGGTTTACAACCGTGACAATGCCGTTCTGCAGGCGGATACGCTGGCCCGGCTGTGCGACGACTGCCCCAACCTGATCGGCTTCAAGGATGGTACCGGCGATATCGGGCTGGTGCGCCAGATCACCGCCAAGATGGGTGACCGGCTGATGTATCTGGGCGGGATGCCCACCGCAGAGCTGTTTGCCGAAGCCTATCTGGGTGCGGGCTTCACCACCTATTCCTCTGCCGTATTCAACTTCGTTCCGGGCCTTGCGAACGAATTCTATGCAGCGCTCCGTGCCGGTGACCGTGCGACCTGCGCGCGTATTCTGAATGACTTTTTCTATCCGTTCATGGCGATCCGTAACCGCTCCAAGGGTTATGCGGTTTCGGCCATCAAGGCGGGTGTGCGCCTGCAGGGCTTTGCGGCCGGTGGCGTGCGTGCGCCGCTGAAGGATCTGACCCGGGAAGAAGAAGAGATGATGGCCGCGCTGATCGCGCCATACAAACGCTGAGGCCACGATGAAGATCACTGCCGTTCGCACTCACCTGCTGGAACATCGGCTGGAGGTGCCGTTCGAAAGTGCCTCGATGCGGTTCGACCGGCGCGCCCATGTGCTGGTCGAAATCGAATGCAGCGACGGAACGGTGGGCTGGGGCGAATGTCTGGGCCCGGCCCGGCCCAATGCGGCGGTGGTTCAGGCCTATGCGGGTTGGCTGATCGGGCAGAACCCGCTGGAAACCGAACGGCTTTGGGCCACGCTTTACAATGCGTTGCGCGATCAGGGGCAACGCGGGCTGGCCGTTACCGCATTGTCAGGCATCGACATGGCGCTGTGGGACATCAAGGGCAAAGCGCTGGGCCAGCCGGTTTCGGTCTTGCTGGGCGGGCGCTGGCGCGAAAGCGTCCGCGCCTATGCCACCGGCAGTTTCAAGCGCGATGGTGTGGACCGCGTTGAAGACAATGCGCAGGAAATGGCGCAGCGCCGGGCCGAAGGCTTTCACGCCTGCAAGATCAAGATTGGTTTCGGGGTGGCAGAGGATCTGCGCGTGATCCGCGCGGTCCGCGCTGCCATCGGAACCGACATGCGGCTGATGATCGACGCGAACCACGGCTATACTGTGACCGAGGCGATTCAGGTGGGGCGTGCGGCGGCCGATCTGGATATCGACTGGTTCGAAGAGCCGGTAGTGCCGGAACAGCTTTCGGCTTATCGCGAAGTGCGGGCCGGGCAACCGATCCCGGTGGCCGGTGGCGAAACCTGGCACAGCCGCTGGGGCATGTGGCCCGCCATCGAATCCCGCGCGGTGGATATTCTGCAACCCGATCTTGCAGGTTGCGGAGGTTTTTCAGAGGCGATGAAGATCGCCACCCTGGCCAGCCTGCATGGGGTGCGTGTGGTGCCCCATGTCTGGGGAACGGGCGTTCACATTGCTGCGGCGCTGCAATTCATGGCCGCGATGACCCCCGATCCGGTCCGGGTGAACCCGGTCGAGCCGATCATGGAATTCGACCGCACCCACAATCCCTTTCGTCAGGCCATCTTGCAGACCCCGATCGAGGCAGTGAACGGCATTGTTGCCATCCCCTCTGCCCCCGGTCTGGGGATCGAGATCAACCGCGATGCGTTGGCCGAATACCGCATGGGGGATAGCTGATGCTGCTGCGCAAACTGACCGGCGCTCCGCCGTCCATCGCCTTTCCCAAAGGCGCGACGGATTGCCAGATGCACGTCTATCTGCCGCAATACCCCTCGGCCCCCGGTGCCATTCCCTTGCCGCCCGACCCGCTGCCGACGCCTGAACACTACAAAAGTGTCATGCGCTGGCTGGGTCTGGATCGGGTTGTGGTGACCCAGGGCAATGCGCATGGCCATGACAATGGCAACCTTCTGGCCTGTCTGGCCGAGTTGGGGAGCGGCGCGCGGGGGGTGGCGGTGATCGACCGCACGACATCCGATACCGAAATCGCGCGGCTGACGGCAGCCGGGATCGTCGGGGCGCGGATCATGGACCTGCCGGGTGGGGCCGTCGGGCTTGACCAGCTGGAAGAGATCGACGCCCGCGCCCATGCCGCCGGCTGGATGATGGCGGTGCAGTTCGACGGGTCTAATCTGCTGGATCATCTGCCGCGGCTGGAACGTCTGAAATCGCGCTGGGTCTTCGATCACCATGGCAAGTTCTTCAAGGGCATCACGGCCGACAGCCCCGAAGTTGCGGCGGTGTTGCGGTTGATCGACCGGGGTAATTGCTGGTTCAAATTTGCGGGCGCCTATGAAAGCAGCCGCAGTGGCTGGCCGTTCGAAGATGTGGCCGCCCCGTCGCGGCGCATTGCCGCCCATGCCCCGCAGCGCATCGTCTGGGGCACCAATTTTCCACACAACATGATGCGCAGCAGCGCCGATTACCCAGACGAGCTGCGGCTTGCCGAACTTGCGTTCAGCTGGCTGCCCGATGGCACGCGTGACCGCGTGCTGACTGAAAATCCGGCAGAACTTTACGGATTTCCGCCGTCGTAGCGAAAAAAAGGGCCGTGGAGGGCCCGAAACAGTGGAGGAGACACCTATGAAATTCATGAAAACACTGCTGGTCACCAGCGCCATTCTGGCAGGGACTGCTGCGGGCGCCTGCGAAATCACGCTGCGATCCGCCGATACCCACCCGGCAGGCTATCCGACGGTCGAGGCCGTGAAATGGATGGGCGCGCAGGTGAAAGAACGTTCGGGCGGCCGCATCTGCATCGAGGTTTTCGCGGCATCCGAACTGGGCGAGGAAAAGGATGCCATCGAGCAGACGCAGTTCGGCGTGCTTGACATGGTCCGCGCGTCGTTCGGGCCGTTCAACAATCTGGTGCCGGAAACGCAGGTCGTATCGCTGCCCTATATCTTCCGGTCGCCCGATCATATGCACAAGGTGATGGATGGTCCGATCGGCGAAGAAATCGCCAAGGGCTTCGCCGCGCATGATCTGGTGGTTCTGGGCTATTACGATGGCGGCGCCCGCAGCTTCTATAACAGCCAGAAGCCGATCACGAAAATCGAAGATCTGGCAGGTATGAAATTCCGCGTCATGCAGTCGGATGTGTTCGTCGACATGATGGCGGCGCTGGGCGCCAATGCCACGCCGATGCCCTATGGCGAGGTCTATTCTTCGATCCAGACTGGCGTGATCGACGGTGCCGAAAACAATCCACCTTCCTATGATACCTCAGGCCATTTCGAGGTCGCCAAATACTATACGCTGGATGAACACCTCATCATGCCCGAGGTTCTGGCCATGTCGAAAACCAGCTGGGACAAGCTTTCTGCCGAAGATCAGGCTCTTGTCGCACAGGCCGGAAAGGATTCCGTGCCGGTGATGCGCGAACTCTGGTCGGCCAAGGTGAAGGAATCCGAAGAAAAGGTTCTGGCATCCGGCGCAGAGATCATCCGCGACATCGACAAGGGCCCCTTCATTGCCGCGATGGAGCCGGTCTACGCCAAATACGTCACCACGCCCGAACTGCAGGATCTCGTTTCCCGCATCAAGGCAACCGAATGATCCAGCACCGCGGCGCATATTCTGCGCCGCGGTTCACTTTTCGGGGTTTGCCCAATGCGTGACGTCATGCTTGCGGTGGAGCGGCTGACCAGCCGGCTCGCCACTGCGTCTCTCTACATTGCCGGGGCCGGATTGGTGCTGATGACGGTGATCGTCTTCGCCCAGGTTTTCGTGCGCTACATACTCAACACCAGCCTGCACTGGGCCGAGCCTTCGGCGGTGCTCATCATGGGTTGGTTCATCTTCCTGGGGGCGGCCGTCGGCATCCGCGAGGGATCGCATCTGTCCTTCGATGTGGCGCTGCATTATGCGCCGGGATGGATGAAATCGGTGTTTCATACGATTTCCGATATCGCCATCGGGGCCTTTGGCATCGGTATGGTCTGGTATGGCTGGCAGCTTGCCGCCAAGGCCGCCAGCAACACCATCCCCGGCCTGGGCGTTTCACGGGCGCTGGACTTCGCACCGATCATCGGGGGCGGCGTGATCCTGGTGCTGTTTTCCGCCGAACGCATCCTGCGGCGCATCTGTGGCCTGCAGACCATGCGCTTTGGCGACCATGTGGAGGAGTAAGGCATGGAGCTTCTGATCCTGTTCGGCTCTTTCGTGGGGCTTCTGCTGATCGGCACGCCGGTCGCCTTCTGCCTGGGTATCGCCAGCTTCGCCACGGTTCTTTATCTTGGCCTGCCGCCGGTGGTGGTGTTTCAGCGGCTGAATTCGGGCGTTTCGGTCTATGCGCTGATGGCGATCCCGTTCTTCATCTATGCGGGCGATCTGATGGTGCGCGGGGATATCGCACGGCGTCTGGTGGCCCTGGCGGGCAGCCTTGTCGGCCATCTGCGCGGCGGTCTGGGGCAGGTTAACATCCTGACCTCGGTGATGTTCGGCGGTGTGTCCGGCTCCGCCACGGCCGATGCCTCTGCGGTGGGCGGGCTGATGGTGCCGCAAATGAAGGCGCGTGGTTATGATGTCGATTACGCGGTGAATGTTACAGTCGTGGGGGCGATCATCGCCCTGATGATCCCGCCGTCGCACAATATGATCATCTATTCCATCGCGGCAGGCGGCAAGCTGTCGATTGCCGATCTGTTCACGGCGGGCATCATTCCGGGCCTGCTGCTGGCGCTGCTGCTGATGGTGGCCGCCTGGTGGGTTGCCAGAAAGCGCGGCTATCCCACAGAACCTTTCCCCGGTCTGGCCATGGTCGGGCGGATGTTCGTCTCGGCGTTGCCCGGGCTGATCCTGATTGCCATCATCTTTGGCGGCGTGCGGTCGGGGGTCTTCACGGCATCCGAAAGCTCCAACATCGCCGTGGTCTATGCCCTTTTGGTGACCTTGCTGGTTTACAGGTCACTGACCTACCGCGAGTTCATCGAGGCCACTTTCGGCGCTGTGCGCACCACGGCCATGGTGCTGATGGTGATCGGGTCTGCCGCCTGTTTCGGCTGGCTGCTGGCCTATCTGCGCGTGCCCACCGCGATGATCGCCTTTCTGCAAGAGGTATCCACAAACCCCTTCGTGATCCTGCTTCTGATCAATATCACGCTGCTGATCTTGGGCACCTTCATGGATATGTCGCCGCTGATCGTGATCACGACACCGATCTTCCTGCCGGTGGCTCAGGCCTTCGGGGTGGACCCGATCCATTTCGGCGTCATCATGATCCTGAACTTGGGTATCGGGCTCTGTACCCCGCCTGTCGGCTCTGTTCTGTTCGTCGGCTGTGCCGTGGGCAGGATCGGTATCGGGCAGGTGATGCGCACGATCTGGCCGTTTTACGGCGCGGCCTTCGCGACGCTGATGCTGGTGACCTATGTGCCTGCCTTGTCGCTCTGGCTGCCTGCCGCATTCAAGTAACCCGGGGCCCCTGCAGGGGCTCCGATCTTTTTCAGCTGCTCCGCCTGTTCGGGTTCATCCAGCCGCATCAGGCCGCCATGGCGGCTTTTCTCCACCCGGCGCATGTGGTCGCGCGGGCTGAGGCCAAGGGTGCGCTTGAACATGCGGGAAAAGTAATAGGGATCGGCATAGCCTACCTCGGCCGCAGTGGCCGAAACGGAAAGGCCGGATTCAAGATGGTGCATCGCCCGCTCCATCCGTTTGAACTCCTGATACTTTCGCGGTGTCCGCCCGACACGCTTCTGGAACTCACGCAAAAAGTAATCGGCGTTATAGGGGGCATCCTGAACAGCGCGCGCGGCAATCTCGGGCTCGGCAGGATTGGCCGATATGGTGGTTACAGCCTTCATCACTGCCAGATCCAGTGCATCCGTACCTTCTGCCTGATAGGCAGCGCCACTGCGCCAGCCCAGAAACGCATCCTCGATAAAGGCGATCAGCAGCACCATGAACAGATGATGCTGCCCCAGCGTCACCGATTCCGGCGGCGCAGACTGGCGATAGTGGCGCACCATGGGTTCCAGCAGCGGCCAGCGCGACAGATGCAGATGTGGTTGCAGGTTCATCTGCGCCATCAGGTCATGTCGCCCAAAGATATCCAGGGTGAAATGCTGCGCGACACCGCGATAGGTTTCCGGCCCGTCGTTCCACCCCTGAAACCTCTGCCCGCGGCTGATCAGCATGGCATCGCCCGGCCGCATGACGCGCGGCGCGCCATCAATCAGATAATGCCCGCAGCCTTCGATACAGATCACCAGATCTTCGACCGGGTTCGCCTTGTCGATGGCCCATGTGGTCGAATGTTCCATCCGGATCGCGGCGCGGGTCAGGTGCAGCGTCAGGGCAGATGGCGGAAGCGAAGCCAGAATGCCACCTTCGATTTCATCCATCTTTTTCCCTTTCTTTGTGAATTCATTCTGTCGCCCGAATCCGGCTAAGTCACAATCAGACAGCAGACGCGATCCGAATTCTACAGGGAGGAGATCGGAGCGCCAGGAAAACGGGCCAAAAGCCCGCAGCCTCGCGCCGCCGATCGGGGAGCATCACTTGCACAAAACCACATCTCATAACTTTGCGCGTGTTCCGTGGCGGCGGTGGCCGTCATGAAGGGGAACCGTGCCTTGGGGCTGGCCTATCTGGCGCCCTATATCATTGGCCTTCTGGTCTTTACCGCTGTGCCGTTTCTGGCCTCGTTGTATCTCAGCTTCACGAAATACGACCTGCTCAGCGCTCCGAAATGGATTGGCTTCGATAATTTCGAAAAGCTGTTCACCCGTGACCGCACGTTCTGGAAATCGCTGAATGTGACGCTGCTTTACGTCTTCATCACCGTGCCGCTGAAACTGGCCTTCGCCTTGTTCATCGCAGCGATCCTGAATTACAAACTGCGGTTCATAAAGTTCTTCCGCACGGCCTTCTATGTGCCGTCGATCCTGGGCGGATCCATCGCCATCGCGGTGCTTTGGCGCTATATGTTCGCGACCGAAGGTCTGGTGAACATGGCATTGGCCACGCTTGGTATCAGCCCGGTGGATTGGTTCGGTGATCCGGGCAATGCGCTGTTCACCATCACCCTGTTGCGCTGCTGGCAATTCGGTTCGGCCATGGTGATCTTCCTGGCGGCGCTGCAAAGCATCGACAAATCACTTTACGAGGCTGCGGCGATCGACGGTGCGGGCAGGATACGCACTTTCGTGTTCATCACCCTGCCACTGCTGACCCCGGTGATCTTCTTCAACCTCATCATGCAGATGGTCCAGGCATTTCAAGAGTTCAACGGCCCCTACATCATTACCCAGGGTGGCCCGCTGAAATCCACGTATCTGCTGCCCCTGTATATTTATGACGAGGCGTTCAAGAAATTCCACATGGGCTACGCTTCGGCCATCGCCTGGGTGCTGTTCGTCATCATCATGGCCCTGACGCTGATCGCCTTCTGGTCATCAAAGAAGTGGGTCTATTACGCGGGCGACAAGCGGAGCTGAGCCATGGACATGCAAACCTTCAACGAGGCCCAGGCCGCACGGCGCGCCCGTCTGCAGATGATCTCGACCACCGTGCGCTATGTGCTGTTGTTCGCGGTCGGTCTGGTGATGCTTTACCCGCTGATCTGGCTGATCGGGGCCAGCTTCAAGACGAATTCCGAAATCTTTGCCGGGGCGGGGTTCATCCCTGAAAATCCGACGGTCGATGGCTATGTGAAGGGCTGGGAAACCTCGACCCCCTATACCTTCGGCCGGTTCTTCTGGAATTCCTTCCTCATCATCCTGCCCAAGGTGATTGGCACGGCGATTTCCTGCACCTTTGCAGCCTATGCCTTTGCGCGGTTTGATTTTCCTTTCAAGAAGATCCTGTTCACCAGCGTCATTGCCATCCTTCTTCTGCCCAATGTGGTGACGCGCATCCCGCAATATATCCTGTTCCGCGATTTCGGCTGGCTGGATACGTTCCTGCCGCTTTGGGTGCCTTCGGCGCTGGCGGGGGATGCCTTCTTCGTCTTCATGCTGGTGCAGTTTCTGCGCTCTCTGCCGACAGATATGGAAGAGGCCGCGCGGGTGGATGGGGCCAACAGCCTGCAGGTGCTGATCTATATCGTGGTTCCCATGCTGGCGCCTGCGCTGATCTCGGTCTGCCTGTTCCAGTTCATGTGGACGATGAACGATTTTCTAGGCCCGCTGATCTATCTGTCATCGGTCGACAAATATCCGGTGAGCCTCGCGCTCAAACTATCCATCGACACAACTGAAGCCTTCGAATGGAACCGCATCCTTGCGATGTCGGTCCTCACCATCGCGCCTGCGCTTGTCATCTTCTTTGCCGCGCAGAGGTATTTCATCGAAGGCATCTCCGCAGGGGGGGTGAAGGGCTAATGGCACGCGTTCAACTGAAAAACCTGGAAAAGGTCTATGGCGGCGGGGTGAAGGCCGTGCATGGCATCAACCTTGATATCGACGATGGCGAGTTCATGGTGTTTGTCGGCCCCTCGGGCTGCGCCAAATCCACCACGCTGCGCATGGTCGCCGGACTGGAAGAGATCACGGGCGGCGAGGTGGTGATCGGCGATACCCGCGTGAACGATCTGCCGCCGGGCAAAAGGTCCATCGCCATGGTGTTCCAGAATTATGCGCTTTACCCGCATATGAAGGTGCGCGGCAATCTGGCTTTCGGCCTGAAGATCGCCGGAAAATCGAAACCCGAGATCGCGGCGGCGATCAATGATGTCGCCCGCATCCTTGAAATCGAACCCTTGCTGGATCGGTTGCCGAAACAGCTTTCGGGTGGGCAGGCGCAGCGCGTGGCACTGGGCCGGGCGCTGATCAAGAAGCCGGGGGTGTTCCTGTTCGACGAACCTTTGTCGAACCTCGATGCCAAGCTGCGCGCCTCGATGCGGGTGCGCATCACCGATCTGCATCGCCGCCTGAAGGCCGAGGGCCTGTCGTCGACCGTGATCTATGTCACCCATGACCAGACAGAGGCGATGACCATGGGGGATCGCATCTGCGTGATGCAGGCCGGGCGCATCATGCAGGTGGCAACACCCAAGGTGCTGTATAACCACCCTGCCAACCTGTTCGTCGCGGGCTTCATCGGCAGTCCTGAAATGAACCTGATCGAAGGCCATCTGACAGGCGACAGCTTCGTGTTGGGATCGCAGCGGCTGGCCCTCGGCGCCGATATGCTGGGCAGGCTGTCTGCACGTCCGGCCGATGCGGTGCTGGGCGTTCGTCCGCAGCATCTTGCGCTGGCACCCGATGGTTTGCAGGCGCGGCTGACCCATGCCGAATTCATGGGCCACGAGGTCTATCTTCATGCCGATCTTGAAGGCCGGAAGATCATCGCCGTGGTTGGCACCGCCGAATACGAAACGCTTGGCCGGGCAGGGGTGATACATCTGCGCCCCACCCCGGAACACCTGCATGTCTTTGATAAATCCGATGGCCGCAATGTTTCGCTGCGGGAGGGCAGCTGCGCGGCCTGATCCATCCAGAGGAGGAAATTCCATGAAATTCAATCATCTGTCGGCGGCGCTGTTTGGCACCGCCCTGACCGCGCTTACCCTGTCTGCTGCAGAGGCCGAAGAGCTGCGCATGTCCTGGTGGGGGGGCGAAAGCCGCCATATTGCCACCCAGAAAGGGCTGGAACTTTGCGGCGCGAAACATGGCCATGTGGTGAAAGGCGAATTCACCGGCTTTGATGGCTATCTTGAAAAGCTGACAACCCAGATGGCGGGCAGCACCGAGGCCGACATCATGCAGGTCAACTGGCCGTGGCTGCCGCTGTTTTCCCGCGATGGCACGGGCTTTGCCGATCTGCGCAGCCTGCCGGGCATCGACCTGGGCCAATGGTCAGAGGCTGATCTGGCCAGCGGCTCCATGAATGGCGTGCTGCAGGGGCTTTCGGTTTCCACCACCGGGCGGGCGTTCTTCTTCAATGTGACGACCTTCGAAAAGGCAGGCGTCGCCATTCCCACCAGCTGGGCCGAATTCTTCGAAGCCACAAGGGCGGTCAAGGAAAAGCTGGGCGCCGATACCTATACGTTCAATGCCGTCAAGGAAACCGCACAGCTTCTGGTCACGCTGGCCGTGGTGCAGAAAACCGGCAAGGACATGGTTGATCCCGCCAGCAACCGGGTGGCCTGGACCGTGGAAGAGCTGGCAGAGGGCATCGGCTTTCTGGGCAAGCTGGTGGAAACCGGCGCCATCCGCTCGCAGAAGGAAGAGGCATCCGATGGCAATGTGAACCTGTTCGAAAAGCCCGCCTGGGCCGCAGGCAAGATTGCCGGTTCCTATGAATGGGATTCGACCTATGCCAAATATGCCGATCCGTTGCAGGATGGGCAGGTGTTGAAACCCGTGCCGATGCTGAAGATCGATGGCGCGGTGACAGACGGGGTTTACCGCAAGCCTTCGATGGTCTTTGCGATTTCGGCCAATTCGAAACACCCCGAGGCGGCGGCACAGATCCTGAACTGCCTGTTGAACGAACCCGAAGGGATTGCCGCACTGGGCACCTCGCGTGGGTTGCCTGCCTCCAAAGCCGCCGCCGCACAGCTGGCCAACGAGGGCGAGCCCGAGGTGCGGGCGGCCAATGCCATTGTCATGGCCTCCAGCGGGCCGACCGTTTCGCCCTTCAACGAGCATCCTGAAATCCGGGGCATCTTCATAGATACGCTGGAAGAATTTGCCTATGGCCAGCTGGATGCACAGGCCGCGGCAGAACAGATCGTCGATGGCGTGAATGACGTGCTGTCGAATTTTGATTGATCCACCGCCTGCCGCACCCCGGCGGTGCGGCAGGCCTTTCAAGAGACGAAGATGACCTGCCCTCTGGTTCTAGCTGTCACGCCCCGCATGGCCGCCCTGCGGCTGCCTGTGCCCGGTGCGCTTTATGATCTTCCCACCCCGCTTGGCTGGTGCCTGTCTTCTGCAGGCCAGCCGGATCGCACTGGGCAGGCCGCGCAGGCGGTGCTGCTGCTGGATGATCTGCGCCCGGCCACGGATTACCGGCTGCAGGTCACCGGGCTGGGTGACGTGTCCTTTGCCACCATGCCCTGCGCCGGTCTGGTGACGGTGCGGGGCCTGATCCCGGATGCAGCACCCGAAGATCACGCCGTGGCGCAGGCCAATGCCGCCGTGCTGGCGGCAGCACTGGCCGAGGTGCCAAGCGGCGGAACGCTGCTTCTGCCCGCTGGCCGCTGGGTTGCGCTGCCGCTGGCATTGCGCAGCGACATGGTTTTGCACCTCGCCCCGGGCTGCATCCTGCAGGCGCCCGCCAACCGCACAGGCTGGCCCATCCTGCCCGCCCGCGATGCGCAGGGCGCGATGCTGGGCAGCTGGGAGGGCCTGCCAGAACCCTGTTTCGCAGCACCCGTTCACGCCATCGGTGCCACCCGGCTGGTGATCGAGGGGCGGGGCACCTTGGATGGGGCGGGCGATCTGGGCGACTGGTGGCGCTGGCCCAAGGAAACCCGCAATGGTGCCCGGCGCCCGCGCGGCCTGCATCTGATCGGCTGTCAGGATGTCACGCTGCTGGGCTTCACCATTCGCAATGCCGCCAGCTGGACCGTGCATCCCCAGGGCTGTGACCGGCTGGGGGCCTATGGCCTGCAGATCGAAGCCCCGCCCGACAGCCCGAATACCGATGGTTTCAACCCCGAAATGTGCCGCGATCTGGTGATCGAAGGGGTGCGCTTTTCGGTGGGGGATGATTGCATCGCTGTGAAGGCCGGCAAACGCGGCCCGGCGGGCGAATCCGATCATCTGGCTGAAACGCGCTGCATCCGGGTGCGACATTGCCTGATGCAGCGCGGGCATGGTGGGCTGGTCATCGGCTCTGAAATGTCGGGTGGGGTGCATGACATTGCTGTGGAATACTGCGACATGCGCGGCACTGATCGAGGTTTGCGGCTGAAAACCCGGCGGGGGCGGGGCGGCTGCGTCTCCGGCATTGTCATGCGGCATGTGCGGCTGACGGGGGTGCAGACAGCCTTTTCCGCCAATGCCCATTATCATTGCGATGCCGATGGCCATGCCGAATGGGTGCAAAGCCGCGCCCCGGCCCCGGTCACGCCTGCAACACCGCAGATCGACGGCATCACCATCGAAGACGTCACCATCGACGGGCTGAGCCATGCGGTGGGCTGCTTTCTTGGCCTGCCCGAAGCGCCGATCCGCAATATCCGCATCCGGCGGCTTTCGGTGCTGGGTCTGAACCCGCAGGCACTGCCGACACCGCCGGTGATGGCCGACCGCATCCGCCCCATGCGCCACGAAATGCTGACCGCCGAACACGCTCAGATCCGGTGCGACAAGCCTGCGCTACTGTCGCCCCTTCCCATCACCCTTTCCGCAGACGAGCATATCATGACCCTTTCGCGCTACTTCGATCAGTTCTGCCAGAGCTACAAGCCCTACAAGGGCGGCGCCTGGTGCTATGAGGATGGCTGCATCTATCGCGGGCTGGATCTGCTGGCGGCGGCCACAGGCGATCCGCGCTGGCGGGCCCATCTGCACCGGCTTGCCGATGCCCAGATCGGGGCCAACGGCGCGCTGGCGGGCTATGACCCGGACGAGTTCAACATCGACAACATCCTGGCGGGCCGCATCCTGTTTCCGCTGTCCCGGGAAACCGGCGATCCGCGCTACATGCTTGCCGCCGGACGGCTGGTGGCGCAGCTGGATCGTCATCCGCGCATCATGGCTGGGAACTACTGGCACAAGAAACGCTATCCGCATCAGGTCTGGCTCGACGGGCTTTATATGGGCCTGCCCTTCCAGATCGAATATGCACAGGCCACGGGCGATCAGGCGCGCATTGCCGATGCGCTGGCGCAGTTTTCCACCGCGCTGGCGCTGACCGCCACTGCAAGCGGTCTGCATGTGCATGGATATGACGAAAGCCGCGAACAGCGCTGGGCGGATCCGGCCACCGGAAAATCGCCGGCTGTCTGGGCACGGGCCATGGGATGGCTGGCCATGGCGCTGGTGGATGCCCTGGCGCTGCTGCCGGAAGACAGCGCAACCCGCCCGCTGCGCAACCGTTGCCGGGCGATCCTGCTGGCAATCATGGCACGGCAGGGGGCATCAGGCCTCTGGCCGCAAGTGCTGGATGCGCCCGATCTGGCGGGCAATTACGATGAAAGTTCTGCCTCTGCGATGTTCGCCTATGCTTTGCTGCGTGCGGCACGCGCCGGCTTGGCAGGCGGTGACGAGGCTGATCTGCTGCGCAACGCCGGATTGCGCGCCTTGGCCGCGCTGGAAAGCACCCGGCTTGTAAGCGAAAACGGCGCGATCCGTATGGCGGGCATCTGCCATGTGGCGGGTCTGGGGGCGCTGTCTGGCCCCTATCGTGATGGCACCCCGGCCTACTATCTGACCGAACAGGTCTTTTCCGATGATTCCAAAGGTGTGGGCCCGTTGATGATGGCCTATGGTGAGGCTTGTCTTGTTCCCGTACCGGCCNNCTCGCCGATCAGCCCCGATAATCTTGTGCCTGCGCTGGCCCGCCTTGCGGCGCAGCGCGGCTTTTCTGCAGGCTGGCGGGCATCCGCAGGCGATCCGGTGCAATGGCAGGCCGCCGGGCTGCAGCTGATGCAGCAACTTGTACTGCCCGATCTGCCAGAGCCTGATTTTGCACCAGCCCTTCTGGCCGAAGAAGATCGCGGCGATCATCTCGCCCGCCAGCTGCGTCTGACCCTGACGGAAGGCATGGAGGCAGAGGCGCTGCTGCTGCTGCCCAAGGGCGATGGCCCGTTTCCGGCTGTGCTGGCCCTGCATGACCACGGCTCTGAATTCCGCATCGGCAAGGAAAAGTGCATCGCGCCCCTGAAGGGCCCACATCCGGTCGCCGAGGGCTGGTTGCAGCGGTTCTTCGGCGGGCAAAGCCCGGGCCTCGCGCTGGTGCGGCACGGGTTCGCGGTGCTCTCGGTCGATGCCTTGGGCTGGGGCGGGCGGCAGGGCAACGGATACGAGGCGCAGCAGGCGCTGGCGGCCAATCTGATGGCCATCGGCCTGACGCCTGCCGGGCTGATGGCCTGGGAAGACAAGCGCGCCGCGGCCTTTCTGGCCAGTCTGCCGCAAGTGGATGCCCGCCGCATCGGCGCTGTCGGCTTTTCACTGGGCGGCTTTCGCGCCTGGCAGGTTGCGGCGCTGTCACCGCATGTTGCGGCGGCGGTTTCCATCAGCTGGATGGCCAGCCTGCCGGGGCTTCTGGTGCCGGGCAACAACCAGCTGCGCGGGCAATCGGCCTTCTGGATGACCCATCCGCTCCTGTTCCGCCATCTTGATCTGCCCGATATCGCGGGCCTTGCCGCGCCCAAGCCGCTCTGGGCCGAGGTGGGGCAGGGCGATCCGCTGTTCCCGGCCCCGGCGGTGACAGAGGCCTTTGCCAAACTGGCCGAGATCTGGCAGGCCCGGGGTGCAGAGGTCCGTCTGTCATTGCACCGCCCTTCCGGGGCGCACAGCTTTCTGCCCGACCGGCAGGCCGAAGCATTCGCATGGCTGGCCTGCCAGCTGGGCTAGCCCTTGCGGCGCAGCCCGGCGCGCGCTAGCACTCTTGCAGGGTGGCAAAGATGTCGGACAGCCACGGGGAGATCTGCATGAACGAAGGTGCCAGAGGCGCAGCCCATCGCAGCGAGGATTCGCTGGTGGACCGGATCAGCAATGCCCTGCGCCGCGATCTTGAGGCAGGCATCTTCCGTGCCGGCGACAAGCTCCCCAGCGAGAACGAACTGACCCGCCTTCACTCTGTCAGCCGGGCGGTCGTGCGCGAAGCAATTGCCGCCCTGCGCGCCGATGGTCTGGTCGAGGCGCGCAAGGGGGCGGGCGTCTTTGCGCTGGATACCAGCAACCGCCCGTCGCGCCCGTTTGATGATCTGACCACCGCGCGTATCTCTTCGGTGATCGAACTGCTGGAGCTGCGCACCGCCTGCGAGATCGAGGCTGCGGCACTGGCTGCNNCCCGCCGCTCGCCTGCGCAGCTGGAAACCATCATGCAGGCTCATGCAGCGGTGGGCGAATGCCTGCGCAAGGGCCAGCCCACCAGCGACGCCGATTTCGCGCTGCATCTGGCGATTGCCGAAGCCACCCAGAACCGCCGGTTTTCAGAATTCCTGAACATGATCCGGTCCGGCATCATCCCGCGGGGAGAATTGCAGGGGTCCGAACCCGGCGCCCGGCCCAAGGATTACAACCAGCATCTGCAGGAAGAACACAATCAGATCGTGGGTGCGATCATCGAAGGTGATGGCGCCGCGGCGCGTGACCGGATGCGCGATCACCTGCGCGGCAGCCTGGATCGCTACAAGGTGCTGCTGCGGGCGGGGCGCTCTTTGACCTGATCCAATCTTGTCAGACAGGATTGAATTATATATGTGATGACTCGGATTCATACCGGAGGCCTTGCCATGTCCCTGCCTGTCTACCCCGTGCATCACCCCGATACCGGCGTTCAACGTCAGGTCTTGTCTGACTCCCCGGATCTGATGATGGTGTCCTTCCGCTTTGAAACAGGTGCCAAGGGCAAATTGCACAGCCATCCGCATGTGCAATCAACCTATGTTGCGCGCGGCAAGTTCCGGTTTTTCCGGGATGGGCAGGCCTATGATCTGCAGCCGGGCGACAGCCTTGTGATGTCATCAGGTGTCGAACATGGCTGCCTTTGCCTGGAGGCGGGCGAGTTGATCGACTGTTTCACCCCGCGCCGCGACGATTTTCTCTGACGGGTTTCTGTCAGGGCGTTCAGGCTTGACAGACTCGCCCTAACTTGTCAGACAGGTTTAAACATCCTGTCAGCTTCGTTTAGCAAAGCCGACGCGACATGGGGGAGGATACATGTCAATCAACCACCTGCGCCTGCGCAGCGCCCTTGGGCAGGCGGGCACCATCGCGGTGACGCTGCTCGGGCTTTTGATGCTCACCTTCATCATCGGGCGGATGATGCCCGCAGACCCCGTGCGCGCCATCGTGGGCGAAGAGGCCTCGCCCGAAATCTATCAGCAGGTCTATCTGCAACTGGGGCTTGATCGCCCGGTGTGGGAACAGTTCCTGCGCTATCTGGGCGATGTGCTGACCGGCGATTTCGGCACCTCGATCCGCACAGGCAAGCCGGTGATCGAAGACATCCTGCATGTGATGCCCGCCACGATGGAGCTTGCCACCTTTGCCATCCTGATCGGCGCAGGCCTGGGCATCCCATTGGGCGTGACGGCCGCGGTGAACAAGGACCGCTGGCCCGATCATCTGGTGCGGGTGTTCAGCCTGTTTGGCCATTCCATGCCGATCTTCTGGACCGGGATGATTGCGCTGATCGTGTTCTATGCCGGGCTGGGCTGGGTGGGCGGATCGGGGCGGATGAGCCAGTTTTACATCGGCATGGTGCCGGATCGCACCGGATTCCTGCTGATCGACAGCCTGATTTCCGGCCAGTTCGATGTCTTCGCCAGCGCCATCAACCACCTGATCCTGCCGGCCAGCCTGCTGGGCTATTCGTCTTCGGCCTATATCACCCGGATGACGCGCAGCTTCATGCTGGATCAGCTGGGGCAGGAATATATGACCACCGCGCGGGTCAAGGGCCTGTCACGCGGGCAGACGATCTGGCGCCATGCCTTTGGCAATATCCGGGTGCAGCTGGTGACGATCGTGGCCCTGGCCTATGGCAGCCTTCTGGAAGGCGCGGTGCTGATCGAAACCGTCTTTGCCTGGCCGGGCTTTGGCCAGTATCTGACCAGCAACCTCATCATCGGTGACATGAACGCGGTGATGACCTGTGTGCTGATCGTGGGCGTGATCTTCATCGCGCTGAACCTTCTGTCCGATCTGCTGTATCGGCTGTTCGATCCGAGGACGAAATGACCGCTGCACCCGTTCCCCGTCTGCCCGGCCCGCTGTTGGCCGCCCGCAATATCCTGACCTTCCTGCTGCGCGTGCCCACATCCGCCTTCGGCCTTGTGGTGCTGACGATCCTGATCGTCACCGCTGGCTTCGCGCCATGGATCGCCACCCATGATCCCTATGTGCAGGATCTGAACAATGTGCTGCAGGCGCCCGGCAACGGCCATCTGTTCGGCACAGACGAGCTGGGCCGCGACATCTTCAGCCGCCTTGTCTGGGGCGCGCGGATCACGCTGACCATCATCTTTCTGGTCTCCATTGTGGTTGGCCCCATCGGCCTGATCGTGGGCACCACCTCGGGCTATCTGGGGGGGCGGTTCGATACGGTGATGATGCGGATCACCGATATCTTCCTGTCCTTCCCCTCGCTGATCCTGTCGCTGGCCTTCGTGGCCGCGCTGGGGCCGAGCCTGAACAATGCCATTATCGCCATCGGGCTGACGGCCTGGCCCCCCATCGCCCGTCTGGCCCGCGCAGAAACGATGACCTTCCGCAAGGCCGATTACATTGCCGCCGCACGGTTGCAGGGCGCATCGCCGCTGCGGATCATCGTGAAATCCATCATGCCGATGTGCCTGCCTTCGGTGCTGATCCGCCTGACGCTGAACATGGCAACCGTGATCCTGACAGCGGCCGGGCTTGGCTTTCTGGGCCTTGGCGCACAGCCGCCGCTGCCGGAATGGGGCGCGATGATCGCCACCGGGCGACGCTATATGATCGACAGCTGGTGGCTGGTCACCTTTCCCGGCCTTGCCATCCTCTGCGTCAGCCTGGCTTTCAACCTTCTGGGCGATGGTTTGCGCGATGCGCTGGACCCCAAGCAGATGAACCGGAGGTGATCTGTGGAAAAACCCATTCTTGAGGTGCAGAACCTCTGCATCCGTTACAACGGCGCCCCCGTCGATGCCGTGCGCGGCGTATCCTTCACGCTGGGGCGCGAACGGCTGGGCATCGTGGGCGAAAGCGGTTCCGGCAAATCCACCGTGGGCCGGGCGCTGCTGCGCCTGTTGCCGGGGGCACGGGTAACGGCAGACCGGATGCAGTTCGAAGATCTGGATCTGCTGGGCCTGTCCGAACGGCAGATGCTCAAGGTCCGCGGCCGCCGCATGTCGATGATCCTGCAAGACCCGAAATTCTCGCTCAATCCCATTCAGCGGGTCGGGCATCAGGTGGCGGAAACCTTTCTGCGCCATTTCAGCGTGTCAAAGGCCGAAGCAAAGACCAAAACGCTGGAGATGCTGGCCGCGGTCAAGATCCGCGATCCCGAACGGGTGCATGATCTTTACCCGCACGAGATTTCGGGCGGCATGGGCCAGCGCGTGATGATTGCCATGATGCTGTTGGCCGACCCCGATCTGGTGATCGCGGATGAACCGACCAGCGCGCTGGATGTCACCGTGCGCCTGCAGGTTCTGACCATTCTCGATGGTCTGGTGCGCGATCGCGGCATCGGGCTTATCATGATCAGCCATGACCTGAACCTTGTCCGCAATTTCTGCGACCGGGTGCTCATCATGTATGCGGGCCGCGTGGTCGAAACGCTCGATGCCCGCAGCATGGATCAGGCACAGCATCCCTATACCCGTGGCCTGCTGGCGGCACAGCCGCGCATCGGCGGCCCGCGCCAGCCGCTGGCCGTGCTGGATCGCCGCCCCGAATGGAAAGAGGAGCCCGCGCAATGACCGCATCGGTTGACATCAGCAACCTGTCGATCAGCTTTGGCACCGGCCCTGCTGCGGTCAAGGTGCTGCCGGGTGTCACCTTCTCGGTGGCGCCGGGCGAATGTTTCGGCCTGGTGGGGGAAAGCGGATCGGGCAAATCCACCGTGCTGCGCTGCGTCTCTCTGCTGGCGGATTTCTGGCAGGGGTCTGTCAGGATCGGCGGCAAGGATGTGCGCAGCCTGCCACTGAAAGACCGCTGCCGCCTGCTGCAGATGGTGTTTCAGGATCCCTACGGCAGCCTGCATCCGCGCCAGTCGGTCCGCACCGTGCTGGCCGAACCCCTGCGCATCCACGGGCTGGACAACCGCGAGGCCCGGATGCGGCAGGCGCTCACCGATGTGGGTCTNNCTGTCTGGCGGGCAGCGGCAGCGCGTGGCCATTGCGCGGGCGCTGATCCTCGAACCCTCGGTGCTGCTGCTGGATGAACCGACCTCGGCGCTGGATGTGTCGGTTCAGGCTGAAATCCTCAATCTTCTGGCCCGGCTGCGGGAAGAGCGCGGGTTCACCTATATCATGGTCACCCATGATCTGGCCGTGGTGGATCACATGTGCGACCGCTTCGCGGTGATGCTGCATGGCGAAATCACCGAGATTCTGCCGCGTGCCGCCATTCCCGGCAATGGCGCGACCCATCCTTATGCGCGCGAACTGATCGCGGCCTCGCTGGAATACGAAGGCCAGATCTGACACCCTGCAACAGCAACCCCAAAGGCCGCGCCCCTTGCGCGGCCTTTTGCATGGGCATTGCGGGGCCGACTGGCACAGGGGGCCAAGGGGGCAGCACACGAAACCCCGGGCAGCGCACAATGGGCATAGCGAAACGGGCGCATCCTGCGATGCGCCCGTTCCAAGACCGATCCGTGGAGGTGTGGAGTAGGATCAGCGGTTCTTCGTGACGCCTTCAAACCGCGAGACCCAGGGCGAAACGATCATGCCCTGAACATCAGATTGAAAGGCGGCCGTATCGACAACCTCGGAAAACGGCAGGATCGACATCACCGATTGATCCATATACACCTGAATTTCCTCGTAAAGTTTGGCCTGCTTCGCCGCGTCCCGCTCCAGCAGCGCCACTTCGATCATCTCGTTCAGCTTCGCGTCGTAATAGCTGGTGCGCCATCCCTGATAGTTGGTCAGCTTCGCTTCGTCGCTGTTGTCGGGGTTATAGGCCAGCGCCCGCAGGTTGCTGTCGGGGTGGGGTTGCTGCCCGCCACCACCGCGGCCCACCAGCAGTTCAAAGTTCCGCTCGCGCATGGCGCCATAGATCTGATCGCCCGATCCGGTAATCAGCTCTGCCTCGATCCCGGCCTGTGCCAGCGTGTTCTGGATCGCCGTTGCCGCCTTCATGAACGGATCTTCCGACAGGACGCGCAAGGTGGTCTTGAACCCGTCCGGATAGCCCGCCTCGGCCAGCAGCGCCTTGGCCTGCGCCACATCCAGCTTATAGCCCGGATCCGGCAGCAGCCCCAGAACGCCGGTCGACAGCGGGCGCTGGTGCTGTTTGCCATAGAACGGCATCACGGCCTTGTTCAGCCCTTCGTAATCAATCAGCAGCCGCAGCGCCGCGCGAACTTTCGGGTTGGCGAAGCGTTCGTCCTTCATCGACACCGACAGGTAGTAAAAACCCGAACCAGGGGCAGAGGCGACGGTGATCTTCTCGTCCCCCTCCAGCGCCTGAAGGTCGGGCGCCTGCATCGAATAGGCCACGTCGATATCGCCCTGTTCCAGCATCAGCCGCTGCGATTGCGATTCCGGCAGGTGGCGCATCAGTACTCGGCTCATGGCCGGGGCAGGGCCCCAATAGGCATCATTGCGCGTCAGGATGATGTACTCGTTCGAGGCCCATTGCGTCAGCACGAAAGGCCCGGACCCCGCCGAATTCAGCGTCAGCCAGCCCGCCCCCAGATCGCCATCCTTTTCGTTGGCCAGCACCGTCTTGCTGTCCAGAATCGACCCCGGCCCGCTTTGCGCCAGAACCATCATGATCAGCGCCGGGTCATCGGCCTTGGGCAGGGTCATCACAAAGGTGCGGTCATCCTCGGCCACGAACAGCTTATCCGCCGCATCTGCCGTAAATCCGCGCGATTTCAGGAACGAGGCCTGCGCCAGATTCAGCGTCATCAACCGCTTCAGGCTCCAGACCACATCCTGCGCGGTGACCGGGTTGCCGCTGGCAAATTTCGCATCGGCCCGCAGGGTAAAGCGGATCGACATGCGATCTTCCGCGATTTCCCAAGTCTCTGCCAGACGCGGCTGGATGCTGCGGTCTTCGGGCGACAGGATCACCAGCGTATCATAGACATTGTTCAGAACCTGAACCGTCTCGCGCCCGGTGATCGTGGCCGGGTCAAGCGTCAGGATATTGTTCATCGTTGTGGCGACGATCAGCTGATCTGCCGGGGTTTCGGCGAAAGCGCCCGAAGGCGCTGCGCCGATCAGCAGCGCACCCAGCGCTACAGATGCCAGAAAGTGCTTCATGTTTCCTCCCATGAACTGCCGCATCAAGGGCGCGCGGCTCGCCTCTTGGCCATCATGTCAGACATGTGGCTATTATCTTCTGCGCTGTCAGGCAAGCATTCGGGCTACTGGGGCAACCAGTGCCCGGCCAATCGCTGTCGTCTGATCGGCCGCCAGATGCACCCCATCCGCCGGATCGGCGCTTGCCACGGTTGCGGCGTCGAAAAAGCCACAGCCCAGCTCGGCCGCCAGTGCCTGATACAGCGGCGCCAGCAGGCGGGATTCTGCAATGCTGCGCCCCCCTGCCGGATGCCCTGACGGGCCTGCACCACAGTGGGGCGGCGCCACGATCAACAGCTGCGGCACGGCATTGCGCGGCTTGTAGGGAAAGGTTTCGATGATCTGCGCCAGCCGCCGCATCCCGGCCTGTGCCGCAATGGCGCGGCCCCCGTGAACCGCCTTCAGGTCATTGGTGCCCAACATCACGATCACCAGATCCAGCGGCATATGCGCCGAAAGCGCGACGGGCAGGGCCTTTGCGCCATTGCGGCAGGCGGCCCCTGCATCATCGTCCCGGCAGGTGGTGCGCCCGCCCACACCATCGGCATGGATACGCACCGATCCCAGGGCCGCTTCCAGAACGCGCGGCCATTGCGCCCCGACCGGATGGCGCAACCCGGTCACCGGATCCGCCCCCCATGTCAGGCTGTCACCAAAGGCCAGGATCGTCTTCATTCTCAACCCCTTGCGATCAGGAAACCCGGTTCGCCTCGATGAAGTCAAAGTCGATGTCCTCGCCCAGTCCGGGTCGGTCCGGCACATGCACAAAGCCGTCGGCATCCATCGGATCAGACAGTGATTTCAGGTAATCATGCCCGTCGTCATACTCCAGGAAAGGGTGCAGCAGCCCGCGTTCGTACCAGCGGCAGTTCTTCGATGCGGCCACCACATGCAGGTTCATCGCGGTATTGCCATGGACCTCGCAGTCCATGCCGAAGGCTTCTGCCATCCGCATGGTCTTCAGCGCCGGGGTGATCCCGCCCACATCATTGACCCCGGTGCGCAGAATATCGCAGGCGCCGTGTTTCACCCATTCGGCGCGGTGCCAGTGTTTGCCCGCAGCGCTTTCCGGGCCGATCACCGGGATATCCAGATTATCCGCCAGCCATTTGTACGAGGACATGGATTGTTCATCCATCGGCTCTTCGATCCAGTCGAAGCCCAGCTTTTCAAGGCCACGGCCCAGTGTCAGGGCATCGCTGCGGCTGTACCAGTGGAAGGCGTCGATCATCAGGCTGATATCCGGCCCCACGGCCTCGCGCACGGCGGCGCAGGCTTTCAGATCCATCTTCACATCCGGCGCCCAGCTGACAGGAGGCATCCAGGTATGCAGCTTGATCCCCTTGTAGCCACGCTTGACCAGAGTTTCGGCAAAGCGGCCATAATCCTCGGGCGTTGCCAGCCCGCCCTCCAGCTCGTCGCCGCACATGATGCTGCCATAGGCCAGCACCTTGTCGCGATAGGCCCCGATCAGCTTGTGGACGGGCTGGTTCAGGCTGCGGCCCGCCAGATCCCAAAGCGCGCAATCCACCACCGCCAGCGTGCGGTCGGTCAGCTGTGCCGCCGATCCGCGCTGCCAGTGGGCCAGATCCTGCCACAGCCGCTCGCGGTCCCTATAATCCTGACCAATAAGTACTTTCTTCACGAATTTTTCGATGACATGCGGGCGCACGATCTCAGGCGCGGTGAAGGAATGGCCTTCATGCCCGTCTTCGGTGCGGATGGTCAGCATGGCCTGCTGCACCTGATGCGCAGGCCCGGGGTGAGCATGGCCGGCGCTGTCGGAATGGCGGCGCGTGGTGGTCAGAAATACTCGCGCCTCGACGTCGGTGATGATCATGCCCGCTCCTCTGCAGTCTGTCGCGGTCAGCATGGATTCGCCGGTCGCGTTTTGATTTGATACCTAGATGTCTGGCATAAAGTCAACACTTGTATGACAGGTTGTAAGCCCGCAATCCGCCCCAATCAAACCCAAGTTATTCTGTCACCTTTTGCCTTGCCCCCGGCAGCTTTTCCCGCATAAACCCTGCAAAACTGCGGAGGCGTCATGGCGGATCACGCATTTCCGGCCACAGGCCGCCGGGGCATGGCCCCCGGATTCTGGCTTGGCCTCGGGGCACTGGCCCTCTTGACCGCGATCAGCCTATGCATCGGGGTCGCAACGCTGGCGCCCGGCACGGATCAGGGCTGGATGGTGCTGACGATCTCGCGCATCCCCCGCACGCTGGCCGCCGTGCTGACCGGATCGGCGCTGGCCGTTTCCGGTGTGGTGATGCAGCAGGTGGTGCGCAACCGTTTTGTCGAACCCGGCAGCGTGGGCACCACCGAAAGCGCGGCGCTGGGTCTGCTGGCGGTCACGCTGCTGGCCCCGGCGGCACCCATCTGGGCCAAGATGGCGGTGGCGGCGCTGGCTGCGCTGGCGGGTACGGTCCTGTTTGCCCGGATCATCCGCAAGCTCCCCCCGCGCGAACCGCTCTTGGTGCCGCTGGCGGGCATGATGCTGGCCGCCATTCTGGGGGCCCTTGTCACCTTCATCGCCTGGGAGACGGATCTGATGCAGCTTGTCGCGGTCTGGCTGATGTCGGGCGAGTTCTCGGGCGTCATCGCCGGCCGGTACGAACTGTTGTGGATCGCCGGGGCCAGCGCCGCGCTGGCCTGGTTCGCGGCAGATCGCTTTGCCATCCTGGGGCTGGGCGCCGAGGCGGCAACCACCCTGGGCCTCGATGCCCGGGCGGTTCTGCGGCTGGGGCTGGCCGTGGTCGCGCTGGTGGCGGCCATGGTGGTGGTGTCAGTTGGCATGGTGCCGTTTGTCGGGCTGGTGGTGCCCAATATCGTGTCACGCCTGATGGGCGACAATCTGCGCGCCACGCTGCCGGTGGTGGCGCTGTTCGGCGCCGTGCTGGTGCTGGCCTGCGATATCATCGGGCGCCTTGTGATCTATCCCTATGAAATTCCTGCCGGAACCGTTCTGGGCGTGGTGGGGGCCGGGGTCTTTCTCTGGCTTTTGTGGCATAGGCCCGGCCATGGCTGATATCGCACCCCCCCGCGCCAGGATCGCATCCCCGCTGACCCTTCGTCTGGCTGGTCTGGCAGGGCTTTTGCTGGCGCTGGCCGCGCTTTGGCTGTTGCAGGGGCTGGGCGGCGGCAACTGGTCATTCATTCTGGGCCTGCGGGCGCAGAAGCTGACGGCACTGGTCACCATCGGTGCCTCTGTCGGGGTGGCGACGGTGCTGTTTCAGACCGTGTCGGGCAACCGCATCCTGACGCCGTCCATCATGGGATTCGACGCGCTTTATGGGCTGATGCAGGTGCTGCTGGTGGCGGGCCTTGGCATCGTGGGGTTTGCCCAACTGCCTGCCAGCGCAAAATTCCTGACCGAAACCGCCCTGATGGCCGGGGTGGCGCTGCTGCTGTTCGGCACGCTGCTGCGCGGCGGCGCAAGGGATGTGGCACGCACCATCCTGACCGGCGTTATCCTCGGTGTGCTGTTCCGGGCAGGGCAGGGGCTGGTCTCGCGCACGCTGGACCCGAATGATTTTGCAGTGGTGCAATCGGCCACCTTCGCCAATTTCGGCAGACCGCGGGGAGAGGTTCTGGGGATCGGCATGATGGCCACCTTTGCCGCCTGCACGGCGGCAATCTGGCTTTCTCCCCGGTTGGATGTGATGGCGCTGGGGCGGGAAAAGGCGGTGACGCTGGGCCTGAACTGGGGTCGCATGGTGCTGGGCGTTCTGGCGCTGGTGGCGGTGCTGGTGGCGGTTTCCACCGCGCTGGTCGGGCCGCTGGCCTTTCTGGGGCTCATCGTGGCGGGGCTGGCCCATGCGGCGGTCGGGCGGTTGCCCGGCGGCGCGCGGCATGGCGCGCTGCTCCCCGCGGCGGCGCTGATCGGCCCCGTTCTGCTGATCGGCGGACAATGGCTGTTCGAACGCCTGTTGGGCGCACAGGCCACGCTCAGCGTGGTGATCGAATTTGCGGGGGGGATGATGTTTCTGGCGCTGCTGCTGAAAGGAAAGATCCGATGACCGGCATCACCATCACGGGGCTGGCCCATGCCATCGGTGCGGCGCCGATCCTGTCAGACATATCCCTCGATCTGCCGGCCGGCCGGATCACCGCGCTGATCGGGCCGAACGGGGCCGGAAAATCCACCCTGCTGCGGCTCATCGCCCGGCTGGAGCCGTTGCAGAAGGGCCGGATCATCATCAACGGGCTGGATCTGGTGCAGACGCCTTCGGCCCGGCTGGCGCTGGAAATGGCCTTTCTGGGTCAGCACATGGCCAGCGGCACAAGGCTGCGCCTGCGCGAATTGGTGGCCTTCGGCCGCTGGCCCCATTGCAAGGGCCGCCCCGGCCCCGCAGATCAGGCCGCGATCACCCAGGCGCTTGCGGATTTCGATCTTGCGGCGCTGGAGCACCGCTTTCTGGATGAACTGTCCGGCGGGCAGGCGCAACGCGGGCATCTGGCGATGACCTTCGCGCAGCAAACCCCCTGGGTTCTGCTGGACGAGCCGCTGAACAACCTCGATATCGCCCATGCCCGCGGGCTGATGGCGCATCTGGCGCGGGCGCGCGATGCCGGGCGTTCGGTGGTCGTGGTGCTGCATGATCTGAACCATGCTGCCGCCTGGGCCGATCATGTGGTGGCGATGAAGGCCGGCCGGGTGATTGCCGCGGGGTCGCCGGCGCAGGTCATCACCGGCCCCGCGCTGTCGGCGCTGTATGAAACCGATGTGCAGGTGGCACACCATGCAGGGCGCCCGTTGGTGCTGCACCATCTGTAGCCGCGTTTGCCCCTGCGCCCCTCTCGCGGTGCTTGTGCCCTGTCGCCGGGCGTGATGTGGTGAACCCCACAGCCCGAAGGAGCCAGTTGCCATGCAGCCCGCCAGACTCGTTCTTCTTGCCAGCCTTCTGCCGCTGGCCGCCTGCCAGCCGGGCGACATGCCGACCCCCTCGGGGGCCGAGGATTTCGCCACCTATTGCGCAGCCTGTCACGGTCGCGATGGCAAGGGCGCGGGATCGGTGGCCGATACGATGGACAAGCCGCCCGCCGATCTGACGCAACTGGCCGCCGCCAATGACGGCAGCTTTCCGATGACGCGGGTGATGAGCAAGATCTGGGGCTATGCCAAGGCGCCGGATGGCACGGTGATGCCGCAATTCGCGCCGCTGCTGGATGGCGACCGTATGGTGCTGTTCGACAGCGGCGACGGGATCGACACGCCCACCCCGCTGCGGCTGGGGCAGCTGGCCCAACATCTCCGCTCCCTGCAGGATTAAGCCCGTGTTCGCGCGCCACCGCCGCTTTCTGCTGGCTTTCCTGCTGGGCGCGGCACTGGGTCTGGGTGCCATCGCGCTGGGCCAGCCGCCTGGCCGGGCGGGGCTGATCGCGGCGAATGGCTTCTTTGCCACCTATCTTGTGCTCATGGCGGTCTATATCCACGGTATGACCCCGTCTGACCTGCGCCGTCATGCCGATCTTTCGGATGAAGGCGTGCCGCTGATCGCCGCGCTGGCTTTGGGCTCGGTCGTGCTGAGCCTGACAGCCATCGCCTTTTCCCTGCAACAGGCCTCGGGTACCGAAGCGGCGCTGGCCGTGGCCTCGGTGCCGCTGGGCTGGTCCATGCTGCATGTGCTGGCTGCGTTTCATTACGCGGCGCTGTGGTATGGCGGCAATGCGCGCGGGCTGGCCTTTCCGGGCAATACCGCGCCGGATGCCTGGGATTTCCTGTATTTCAGCTTCCCCATCGGCATGACGGCGCAGGTGTCGGATGTGGTGGTGGAACGCCCGGCCCTGCGCCGTCTGGTGCTGGGCCATGGCATCGTGTCGTTCTTCTACAACACCGTCATTCTGGCTTTTGCCGTCAACGCCGCGCTGCGCTGACGGCTCGCCGGATCAATGGTTGTGGCCCGCGTGGCTATGGGCGCTGGCATTGGCTGCGGTGATTTCGGCATGGGTCTGAACATGCTGGCCGCCGATCTCCACCTCGATCTCCAGCTCTTCGCCTTCGGCCAGCGCCTCTGGCAGATCGGTCAGCCGCAGCGCCAGAACCTTCGGCATCAGATCCACCTCCCCGCCCTGCGGTACCGGCAGGCCGGGCAGCACGGCCCAGCTTTCGCCCGCCGCGCCATAGCTGAAGCCCACCAGATCCAGCGCGCGGCCCAAAGCCTCGCCCCCGGTCAGCATGGCTTCGGTGGCCGAGGTGTTTTCGATTTCCATATAGATCAGCGCATCGGCGCCTTTCGCAGCCGCCGGGGTCCAGGCGTGCAGGATGCGCAGCCCCTCGGCCTCGGCCAGATGATGGTCATGATCCTCTGCCAGAACCGGGGTGGCGGCAAGGGTGGCAAGGCAAAGCAGCAAAACACGCATCGCGGTTCCTTTCAGGTCCGAAGATCAGACAGCAGCGGGCGACGGATCGCCGCCCAGGCAGGCAGCAGGGCCAGGATCAGCGTCAGGCTGACGAAACCCGCCACCAGATGCAGCTCGCCCCAGCCAAGATCTGCGCGCACCAGAACATCGGTCCGGGCGGTCACAAAGGCCGACAGCAGCCGCGCCGCCGCCCAGCCCAGCCCCAACCCCAGCAGCGCGCCGCTGGCAATCAGCGTGGCCGAATAGCTCCAGACCACGGCAAAGACAAAGCGCGCCGGGGCGCCAATGGCGCGCAGCACCGCCAGACTGCGGGCGATCAGCCGGACAAGGATCATCAGCCCGATCAGCACCGACAGCGTCACCAGAACCTGGGTCATCACAGCCAGCAGGGACATGACGGCCCGCACTTCCCGCATCAGCCCATGCAGCTGTGCCAGCACCGTGCCGGGAAAGAAGGCCATCATGTCAGGCCGCGAAAACCGTGATTTCAGCGCGTAATTGCCCCAAAGCTCTGTCGCGCGCACCAGAACCGCCGGCGTGCCGGGCATATAGCCCGGATCGAAGGGCGGGCCGATCTGCACGGACCCCGGTGCATGGCCAGTGGCCAGGCCATGCACCGCCCAGACGCCCTCCACCGGAACCAGAATGGCGCGATCCCAGGGGCTGCCGGTGGGGGCCATCCGCCCGGTCACCGTATACCCCGCCCCGGCATGGGCATCGGTTTCGGCGGCGGGTCCATGGCCATGGGCGGGGGGGAAACTGTCACCCGTGCGCAGCGGCACGAAGGCGCCGACCACGGCCTCGGCTTCGGTGGCAAACATCCGCCCTTCGGCCAGCGGCCCGGCCAGATGGGTGACAAAGGCCGCCGTGGTGCCCACCACCGGCGCTGCGCCGAAACTGTCGCCAAAGGCGATGGGCGCGGCGAAATCCACGCCATCGGCGCTGGCAATCTCGGCATATTGCGCGCCGGTCAGCAGCGGCATGTCCGAAGGCTGCAGATAGACCGCCGCCAGCATTGCCGTCACCTCGCTGCCGGGGGCGGCCACGATCAGATCAAACTTCTCGGCTGCCCGGGCCGAACCCTGCCGCAGACCGCGCTCCTGCGCCACCAGCCCGACACCAAGACCCACCGAGACTGCAATCAGCAGCACGAACAGCAGGTTCACCCAGCCAAAACGGCGCAGCATGGCCCGCACCAATGGCCCCGGCGCCAGCCCGCGCAGCACCACAGCCCCCGCTGCCATCCCCGGCGCGATCAGCAGCAGGGCGACCAGCAGATCCTGCCATCCGGGCGGCAGGCCCGACCAGAGATCAGCCATGATTCGCCTCCGTGATCCGCCCATCCGCCACATGCAGGCGCCGCGCCATCCGTGCGGCAAGGCCTGTATCATGGGTGACGGCGATCAGGGCACGCCCGCCCTCCTGCGCCAGCCGCACCAGATCGGCGCCCAAAGCATCCGCCGCTGCCCGGTCCAGGCTTGCGGTGGGTTCGTCGGCCAGAATGATGGCCGGGTCCGCTGCCAGCGCCCGCGCCACCGCGATACGCTGCCGCTCGCCCCCGGAAAAGGATCCGACCGTGCGCCCGCCCGCTGCCCCCAGCCCCAGCTGCGCCAGCCAGCCCTGCGCGCCCTGCCGGATGGCCCCGCGCCGGTCCGCCGGGGCAAAGGATGCCGCCAGCGCCGCATTGCCAAGCGCCGACAGTTCTTCGAACAGGTTGAAATCCTGAAAGATCAGCCCCACCCGCTCGCGCCGGAAGCTGGCCCTTTGCGCGTCAGACAGGGCGGCAAGATCCAGATCATCCCACAGCACCCGCCCGGCAACCGGCCGCACCAGCCCCGACAGCACGTTCAGCAGCGTGGATTTGCCGGCCCCCGACGGGCCGGTGATGGCAACGGATTGGCCTGCGGCAATCTCCAGCCGGTCCACGGTTAGCAGTGTCCTGCCGCCACTGCCCTCGACCCGCAGCCCGTCGATCCTTAACGCGGGCGCTGCCATGGGTCAGGCCCGCGCGAAGGTTGCATCGCTCAGGCGCACCTTGGAATAGAACCCCAGTTCAGGGTCGACATAATCGCCCAGCTCCAGCACGCCTTCCGCCAGCAGTGGCACGTTGAACGGCACCACATCGACAATCCGTTTGGCATAGACCGCCAGAATGTCATCTGGCCAGGGCATCCCCGGTTCGCAGAACGGGCAGACGGCCATGGGCCGGTTGGTCAGCACGAAAAACACCGAATTGGCCTTCAACGGTGGCGCCATGAAACCGGATACCGTGATCCGGCTGCCCTTGGCGGCCAGCGCGGCATCGGAAAAGCTCAGATCCTTGTTGTAAAGATCGCGCAGACGGATCGGCGCATCTTCGGCGCGCAGCATCCCGCCCAGCGATATGGCGGGAAGGGCGGCAAGGAAATGGCGGCGGTGCATGGCGGTATCCTTCGGTGCGTCGGTCGTGAAACGGCAAACGGGCCCCGGAACGTTCCGGGGCCCGCGCCGGATGATCGCGCCTTATTCGGCGGTGACAGCGTGGTTCATGACGTGGAAGATCACGTTCTGCTCGATCACGCCGCCGAACAGATGCGCCCAGGGGCCGCGCGCAAACACCGCGACATCTTCACCCGAATGGGTTTCCGAGGTCATCGGGATCAGCGCCTGCTGCAGGTAATCCGCATCGGTGGCCTGTTCTTCGGTCAGATCGGGGCGGCTGCCGGCAAAGGTCTTGTCGGCCTGTTCCACCAGCACCGAACCGGCGCCGTTCAGATAGCCTGCCACGGTATAGGGCTTGCCATCGGCGGCCAGGTTGGGCTTGCCGTTGTGCTCGATCCCGGCCTCGTTCTCTTCCATGCACAGGCCGTTGATCTTGGACCCGCGGCCGCAATAGCCGTTGAACGAGATGGCATGTTCATGGTCGGCGGTGACGATGATCAGCGTCTCTTCGGCATTGGTCAGCTCCATCGCCTTGGCGATGGCATCGGCAAAGGCCTTGCCGTCGGTCAGAACGCGGAACAGGTTGCCGTCGTGGTTGGCGTGATCCACACGGCCGGCCTCGATCGACAGGTAGAACCCGTTGTCATTGGCCGACAGGCCCTTGATCGCGGCTTCGGTCATTTCGGCCAGCGAAGGCTCGCCAGTGCGGTCATGCTCGTATTTCATGTGGCCGGATTCGAACAGGCCCAGAACCGGGGCATTGTTGCCCATGGTCAGTGCAGCGAAATCGGTATCGGCAAAGACAACCTGCGCGCCCGCCGCCTGGGCTTCTTCCACCAGGTTGCGGCCATCGGTGCGCTTGCCGGCCTTGCCTTCGGCATCGGTCACCGCTTCGGGCAGGAAGTGGCCACGGCCGCCGCCCAGGGCGATGTCGATCACACCGGCTTTCATCTGGTCGATCAGCTGATCGGCGATGTCTTTCTGGGTGCAGCCTTCCGGCAGCTTGGAATTGTCTTCCCAGTCACGGTTCACGCTGCGGGCATAGACGGCGGCCGGGGTCGCATGGGTGATGCGCGCGGTCGAGATCACGCCGACCGATTTGCCCATCTCGGTTGCGATTTCTGCAAAGGTGGTGGCGCCTGCCGTTGCACCGGCTGCGCAATCGCTGACATTCACGCTGTCCAGCACGTTGATCATGCCGTTCTTCGTCTTGATGCCGGTGTTCATCGCGGCAGCGGTCGGGGCAGAATCGGGCGTCTGGCCGTTGGAGGAATAGGTTTTCACCAGCGCCACGTTCGGGAAGGTTTCAAACGGCTGCACATAATCATCGCCCAGACCGCCGGCCTGCTGGCCCGAGAACAGGCGGATGGCATAGTTGGTGCCCACGCCATTGCCATCGGCGGTGAACAGGATCACGTTCTTGGCTTTCTTGGTGATCGGCTGAACGGCCATGCGTTCGGTGATCGCGGCCTGACCGGCCTTGAACCAGTCGCTGCCGGCCTGCGGCAGATCCTGGGCCAGAGCAGCAGTCGAAAAGGCAACAAGAGCAGAGGTAGCAAGAAGCAGATGTTTCATGATGGTCCCTCGGTTTGGCTTTTCCTCCGCTCTAGGCCGCTTGGGTGACCGCTGCGTGACATATTGATGCCGCGCCCATGAAAGGCGCGGCAGCACAGAAGGTCAGACCGCCCTCTGCCGTCAAAGCTGGTTCAGAATATCTTCCCAGACCTCGAACCGCAGCACGCTGTCGGTTTTCAGCTGATCCGACACCATGTCGATCTGGATCAGGTTATCCCGGATGCGCAGCAGCGAGTCCTGCAGGTTCAGCGCCGGGTCGATCATCAGCCGGTCTTCGGCAGGGTCGAAATCCTGCAGTTCCACCTCGCCGCTTTCCAGCGCATCGCGGTTCAGCACAAAGGTATCCGCCCCGGCGCCGCCGATCATCGTGGTTGTGCCGCCATTGGCCACCAGCGTGTCATTGCCCGCCCCGCCGCGCAGCAGGCTGCGGGTGATGCTGCCGATCAGCATGTCAAAACCGCCGCCGCCGTCCAGCGTATCATTGCCGCTGTCGCCCATCAGCTTGTCATTGCCCGCCCCGCCCGACAGGCTGTCATTCCCGGCGCCGCCGCTGATCTGGTCATCCCCCGCGTCACCGTTAAGCCGGTCATGCCCGCCCCGGCCCTCCAGAATGTCATCGCCGCCCAGCCCGCGCATCACATCGCGGCCGACCGTGCCGATGATCTGGTTGATCTTGCCGCTGCCCTCGACCAGCGCTGCATTCAGCTTTGCAAAGATCGGGGCAAGCCCGCCCGAAAAGGTGAAATCCGCAGTTTTCAGAAAGCCCTCAAGGCTCTGGCGCGCGCCCAGCTGGATCTCGAACAGTGCGATATCCCGCGCGCTCAGCGGATCATCCAGCGAAACCACGGCGATGCGGTTCGCCTCATCCGCCCATTCGATGGACAGCGCCGCCCGGTTGGGCCGCAGGCCCAGCTGTGCAAAGGCGGAAATGTCGATCCGGTCCCCCGTGCCATAATCCTGAATCCGGTCCAGCCCTGCGGCATTGGTGATGATGAACCTGTCGCCGCCGATCCCCCCGATCAGCGTATCCGATCCCGCGCCGCCCTCCAGCGTATCGGCGCCGATATCGCCCACCAGCCGGTCATCGCCATCACCGCCGGTCAGCCGGTCATTGCCAAAGCCACCGATCAGCACATCCGCCCCGGCATCTCCCGACAGCAGGTCATTGCCCGCCCCACCCTCCAGCCGGTCCGCGCCCGCCCCGCCGGAAATGTCATCTTCCCCGCCCAGACCAACCACCCGGTCATCGCCGTCCAGCGCCGCCATCTTGTCGGCCTTGGCGGTGCCGGTCATCCGGTCGGCGCCTGACGTGCCGATATTGCCCTCGGTGGGTTTCAAGATCGCATCGGCAATATGCCCGACCAGCGCACTGACCCCGCCCACAAGATTGACAATGGGCGATTTGTCCGCGCCGCTGACCTCGATATCATCGCCCTTGGTATTCAAGAAGCCGCGCAGGCCTGCCATCAGCTGCACCGGCAGCCCGCCGATCTTGATCATCGCCCCCATCTCCATTCCTGCGGGCTGCGGCCCGGCTGTCGCAATCTTCAGCGTATCGGTGCCAAAGGCAAAATCGGTGATGCGATCCACCCCGGTGCCGGGGCTGATGATGAAAACATCGGCGCCGCCCCCGCCTGCAAGGTTGTCGACACCATCGCCNNGCCCGACAGCCGGTCCTCCCCCGCGCCGCCTTCCAGCCGATTGTCGCCGCCATCGCCGGTGATCGTGTCATTGCGGGCCGTGCCGATCACGTTTTCAAAATTCTCGATCACATCGGTCTGGCTGCGGGTGCCATCTGCCTCATATGCGCGGCCAGCCTTCAGATCGACCTCCACGCCCCGGTCAGGCTCTGTCCGGGCGCCGTAATAAGCCTCCCACCCCGGATCCAGCAGATGGTCATAGCCATCGGTCATGCCGAATTCGGTCACAAGCGTATCGACACCGCCGCGCCCGTCCAGCGTGTCATTACCCAGCCCACCGCAGAGCATGTTGTCTTCCTTGTCGCCCCGGATCACATCGGCGCTGGCCGAACCCAGCACGTTCTCGATGCCGCTCAAGCGCGAGGTTCGCGTGGCGTAATTCTCGTAGTAATCCCCCGAGGTCAGCGCCGTGCCCGCCGCCAGATCCAGCCGCACCGCCGTCCGGTCATCCTGAAACAGCGTTCCTTCGAAGCGGCCATAGGTCACCCAGTCGATGCCGCCCGCGCCATCCACCGTATCGCGGCCATTGCGGCTCAGATCATACAGCTCCACCGGGGCATCGCTGCCGGTGATCCGGTCATCCCCCTGCGATCCGCGCACGGCCTCGAAGTTGCGAAAGCTGGTGCGATAGCTGCCCCAATCCGCAATCGAAAACGTCCAGGAGATGGTATCCACCCCCTCGCCATCCACGGTCACGATGGAAGACACCGTTTCGCTCACATCCCGCCCCTCCCAGCTGGCAATGCCGGTGGCCAGGTTGACGGTGGCAAAATAGCGCGGATAGGGCAGGGCATAATCCCAGTTATAGCTGGCCCCCGGATCAAAGGTGCTGGATCCGAAATCCAGCATGTCGAACCCGGCGCCCCCGGCGAAATCGTCATCACCGCTGCTGATCGCCGCCACATCATCGCCCGCGCCCAGATTGGCCTGATGGCGCCCGTCATGCGCGGGGGTGGCAACGAAATATTCCCAGTAGCTGCCGCCGCTGCTGCTCACCCAGCGGCGATCCAGCACATGGCCGATCATGGCGCCCCCGGCCACATATTGCGGATCTCCATCCAGGGTCAGCGCGCCGTCGTTCCGGCCGATGCTTACATATTCAAGAACTGCGTCTGCCATGAAAATCCCCTTGGGGAATATGCGTGAAACATGTCCAGCCGGTGACCGGGGGCCATCCGGTGCGCTTTATGCCGGGCCCGCCCTGCATCGCAGAACCGGGCTGTCGCAAGCAGAATTATAAGGCAATCATGCGCAGCCTAACCCCGCGGCGGCTTTCGATCAAGCTTCGGGGGCATCCAATCTCTGCATCCTCCCCCATCCGGGGGAGGCGGGGCTAGCCCGCGCCGTGCAGCAGCCCGCGCATCTGCGCCCGCAGTTCCTTCAGCTCGAAAGGTTTGGTGATGAACCCGTCCGCCCCCAATGCATGGCTTTTCTGCCGTTCCACCAGGGATCCCCGCGCCGTCATCATCAGGATCTTCACATCCGAAAGGCTCGGGTCCAGCCGCACAGACTGGCACACCTCATAGCCCGAAACTTCGGGAAGCATCACGTCCAGCAGCACCAGATCCGGGTGGGTGGCGCGGATACGCCGCAGCGCATCGGCACCGCTGGCCACGCGGTCATGCACATAGCCTTCGCGCGTGATCAGGAAATCCAGCGCCATGGCGATATTATCCTCATCCTCCACCACCAGGATCCGGTGCCGCTTTCCACCCTCGGACATGTCTTATCCCCTCCGCTTCTGGCCGTGGGGCGGCATGGGGCGGGCAGGCGGCCTATCAGGCACCAACACCCCGGAAACCCCAGCCTTTGCTGGACCGGAACATGGCCGTAAGCTATGGCAAGGCGGGTAGAGGAGAACGATCATGGTCACGGACATTCTGCAAACTCAGATGACGGATATATTCCGGGCAGGTCTGATCATTGCGCTGATTTTCACGATGCTGCGCACGCGTGCGGTGACAGGAACCGCCTTGCCGCTGCTGGCCGGGATCGTGTTTGTCGCGGTCGTGGTACCACTGACCAGTGCGGGGCCTGCAATCGGCCCGATGTGGATGCAGATCGCGCTGGGCCTGGTGTCGAACGCCATTCTGCTTGCCATCGGCCTGGCGGTCTGGTCGCTGGCCGTCCGGCTGCGCCGCTAGGCGCTGCCGCAAAGAAGAAAGGGCCGGGTTTCCCCGGCCCTCTGTATCCGGATCAATCCGCGAAGATGTCTTTCTTGTGCGTGCCGCCCGGCACGAACAGGACACCGATCACCACCGTCATCAGCGCGACGACAATCGCATACCACAGGCCTGCATAGATATTGCCGGTCTGGGCAGAGATGGCGAAGGCCGTTGCAGGCAGCAGGCCCCCGAACCAGCCGTTGCCGATGTGATAGGGCAGCGACAGACCGGAATACCGGATCCGCGTCGGGAACAGTTCCACCAGCATGGCGGCCATCGGGCCATAAACCATCGTCACCAGCAGGATCAGATAGGTCAGGATGGCGATGATCAGCAGCTTCTGCCCAGTAAAGATGTCAACGAAATTCGAAGCCTTGGCGACGGTTTCGTTCTTGTCGGCAACCAGCGGATAGCCGGCAGCCAGCAGCGCATCATTCACCGATTTTTCAAAGGCGGCTTTGGTGGCCTTGGCTTCGTCACCCGTCAGGGCGGCGGCTTCGTAAGACGGGATCAGCGTGTCACCGATCTTCACCTCAGCCACAGAACCGGCCGGGCCTTCCACGGTGGTGTAGTTGGCCGAAGATTTGGCCAGCAGCGCCTTGGTGATATCGCAGGACGAGGTGAACTTGGCGGTGCCGGTCGGGTTGAACTGGAACGAGCAGCTTTCCGGGTCGGCAGTCACCACGATCGGGGTCTGGTGGGCGTTGTAAAGCGCCGGGTTGGCAGTCTTCGTCAGCAGCTCGAACACCGGGAAATAGGTGATCGCGGCGATCAGGCAGCCGGCCAGGATGATCGGCTTGCGGCCGATCTTGTCGGACAGCGACCCGAAGAACAGGAAGCCGCCGGTGCCCAGGATCAGCGACCATGCCACCAGAACGTTGGCAGTGAAGCTGTCCACCTTGATGACGTTCTGCACATAGAACAGCGCGTAGAACTGACCCGAGTACCAGACCACGGCCTGACCGGCGACAAGGCCCAGCAGCGCGATGATGGCGATCTTGGCATTCTTCCACTGGCCGAAAGCTTCGCGCAGCGGGGCTTTCGACTGCGAACCCTCTTCCTTCATCTTCTTGAAGGCGGGGGATTCATTCATCTGCAGACGGATATAGAGCGAGATCAGCAGCAGGCCGATCGAGCCCAGGAACGGGATGCGCCAGCCCCAGGAATTGAAGGCTTTCATCATGGCAGGGGTGCCATCGGCATTCATCACCGCAGCGCCGGCAGCGTCAAGCACGGCCACTTCCGGATAATTGCCGTTCACATAGCCCTGAACCATCAGGATCACGATCAGCGACAGCAGCAGGCCGATGGTCGCCGTGGTCTGGATGAAGGCAGTGAAATAGCCACGCTGGCCCTGCGGCGCGTGTTCGGCCACATAGACAGCCGCCCCACCATATTCGCCGCCCAGAGCCAGGCCCTGTGCCATGCGCAATGCGATCAGGATGATCGGTGCCGCAACGCCCCAGGATTGATAGCCGGGCAGCAGACCCACGAGGAAGGTCGAGATGCCCATGATGAGGATCGTGGCGAGGAAGGTATATTTCCGGCCGATCAGGTCGCCCATCGCACCGAACACCAGCGCGCCGAAGGGGCGCACGATGAACCCTGCCGCAAAGGCCAGCAGCGCAAACACGTTGCGGGTGGCTTCGGGGAAGGCGGTGAAGAACTGCGCGCCGATGATCGCGGCGAGCGAGCCGTAAAGATAGAAATCATACCATTCAAAGATCGTCCCGGCGGACGAGGCCATGATGACCTTCCGTTCTTCCGCCGTCATCGGACGGGAGCGTACCGCTGCCACGTCGGATTGCATTGCCATTAGGCGTCCTCCTTGCTGTTCCGGCACTTCGGCCGGTCCCCTGATTGAGCACAGTCTTCCTGTCGGTTCCGCACGGGCGGTTCCGGTTCAGGCTCGGTTGGCGGGGTGCCCCGCCAGCCGTCGCTATGCGCGCCTGCCCTGCGGGCCTGGCGCCTCCCCTTGCTTCCGCGCCCGAAACCTCCCCCGGACGCGGATCTCCCTGTCTACGGGCAGACCTTCGTGACGATATGGGCGATGTTGTTTCGGATATCGGCGATGTTTTTCATGGCGTTGACGGTCTGCAGGATATTTTTCCGCGCATAATATGAGATGAGCGGCGCGGTTTGTGCGTGATAGGCCCTGAGCCTTTCGCGGACGGTTTCGGCGGTGTCGTCGGCGCGGCGTTTGAACTCCGTGCCGCCGCATCTGTCGCAGATGCCCGCGGTGGCGGGCAGCTTGAAGCTGTCATGATAGCCTTCGCCGCAGCCGGCGCAGGTGTAGCGGCCTGCGACGCGGCCGATCATGGCCTCGTCATCGACCTCCAGGCTGATGGCGGCGGTGACCTGGCGGCCGGAGCGGGCCAGCAGGTCATCCAGGGCGGCGGCCTGTCCGGTGGTGCGGGGGAAGCCGTCGAGGATGATGCCGCGGCCCAGATCGGGCTGCGCCATGCGCTCCTGCAGGATGGCCAGCACGATCTCGTCCGAGACGAGGCCGCCTGCCGCCATCACCGCCTGCGCCCGCAGCCCGGCCTCGGTGCCCGCGGCCACCGCGGCGCGCAGCAGATCGCCGGTGGACAGCTGCACCAGGCCGAAGTCCTCTTCCAGCATCCGGGCCTGGGTGCCCTTGCCTGCGCCGGGCGGGCCCAGCAGGATCAGCACGGCGGGCTGCGTCGTCACGGTTGCTTGCACATCCATCATCGGCCCCGCCCCCTCAGCCCTTGTTCATCCGGTTCGCGATCAGCTCTTCGACCACCGCCGGATCGGCCAGGGTCGAGATATCGCCAAGCGCGCCGAAGTCGTTTTCGGCGATCTTGCGCAGGATGCGGCGCATGATCTTGCCCGAGCGGGTCTTCGGCAGGCCGGGGGCCCACTGGATCAGATCGGGGGTGGCGATCGGGCCGATCTCGGTGCGGACCCATTTCACCAGATCGCGGCGCAGATCCTCCGAGGGTTCGATACCGTTCATCAGGGTGACATAGGCATAGATGCCCTGGCCCTTGATATCATGCGGATAGCCCACCACAGCAGCCTCGGCCACCTTGGCATGGGCGACCAGCGCCGATTCCACCTCGGCCGTGCCCATCCGGTGGCCCGAGACGTTGATCACGTCATCGACCCGGCCGGTGATCCAGTAATAGCCGTCGCGGTCGCGGCGGCAGCCGTCGCCGGTGAAGTAATAGCCGCGGTACTGGCTGAAGTAGGCCTCCTGGAAGCGGTCATGATCGCCCCAGAGCGTGCGCATCTGCCCCGGCCAGCTGTCCGAGATGCACAGCACCCCTTCGGCCTCGGTCTCGTCCTGGCGCTTGGCCGTCGCCGGATCCAGCACCACGGGTTTCACCCCGAAGAACGGCGTGGTGGCCGAACCCGGTTTCGTGGGCGTGGCGCCCGGCAGAGGCGTGATCATATGGCCGCCGGTTTCGGTCTGCCAGAAGGTATCGACGATCGGGCAGCGGCCCTTGCCGACATGGCGGTCATACCAGACCCAGGCCTCGGGGTTGATCGGCTCGCCCACCGAACCCAGCACCCGCAGCTTCGACAGATCGTATTTCTCCACCCATTCCGGACCCTGGCCCATCAGGCTGCGGATCGCGGTCGGCGCGGTATAGAACTGCGTCACGCCATGCTTTTCGCAGACCTCCCAGAAGCGGCCCGCATCCGGATAGGTCGGCACGCCCTCGAACATGATGGTGGTGGCGCCATTGGCCAGCGGGCCATAGACGATATAGCTGTGCCCGGTCACCCAGCCGACATCGGCGGTGCACCAGAAGACATCGCCATCCTGATAGTCGAAGGTATATTGATGGGTCATCGCGGCATAGACCAGATAGCCGCCGGTGGTATGCACCACGCCCTTCGGCTTGCCGGTCGAGCCCGAGGTATAGAGGATGAACAGCGGATCTTCGGCATTCATCGGGCGCGGCGGGCATTCGGGCGAGACCATTTCCATCATCGCCAGCACGTCGACATCGCGGCCCTGGATCCAGGAGGTCTGGTCGCCGGTGTGTTTCACCACCAGGCAGCGCACCTTGTCCGAGCAGTGCAGCAGCGCGGCATCGGTGTTGGATTTCAGCGGCGTGCGCTTGCCGCCGCGCGGGGCGGTATCGGCGGTGATGACCAGCTTGGCGCCGCAATCATTGATCCGGTTGGCCAGCGCATCGGGCGAAAAGCCTGCAAAGACAATGGAATGGATGGCGCCGATCCGGGCGCAGGCCAGCATGGCATAGGCGGCCTCGGGGATCATCGGCAGATAGATCACCACGCGGTCGCCGCGCATCACGCCCTGGCTCAGCAGCACATTGGCGAAGCGGTTCACCTTCTCGGCCAGGGTCTTGTAGGTGATATGCAGCGCAGGGGTCTTCGGATCATCCGGCTCCCAGATGATCGCCGTCTGCAGCGCCCGGTCCTTCAGATGCCGGTCGATGCAGTTCACGCTGGCGTTCAGAACCCCGTCCTCGAACCATTTGATCGACACTTTGCCAAAGGTGAAATCGGTGTTCTTCACCCGGGTATAGGGCTTGATCCAATCCAGCCGCTGCCCCTCGCGCCCCCAGAACCCCTCCGCATCCCCGATCGATTCCGCATAAAGCGCACGGTAACGATCCGCATCCGCATGCGAGGCCCCAAATCCAGAAGGTACTTCCCGTACATCAGGTGCGAT
>DOMY01000040.1 GCA_003509785.1 Gemmobacter sp.
CGGCTGGACGGATCGCCCCGCCGATCTGTCGGATAGCGCCGCCCTTGCCCGGCTGGCAGCGGCGCTGCCGGATGTGCCGGTCATCTCTTCCGATCTGATCCGCGCCGTGGCCACCGCCGATGCGCTGCAGGGCACCCGCCCGCGCCTGCCCCATGACCCAAGGCTGCGCGAAATCCATTTCGGCGCCTGGGAAAACCGCCGCTTCGCCGATGTCGATGCCGAAAGCCCGGCGGCCATCCGCGCCTTCTGGGAACAGGCGGGCGATGTGGCCGCCCCGGATGGCGAAAGCTGGAACGCCATGTCAGCCCGCGTGGCAGCGGCGCTGGGGGCCCTGCCCCCTGCGGTGATCGTCGTCTGCCACTTCGGCCCCATCCTCGCCACCCTGCAGCGCGCACAAGGCGTTGATGTGCAGACCGTTTTCGCCCAGAAGATCGAACCGCTGTCGCTGACCGAACTGGTCTTTGACAGCCACTGGCAGATCGGCCGGATCAATCACAATCCGTGATGGATCATCGCACGAAACACCGTTTGTCGCTGCGCTGCGCTGCAGCTAACCTGCGGTCATTCCTTCAGTTCATGGAGCATCACGGATGACCTATACCCTTGCCATCGGCGACCGCGGCTATTCCAGCTGGTCCTTGCGCGGCTGGCTGCTGTTCGATGCCTTTGGCTTGCCGGTCAGCACCCGCCTGGCGCGGCTTTACACTGATGAACTGCCCACCCTGCTGAAGGAATTCTTCCCGACCCGCACGGCCCCGGCCCTGCTGTTTCCCGACGGGCTGGCCATTGGCGAAAGCCTGGCCATTGCCGAAGAACTCGCCTCCCGCCACCCAGAGGCCGGAATGTGGCCTGCCGATCCCAAGGCACGGGCTGTGGCGCGGATGCTCGCCTCGGAAATGCACGCAGGCTATACGGCGGTACGCAATTTCTGCCCGATGAACCTGCGCACCAGCTATGAAAGCTGCAACCCGCCGGCCGACGTGCTGGCTGATCTGGACCGGGTGCAGCTGATGTGGGCCTGGGCGCGCGAAACCACGGGCGCAACGGGCGACTGGCTCTGCGGCGCCTATTCCATCGCCGATGTGTTCTTCGCGCCGCTCGCCACCCGCATCGCCACCTATAACCTGCCGGTCGGCCCCGAGGCTGCCGCCTATGTCGCCGCCCATCTGGCGCATCCATCCTTCCGCCGCTGGCGCGCCATGGGTCTGGTGGATGGCGCCGACCAGCCCTTCTACCGCCGCGATTATCCACAGCGTCCCTGGCCCGGCCCCACGCCCCTGCCCGCCCGCGCCGTGGAAGGAACCCAGACCGAAAACGCGCTCTGCCCCTATTCCGGCACGCCGGTCACCCACGCGCTTGAACTCGACGGTCGCCGCTTCGGCTTCTGCAACGCCTTCTGCCGCGACAAGACGGTGGCAGATCCCGAGGCCTGGCCGAAATTCATGGCTCTTTACCGTTCGTAAACCATTCCCCCGTAGCCGTTAACCTCTGTGAACGGGGGCAGGCATGGTCGCACGGGCCTATACGGTGGCATTCGAAGGGGTCGAGGCCCGGCTGGTCGAGGTGCAATGTGCCGTCGCCCCGGGCCTTCCGGCCTTTTCGGTGGTGGGCCTGCCCGACAAGGCGGTGTCCGAGGCCAAGGAAAGGGTGCGCGCCGCCCTTGCCGCAATGTCGATCGCGCTGCCGTCGAAAAGGATCACCGTCAACCTCGCCCCCGCCGATCTGCCCAAGGAAGGCTCGCATTTCGATCTGCCCATCGCGCTGGCCCTGCTGGCCGCGCTGGAGATCATCCCGAAAGACGAGGTGGAAGGCACGGTGGCCTTGGGCGAGCTGTCACTCGATGGCCGCCTGATGCCGGTGATCGGCGCCCTGCCCGCAGCCATGGCCGCCGCCGAGGCCGACCGCACGCTGCTCTGCCCCCGTGCCTGCGGGGCCGAGGCCGCCTGGGTCGGCGCCACCCAGGTTCTGGCCGCCGCTTCGCTGGATCAGGTGGTGCGCCATTACACCGGCCAGGCGCCGCTCACACCCGCCGAGGCGGGCGAGGTGGCGCGCCCCACCCATGCCAAGGATCTGCGCGAGGTGAAGGGGCAGGAACGCGCCAAACGCGCGCTGGAAATCGCGGCTGCCGGGCGGCACCACCTGTTTCTGGTCGGCACACCGGGGTCCGGGAAATCCATGCTGGCCGCACGGCTGCCCGGCATCCTGCCCCCGCTTTCGGCGCTGGAGGCGCTGGAAACCTCGATGATCCATTCGCTGGCGGGTCTGCTGAACGAAGGCGGTNNCGCGAACCGCATCACACCGCCTCGATGGCCGCCATCGTCGGTGGCGGCAAAGGCGCGAAACCGGGCGAAATCAGCCTGGCCCATAACGGCGTGCTGTTTCTTGACGAATTGCCGGAGTTTTCGCGCGCCGTCCTGGAAACGCTGCGCCAGCCGATCGAAACCGGCGATGTGGTGGTGGCCCGCGCCAATGCCCATGTGCGCTACCCCAGCCGCTTTCTGCTGATCGCTGCGGCCAATCCATGCAAATGCGGCTATCTGACCGATCCGGCCCGCGCCTGCGCCCGGGTGCCGGGCTGCGGCGAGGATTATCTGGGCCGCATCTCCGGCCCGCTGATGGATCGCTTCGACCTGCGGGTGGATGTGCCGCCCGTCGCCTTCACCGATCTCGATCTGCCCG
>DOMY01000103.1 GCA_003509785.1 Gemmobacter sp.
CCGCAAGCCGCTGCCCTGGGATCTGCGCGAGATCACGCGGGCCATCGACAAATTCCCGCTGCGCCGTCAGGAAATGCTGGATCAGCATCCCGGCCGCTGAGCGCGCTATTCGCGAAAATCCTCGGCTTCGGGGATGCGGCCGAAGGCGATCTTGGCGCCGGTATAGGGCACATGATGCGGCGGCAACTGGCCAAAGCGCACGGTATCCTGCCCGAACCGCTGGTTCAGCGCATCCACCGCCGCACAGGCGGCGCGGCGATCCGCCGGGGGGGCGAACAGATCGGCAACCACCTGTGCATCCGGCAGCAGCCCGCCCAGCGTGACCGAAACCGACAGCGCATGGTGCGGCGGCAGGGCATCCCAGTAGCGCGATAGAACCTGCAGCAGGAAAAAGGTATCCTGCGTGGCGCGAATGTCGCCGCCATGGCCGATATGGCCCGTGACGGCGCATTTCACCCCCAGATGTAGGCTGCGGGTGTGAAACCCCTCGCGCCGCAGCCGGGAGGCCGCCTTGACCAGAAGGCGCCGCGCCACCAGCCGCGCGCCCTCGGGGGATTTGTTCTGGCCGGTCAACACCTGACCATGGCCGATCATGCCGCGCTGCGTTTCCGGCCAGACCACGGTTTCGCCACGCAATTCGCGCAGAAAGCGTTCGCCCGCCACATTGCCCCAGATCGCCCGCGCGCGTTTCGGATCCAGCGCGTAAAGCGCTGGCACATCCGTCACCCCTGCGGCCTCCAGCCGGGTTTTCATCGCGGAAGATATGCCCGGCAGATCGTCCAGCGCCAGATGGGCGATGCGGCCCGGCAGCACCTCTGGCACCAGCCAGTGCAGACCGCCCGGCTTTTCCAGCCCCGCCGCCAGTTTGGCCAGGAGCCGGGTGGGCGCCAGCCCCACCGAACAGCGCAAGGCCGGGCTGACCTGATCCAGCACCGCCTGCTGCAGGGCGCGGCCAATCTGCAGGGCACGATCCAGAGCCTGCTGCGAGCCGGTGAGGCGGCAGGAACATTCGTCGATCGACCAGGCCCTTTCGATCGGGATCACCGTTTCCACGGCCCGCAGGATGGCATGGTGATAGGTCACGCAGACATCGTGCCGGACCGGGCGAAACACGATGCCGGGGCACAGCCTGCGCGCCTCGTCCTGCCGGGTGCCCATGCGGACACCGCGGCGCTTGGCCTCGTGGCTGGCGGCGATACAGGCCGCCCCCGGGGCATCCGTCGTCAGCACGCCCACCGGGCGCCCCATCAGCCCCGGTTCCTCGGCCTGGGCGACCGAGGCGTAGAAGCTGTTCATGTCGAAGAACAGGGTGGAAACGCGCGGCATCATGGCGGGGCGACTCGGNNAAATAGCCAGACCGAAGCCGGTATGCCAGAATGCCGCGCGCCACCTTATTCGAACTCCATGATCACATCATCGACCTTCAGGCTGGCGCCTGCCGATGCGGTGATCTTTTTCACCACGCCCTTGCGTTCGGCCTTGAGGATGTTTTCCATCTTCATCGCCTCGACCGTGGCCAGCGCCTGACCCTCCTGCACTTCCTGCCCCTCTTCGACGGCGATCTTCACGATCAGGCCGGGCATCGGGCACAGCAGGTATTTGGAGGTATCGGGCGGCAGTTTTTCCAGCATCAGCGCGGCCAGTTCGTGCTGGCGCGGGGTGCGGACATGCACCTTGAGATCGGCACCGCGCAGGCGGATGCGGAACCCCATGGGGATCTTGGCGGCTTTCATCACCAGCGGGCTGCCATCGACCGACAGGCGCGCCAGCGGCTGACCCGGCACCCAATCGCTTTCCACGCGCAGGGCGGTGCCATCTTCGAAGGTGATGGTGGACCCGGCCTTGTCGGCGGCGATCACCACCGGGAAGGCCTGCCCCTGCAGGCTGACCACCCAGTTTTCCCCGACATGGCGTTCGTGATTGTCCATCGTGCCCGAGACTTTGGTGCGACGGATTTCGGCCACGCGGTTCATCGCGGCGGTTGCGGCCACGACGCGGCGCAACACCGCATCATCAAGGCTGACACCGGCAAAGCCTTCGGGATATTCTTCGGCGATGAAGGCTGTGGTGATATTGCCGCTGGCAAAGCGCGGATGATCCATCACGGCCGAGCAGAACGGCAGGTTGTGGCCGATCCCTTCCACCTCGAACGTGTCCAGCGCCAGACGCATTTCCTCGATGGCTTCGGCGCGGGTCGCGCCCCAGGTGCAGAGCTTGGCGATCATCGGATCGTAGAACATGCTGATCTCGCCGCCCTCGAACACGCCGGTATCATTGCGCACGATGCCGCCGCGCGGGGTGGTGCCTTCCACCGGCGGGCGGTAGCGGGTCAGGCGGCCAATCGAGGGCAGGAAGTTGCGATAAGGATCTTCGGCATAGAGGCGGCTTTCCATCGCCCAGCCGTTGATCTTGAGATCGGTCTGCGCGAAGGGCAGCGGTTCACCATGCGCCACGCGGATCATCTGTTCCACCAGATCAACGCCTGTGATCAGTTCGGTCACCGGATGTTCCACCTGCAGGCGGGTGTTCATTTCCAGGAAATAGAAGTTCCGGTTGCCATCGACGATGAATTCCACCGTGCCGGCACTGGTATAGCCCACGGCCTTGGCCAGGGCGCAGGCCTGTTCGCCCATCGCCTTGCGCGTTGCCTCGTCGAGGAAGGGCGACGGCGCCTCTTCGATGACTTTCTGGTTGCGGCGCTGGATCGAACATTCGCGTTCGTGCAGATAGACGCAATTGCCGTGCTTGTCGGCCAGCACCTGAATTTCGATATGACGCGGCTGGGTCACGAATTTTTCGATGAAGATCCGGTCATCGCCAAAGCTGTTGGCGGCTTCGTTCTTCGACGATTCAAAGCCTTCCTTGACCTCGGATTCGCTCCAGGCGATGCGCATCCCCTTGCCGCCACCGCCGGCGCTGGCCTTGATCATCACCGGATAGCCGATCTCGCCGGAGATCTTTACCGCCTCTTCGGCATCCGCGATCAGGCCCATATAGCCGGGCACCGTGGAAACGCCCGCTTCCATCGCCAGTTTCTTGGAGGTGATCTTGTCGCCCATCGCCTCGATCGCGGGGCTGGGCGGGCCGATGAAGACGACGCCCTCTGCCTCCAGCGCGGCGGCGAAGTTCATGTTTTCAGACAGGAAGCCGTAACCGGGATGCACCGCCTCGGCGCCGGTGGCGCGGACAGCCTCCATGATCTTGTCGATCACGATGTACGACTGGTTCGCGGGCGGCGGGCCGATGTGATAGGCCTCGTCGGCCATCTTCACATGCAGCGCGTTGCGATCGGCATCGGAATAGACGGCAACCGTCTGGATGCCCATCTTGCGCGCGGTCTTGATGACGCGGCAGGCAATCTCGCCTCGGTTGGCGATCAGAATCTTCTTGAACATGCGGCTCCCTTCCCTCGGCGACACGCGGGCCGGCGTGTGCCGTCATTGGCAAAACGAAAGAAGCCACCGGGGCGGCGTGCCCCGGTGGCTTCGGTGATGGATCGACGCGCCGCGAAAGCGGCGGTCAGCAGATCAGTAGCAGCGCGGCAGGCCCGGCAGGCCGCAGGATGCGCCACCCGCCAGAGCGCCCAGCGAGGCGCCGGCCACCATGTTTTCATCGGTGGCATCTGCGATGGCTGCGCCGATGACCGCACCGGTGACAGCACGGCCACCCTGGGTTTGCAGCACGCCCGGCTGACCATAACCGCTTTGCGTGCAACCGGCGACGGTGCCTGCCATTGCGACTGCAGCGAGAAGAAGTTGAATACGCATTTTGCCCGGCCTTCTTTGAGGGATTTTGTAAAGCCAGACTCTACCGCATCCGCAGCGCGGGAAAAGGTCAATCGCGCAAAATTGCAGCCTTCGGCGGAGCCCTGCCGATCTGCGGGAAAAAGGCGCCCACCCCGGAAAGGGGCAGGCACAAGGCTGGGGGAAGGGTCGCTTTGGGTGCGGACGGCCCGGCGCGGATGCGCCGCGACCGCCGCAAGGGCATCATGGCGCAGCCCCGGCAGACCGGCAAAGCCCATCGCGCCGCAGGACGGGGCCTGAGCGGAGTTCTGCCGGTATGCCAAGGGGTTGCGCCACATCATGCTCAATCCTCGTCGCCCCAGTCGTCATCCATCGCTACGGGTTCGGCGTCTGCGGCAAAGACTTCGGGGAAGGACGCCTGCGCGCGGTTCACGTCGATGCGCAGCAAAGCCTCGTAAGAGGCGGGATCGAAGGGATCTTCGGCGGGCACGACTTCACGCCCGAACAGCCAGCTGAGCCGCCCGGCATCCAGATTGCCACGTTCAAAGGGTTCTTCACCGAAACAGGCCCAGAGTGCGGCCATGAAGGCCGTATCGGCCGCGCGGTCCAGCGCCTTGCGGTCCTTGAACCGTTCGCGCCGGGTGATCTTGGTGGGGCCATCCTTGTGGTTGGCGCGACGGATCACGAACTGGTAGTCGGTGCCGGTCATCCGGCCGGGGAAGCCACGGTGCTTCAGCATGAAGCACCCCCTTCCCGCAGGGCAGAGACGGCGGGCCGATCAGCGCCAAGCGCCGCGGCCCGCCGGGTAATCTCACTTATACTTGCCGGTATAGACCGGTTCGACCGAAACCGGCTCTTCAACGTAGACCACTTCTTCGGTCTTGGCAGCGCAGGCACCCAGAACAGCAACGGTGCACAGCGACAGAATGATACGGAAACTGTTCGACATCCTCTTCTCCAGTCTTCTTGGGAGGTCACTTCGGCGGAACGCCCGCCGACCTGCCCCCGTGATGAATCGCGGAACGCATCAAGGCGTTCCGCCCGAATCATAGTCGATTTTGCAACGGCTTGACATGGCATGTCGTGCAATCCGGCACGCTGTGGCGGCGCCACATCACAATTGGCATGAGTTTTCGCAGAGACTTCAAGATGTTGTGGGTGCATCAGAACATCTCCCAATTGCAGGTGTTACCATCGACCGAGAAGGCCTCGAAAAACTGTGTTACTTCGGGCGCGGCCTCGCCAAAGGGCACCGGCCTGTCCGACAGAGAGATCACGATCTGCGCCGGCTGCGGCCCAAGATCCGCGATGCGCGGCAGGGCAAAGCCTTCGCAGAGCGCCTGCATGTCCGCGACGGCAGATTCGAAATCCACCCCGCCGCCGGCCTTTGCGATCTCTGGCGCCACGAAGCGGAACCGCATGGTCAGGCCATGCGGCCCCATCTCGTTCCAGATCACATCCAGCAGCGAGACCGGCTGACCCGAGGGCACGGCGATCAGGCTGCCATCCCCGGTCAGAACCACCTCGCCGGTAGCGGCAAGAGCGAGCGTGTCGAGCGTGGGTCCGGTCATGACCGCCCCCCCGCCCGTGCCACGATGTCGACGGCCAGTTGCATGGATACCCCCTTGTTTGCGCCTATGCGTTACAGAGGGATGTTATCGTGCTTCTTCCAGGGGTTTGCCAGCTTCTTGCCACGCAGGGATGCGAAGGCGCGCGCCACGCGGCGACGGGTCGAACGGGGCTGGATCACCTCGTCGATGAAGCCCTTTTCGGCGGCGACGAAGGGATTGGCGAAACGGTCTTCGTAATCCCGGGTGCGGGCCGCGATCTTTTCCTTGTCGGCCAGTTCGCTGCGATAGAGGATTTCCACCGCCCCCTTGGCCCCCATCACCGCGATTTCTGCCGTGGGCCAGGCATAGTTGAAATCGCCGCGCAGGTGTTTGGAGGCCATCACGTCATAGGCGCCGCCATAGGCCTTGCGCGTGATCACGGTGATCTTCGGNNGTGCCCGGCAGGAAGCCCGGCACATCCACAAAGGTCAGGATCGGGATTTCGAAGGCATCGCAGAACCGCACGAACCGGGCCGCCTTGCGCGAGCTGTCGATATCCAGACAGCCTGCCAGAACCATAGGCTGGTTGGCGACCACCCCCACGGTCTGGCCTTCGATGCGGATGAAGCCCGTGATGATATTGCCCGCGTAATCCTTCTGGATCTCGTAGAAATCGCCTTCATCCGCCACTTTGGCGATCAGCTCTTTCATGTCATAGGGCTGGTTCGGGTTGTCGGGGATCAGCGTATCAAGGCTGTCTTCCACCCGTGCCGGATCATCGAAGAAGGGCCGCACCGGCGCCTTTTCACGGTTGTTCAGCGGCAGGAAATCAATCAGGCGGCGCACCTCGGCCAGGGCTTCCACATCGTTTTCAAAGGCGCCGTCGGCCACGCTGGATTTTTTCGTATGGGTGCTGGCCCCGCCCAGTTCCTCGGCCGTTACCACCTCGTTCGTCACGGTCTTCACCACATCGGGGCC
>DOMY01000034.1 GCA_003509785.1 Gemmobacter sp.
GCCCTGCCAGCTGTATCAGCTGCTGCAAGACCAGCAGGGCAATTCGGTGTCCGAAATCGCCCTCTTCCCGTTGCCCGCAGGCCAGCAGGCCGTGGCCGGTGCCACCATCATCACCCCGCTGGAAACCCTGCTGACGGAAAATGTCATCCTGCAGGTCGATGCACAGCAGCCCAAGACCTACCCCTTCACCTGGTGTGACCGGGGCGGTTGCGTGGCCCGCGTGGGCTTCACCGCGGAAGAGCTGGCAGGCCTGAAGAAAGGCGCCAAGATCACCATGCTGATCTCGCCCGTCGTGGCCCCCACCGAAAAGGTGACGCTGACCGTCTCGCTGAAAGGCTTCACCGCAGGCTTCGATGCCATGCCAGTTCCGGCCAAGTAATCACAGCACAAATCAAAAGCCGCCGAATCCCCCAGGATTCGGCGGCTTTTCCTATNNCCAGAACCGCGTTCATGCCGCCAAAGGCGAATGCATTCGAAAGCGCCACATCCACCCGCGCCTTCCGGGCCACATTCGGCACCACATCCAGCGCACATTCCGGATCGGGTTCTTCATAGCCGATGGTCGGCGCAATCACCCCGTCGCGCAGCGCCATGATACAGGCCAGCAGCTCCACCGCGCCCGTTCCGCCGATCAGATGCCCGTGCATGGATTTGGTTGATGACATCATCAGCCGGTCGGCATGATGGCCAAAGACATCGGCCACCGCCGCACATTCCGTCTTGTCATTCGCGGCCGTGCCGGTGCCATGGGCGTTGATGTAGCCCACATCCTCGGGGTTCAGCCCGCCATCCTTCAGCGCCCCGGCAATCGCCCGCGCCGCCCCCTGTTTCGAGGGCATGACGATATCCGACGCATCCGAGGTCATGGCGAATCCCACCACCTCGGCCAGAATTTCGGCACCCCGCCGCGCCGCCTGTTCATATTCCTCGAACACGAAAACCGCCGCGCCTTCGCCCTGCACCATGCCGTTGCGCGTCAGGCTGAACGGGCGGCAGGCGTCTTTCGACATCACGCGCAACCCCTCCCAGGCCTTGATCCCGCCAAAGCACAGCATGGATTCCGATCCGCCCGCCAGCATCGCCCGGCACATGCCAGACCGCACCATGTGAAACGCCATGCCCATGGCATGGTTGGAACTGGCGCAGGCGGTGGCCACGGTGAAGCTCGGCCCTTTCAGGTTGAACTCCATCGACACATGGGCGGCGCCTGCATTGTTCATCAGCTTGGGCACGACAAAGGGGTGAACGCGGTTCTTCCCCTCTTCATAGACCGTGCGGTAATTGTCATCCCAGGTGTTCACACCCCCCGCGGCCGTGCCCAGCACCACCCCGGTTTCATAGCCCAGATGACCATCGAAATTCAGCCCGGCCTGCGCTACCGCCTGACGCGCGGCCAGCAGGGTGAACTGCGTGAATTTATCATACAGAACAATCTGTTGCCGGTTGAAGTTCGCTTCCGGGTTCCAGTCATGCACCTGCCCGCCGATGCGGATCGACAGCCGCTCGCGGTCGCGGATCTCCAGATCCGTGATGCCGCAGCGCCCCTCGGCAAAGGCCGCCAGCGTGCCCGGCACGTCATGGGCCAGCGCGTTGATCGTGCCCGCGCCGGTAATCACCACACGCTTCATGCGGCGCGCCCGGCCACAAGCCCTTCTACCGCCGCGACAATCGCCGCAACCGAGGAGATATCGAAATCCGATTGATCCGGCGCATTGGCGTTGAACGGCACCGAAATATCGAAGGCCTCTTCGATGGCAAAGATGCTCTCTACCAGTCCAAGGCTGTCAAGCCCCAGATCTTCCAGCGAATCTTCCATCCGCACATCGGATACATCCATCACCGCCTGTTCGGCCAGAATGGCAATGACCCGGTCTTTTACTGTCTGTGTCATAGAAACCCCCTAGTCCCCTTGCAGGGAAGTCTTGGCGTCATCTCACAGTTTTGAAACAAGTTTCTGAAGCTCTGCCACCGTCGCTGCCAGACGGGGCAGACGCCGCAGCGCCTTGTTGATCTCCATCTGCGTTTCCATCTTCACGGCAGGATTGCCCAGGATGGTGCGGCCTGCGGGCACATTGCTGAAAATCTTGGTGCCGCCGCCCGCGATCACATCATCCCCGATGAAGATATTGTCGCTGACGCCCACCTGGCCTGCCAGAACCACGCGGTTGCCGATCCGCGTCGATCCGGCCACGCCCACCTGCCCGCACAGCAGGCAATCGCGCCCGACCTGCACGTTATGGCCCAGCTGCACCAGATTGTCGATCTTGGTGCCCGACCCCACGCTGGTATCGCGGATCGTGCCGCGGTCGATCGTGGCATTGGCGCCCACCTCGACATCATCGCCCAGCGTGACAGAGCCAAGCGAATGGATGCGCGTCCAGCTTTGCTGCCGGATTTCCTCGCGTTGTCCAAGGGTTGTGCGGATTTCTTCAACCCCGCTCTGCTGCGGCGTCACGAAAGAAAAGCCGTCGCCACCGATGCTGGCGCCCGGCTGGCAGATGAATCGATCCCCGATGGTCACGCCCGGCCCGATGCGCGCGCCCTGCAGGATCATCGCGTCAGCACCAATGGTTGCGCCCTCGGCAATGCTCACATGGCTGGCGATCCGCGCCCCCGGCCCGATCCGCACGCCCGCGCCGATCACCACAAACGGGCCGATGGCCGCGCCTGCGCCGATCTCGGCCGTGGGGTCCACCACCGCCATCGGATGCAGCTGG
>DOMY01000117.1 GCA_003509785.1 Gemmobacter sp.
CACCGAAACCCGGGGTGCCCCATGCCTATTTCGCGGATATCACCGAAATGGCGGGCTGGTCCGATGTGCTGGTCGCCGCCACCTCGGGCGGGGCCGAGACGGCGCATCTGATTTCGGCCGCCGCGCTGCACGCCCTGGGGCCGGAGGGGTGCTTCATCAACATCTCCCGCGGGTCGGTGGTGGACGAGGCCGCGCTGCTGGACGCGCTGGAAAGCGGGCGGCTGGGATCGGCGGGGCTGGATGTGTTCATGAACGAGCCCGACGCCGATCCGCGCTTTGCCGCGCTGCCGAATGTGGTGCTGTATCCGCACCACGCCAGCGGCACGGTGGAAACGCGGGACAAGATGTCTCAGTTGGTGCTGGACAATCTGGCCGCCCATTTCGCCGGGCAACCGCTGCTGACGCCGGTGAACTGATGCGCAGCGCCGTCATCACGGGGGCGGGCAGTGGCATCGGGCGGNNTGGTCGCTTGCACTGGCCGGGCGGCGGCGGGATGCGCTGGAGGAAACCGCCGCACTGGCCGGGGGCGGCCTGGTTGTGCCCACCGATGTGACCGACCCTGCCGCCATCGCGGCACTGTTCGCGGCAGCAACGGCGGCGTTCGGCCGCATCGACCTGCTGTTCAACAACGCGGGCACCAACACCCCCGCCGTCCCGTTCGAGAGCCTGCCGCCGGAGGATCTGGCCCAGGTGATTGCCGTCAACCTGACCGGCCCTTTGCTGTGTGCGCGGGCGGCAGTGGCGGCAATGAAGACGCAGGTGCCGCAGGGGGGCCGCATCCTCAACAACGGGTCGGTGTCGGCTTGCAGCCCGCGTCCGCACAGTGCGGCCTATACCGCGTCAANNCACCGGGCTGACGAAAAGCCTGATCCTGGACGGCCGCGCCTTCGGGATTTCGGTCAGTCAGGTCGATATCGGCAATGCCGCCACCAGCCGCACCGATCGGATGAGCCTGGGTGTGCTGCAAGCCAATGGCACCACCGCGCCAGAGCCGCGGCTGGACGTGGCGGTTCTGGCGCAGCAGATCGCCAATCTGGCCGAATTGCCGGATGCGGTGATGGTGCCCTTCCTGACCATCATGCCCACAACGATGCCGCTTTACGGGCGCGGCTAGCTTTCGCCTGACGTCGGTAAAGCGCACATAGGCACCATCCGGGCCGCGGAATGTAGAAGTCATTCCCGCCGATGTAACAGGCCCGGTCATAGGACACCGGATTGCCCAGATGATCCTTCAGCCCTTCGCGCGGCAGCATCATGATCGCCCCCGACATGCCCGACACGACATGCCAGGGGATCATCGGGCCGCCCGGTGCGCAGTGACAGACAAACACCCCCGGACGGCTGGCCTTGAACCGCAGCACCGCCTTTTCGCCGGGGTTCACCAGCGTCAGCGACCCGCCGCCCAGGGCGCCGGTGGCTGCGTGAAAGTCGATGTTGTGCTGCATCATGTTTTCGGGCGGATTGAACAGCGTCAGTTCGACATAATCGCCTTCATGCACCACCATCAGCGGGCCGGGAACCGAGCCGTTGAACGTCATCGCCTGCACCCAGGCGTCTTCGTCCACCTGAATCTCTTTCTCGATGATCGCGGGCCCTTCGGTCGCAACCTGGTCATGCGGGTGAACGAAGGGCGGTCTGGCCAGCTTGGCCTTGCGGCGGGGCAGGCGGGACAGATCGGTCGGCGCCGCGCCAGATGTGTTCATCACCTCTTCGGCATGGGCGGGCTTGACGGCTATGGCGGCAAGCAGGCGGCAGCCATCAAGGCCGCGCCCATCAGGGCTGTGCGTCGCGTGAACATTGGGCTTTCCTCATCGGTGTGGGTGTTGAGGAGAGTTTAGCGGTGTGCCAACGGGGTATCGTTGTTCTGCAACAATATCCCGTGCGGTCAGACGGCCTGAAGAAACGCGGCCAGATGCCCGGCTGCCCTCACCCCGGCTGACCAATCGCGCCAGAAATCACGGTGCGTCACGGCCGCTTTGCCGCGGGCCATCACGGCCATGCCGGGGCCTCTACGGGCTGCCGATCCTGCGAAGCGGTGGGCAGAGGTCACGCGCCAGCAGCACTGGCAATAGCTGAGCTAATGCCTGGGGCCAGAACATTCTGGTTTGCGGAAGATGGCCCCGCGCCCCTAGCACTGGGTCAGATGCGCGGACCAAGGCTTGCCCACCAGCCGCGCCCCCCACAGCAAAGGAGGTTGCCCGATGTCACCCCGCATGGTGCTTGAAGGCATCTATACGCCGCTTGTCACGCCCTTCCATGCGGATGGCACGGTGGATTATGACGGTCTCGCCGATCTGGTTGAACATCTGGTGGCTGCGGGCGTGCATGGGCTGATTTCCGGCGGGTCCACCGGCGAGAATTACGCCGAAACGGTCGAGGAACGGCTGGAGATCGCCCGGNNGGCGGGCCGGCTGCCGGTGATCGTGGGCACCGGGGCGATGCGCACGCCCGACAGCATCGCGCTGGCGACCGGCGCGCGTGACATGGGGGCCGCGGCGATCCTGCTGGGCACGCCGCCCTATTCGGTGCCGACCGAACGAGAAAACGCCCTGAACGCGCTGGCCATCGACCGCGCCGCCGATCTGCCGATCATCCTTTACAACTATCCGGGCCGGATGGGCGTAGAGATGGGGCGCGAGTTTCTGGACCGCGTGGGCCGGTCACGAAATGTGATCGGGATCAAGGAAAGTTCGGGCGACATCAACCGGGTACACCTTCTGGCGCGCGATTATCCGCATATCCAGATGTCCTGCGGCATGGACGATCAGGCGCTGGAATTCTTTGCCTGGGGCGCGCGCAGCTGGATCTGTGCCGGATCGAACTTCCTGCCCGAAGAACACGTCTATCTGTATGAAACTTGCGCCGTACAGGGCGATTTCGCCAAGGGCCGCCGGATCATGTCGGCGATGCTGCCCCTGATGCGGGTACTGGAACAGGGGGGCAAGTTCATCCAATGCGTCAAGCACGGGGTAGAGCTGGCGGGCCTGAAAGCCGGGCCGATGCGCCCGCCGCTGAAGGGGCTGAACAAGGACGAAAAGCGCGCGCTTGAACAGGTGATCCGCACGCTGAAGATTGCCATTGCGGCGATCCGGAAAGGGAACTGAGCCATGGCTGATCTGCTGACCACTGCCGAATACAAGGCCATCGCCGCAGCGCTGGACCTGCCGCAGAATGCCTTCATCGACGGCAGTTTCCGCCCGGCGATTTCAGGCAAGACCTTCACTACGGTGAACCCGGCCACCGGCGGCGTGCTGACCACGGTTGCCGCCTGTGACGCCGCGGATGTGGATATGGCCGTTGCAAAGGCGCGTGAGGCTTTTGATGATGGCCGCTGGGCGCGGCTGCATCCGGGGGATCGCAAGGCGGTATTGCTGAAACTGGCCAGGCTGATGGAGCGCAATGCGCGCGAACTGGCGGTGCTGGAAAGTCTGGACAGCGGCAAGACCATCTATGATTGCGAAACCGTGGATGTGCCGGAAACCATCCATGTGATCCGCTGGCACGCCGAGCTGATCGACAAGATCTATGATCAGGTCGCTCCGGCATCGGATAACCACATCGCCATGATCCTGCGCGAAGCGGTGGGTGTGGTGGGGCTGGTGCTGCCCTGGAACTTCCCCTTGCTGATGCTGGCCTGGAAGATCGGCCCGGCGCTGGCGGCGGGCTGTTCGGTGGTGGTGAAGCCTGCGGCGGAAACCCCGCTGACCGCGCTGCGCGTCGCCGAACTGGCGGCCGAGGCCGGGCTGCCACGCGGTGTGCTGAACGTGGTCACCGGCGGCGGAGCCGAGGTGGGCGAGCCTTTGGGGCGCCACCCGGATGTGGATACGGTGTCCTTCACCGGATCGACGGTGACCGGACGGCGCTTCCTGCACTATTCTGCGGACAGCAACCTGAAGGAAGTCGTGCTGGAGCTGGGCGGCAAGAACCCCTGCATCGTGCTGGATGATGCCGAGGATCTGGATGCAGTGGCCGCGCATGTCGTCAACGGGGCGTTCTGGAACATGGGGCAGAACTGTTCCGCTGCCAGTCGGCTGATCGTGCAGACGGGCATCAAAGCGCAGCTGCTGGAACGGGTCGCGGCCCATGCCCGCGCATGGCCGGTGGGCGATCCGCTGGACCCGGAAACCCGGGTGGGCGCGCTGGTGTCGAAGGCGCATTTCGCCAAGGTATCCGGCTATCTGGACAAGGGCGGCAAGGTGTTGCTGGGCGGCAGGATAGTGGCCGAGGGCTTCATCGAACCCACCATCATCGAGGCGGATCATGGCGGGCTGCTGGCCACCGAGGAAATCTTTGGCCCGATCCTGACGGTGATCGAGGTCGCCAGCTTCGCAGAAGCCATCGCTGTGGCGAATGACACCGCCTATGGCCTTGCCGCGTCGATCTTCACCGCCAATGGCAAGCGCGCCCTGCGTGGCGCGCGGATGCTGCGGGCGGGCACGGTGACGGTGAACAGCTTCGGTGAAGGTGATATTTCCACTCCCTTCGGCGGTTACAGGCAATCGGGCTTTGGCGGGCGCGACAATGGCATCCATGCCCATGACCAATATACCCAGCTGAAGACGATCTGGCTGGATCTGACCGACCATGCCGATACCACCCTCGATTGAGGTCATGTCATGCGCAGCCTGACGGCAAAACGTATCCCGGTTTTCACCGGACCGGCGGGCTGGCGGGTGATCCTGCCCGCCCGCCCCACCCGCCCGGCGGTGACCGGGCAGCAGGGCTGTGACATCGCCATTATCGGCGCCGGATT
>DOMY01000048.1:0-4167 GCA_003509785.1 Gemmobacter sp.
GGCATCTCGGTTGGTGGCATCGTGACCAACCGCAAGATGTTCGGCACCTTGCTGGCCGGCGTGGATCACATGCCCCATACCCACCTGCCGCAGCTGAATGCCTTCACCAAGGGCCAGCCAGAGCACGGCGCCAATCTGGCAGACGAGCTGGAGCGGATCGTCGCGCTGCATGGCGCCGAAACCATCGCTGCCGTGATCGTGGAACCGATGGCCGGTTCTACCGGCGTTCTGATGCCGCCGAAGGGCTATCTGGAAAAGTTGCGTGCCATCACCAAAAAGCATGGCATCCTGCTGATCTTCGATGAAGTGATTACCGGCTTCGGGCGCCTGGGTTCGGCCTTCGCCTCGCAACATTTCGATGTGCTGCCCGATATGATGACCACCGCCAAGGGCCTGACCAATGGGGTGATTCCCATGGGGGCAGTGCTGACGACGGCCGAAGTGCATGATGCCTTCATGAATGGCCCGGAACATATGATCGAGCTGTTCCACGGCTATACCTATTCCGGCAACCCGATTGCCAGCGCGGCAGGCATCGCCACGCTGGATACCTATAAAGAAGAAGGGCTGTTCCAGCGCGCGAACGATCTTGCTCCCTATTGGGAAGAGGCGCTTCATTCGCTGCGTGGCTTGCCGCATGTGATCGACATCCGCAACATGGGCCTGATCGGCGCGGTGGAGCTGGAGCCGATTGCGGGCGAGCCGACCAAGCGGGCCTTCACCGCCTTCCTCAACGCCTATGACAAGGGCATCCTGATCCGCACCACCGGCGATATCATTGCCATGTCGCCGCCGCTGATCATTTCCAAATCCGAGATTGACGAGCTGATCGGCAAGCTGGGCGATGTGCTGAAAGCGCTGGCCTGAACCACAGGGGCGGGCCTTCGGGCCCGCCCTTTGCCATTGGGGGGAATGATGGAAAGCGAAGAGATGCGTATTCAGGCCACGGCCACGCTGCTGATGGAAAATGACCGGGTCAAGGTCTGGCGCTATGATTTCGAACCGGGGGCTGAAACTGGTTGGCATGTGCATGGCCATGAATATGTCATCACCACGCTGACTGATTGCCCGCTGCTGCTGGAACTGCCGGGGGGCGAGACGCGCGAAAGTTTCATCGCTGCGGGCAGTGCTTATTCCCGCCCGCGGGGCACGGAACACAATGTGATCAATGCGGGCACGCAACCGATGAGCTTTGTTGAAGTGGAGTTGAAGTAGCCCCGCTTTGCTTCGGCCCGGCCATGGCATATCTCTGCCCTTGCGATACCGCCAGCCGGAGCCCTGACATGCCGCGAATTCTTGCTGCCTTTGCCATTCTGGCAGGGCTTTCTGTGTCAGGGGCGATGGCGGGCGATCTGGTGGGGTGCGAAACCTCGATCGCGGGTGAAACGCAGACTTTGCTGTATGACCCGGATATTCCGGGCCTGAAAGACAGCCTGTCGCTGCGGGAAAAGCTGTATGGCGCGCGCGGCGCTATTTCCTGTCCGGGCTTGGTGACCCTGCGTGCGATGACGCCAGAGCTTTCCGATACGGATCGCACCCCATTCTGTCTGCAATGGGATGCGCGGCAGAAAACCTATATCGGCTATGATTTTGGTGATCGTGATGCCTTTCTGACCTGCCGAAAGCCGCGCGCCAGCTTTTGCCAGCGGGTGAACCGTTCCAAACATGCGGCGGCGCAATGGGCCGGGGTGGCGGGCGACATGGCGCTGCAGGCGGGCACAGAGACGCTGCTGCAGGCCTCGGGCGCTGTTGCGGTCAAGGGCACATCGGCGGTGATCGGGGAAAAGCTGCTGGCCCTTGGCGCTTCGGCGACGGCAGGCAGTGGTGCGGCCGTGGCGCTTGGCGCGGTTGCCGTCACGGCCATCGCCGTGGGGGGCGCGATCTACGTCTGCCCGGATGACCCCGGCACAACCGCCCCGACCAACCCGGCTGCAGAGGAATAAGACCTCCTCTGCACAGCCTTCAAGAAAGGTTCCACACATGACCTCTGTCCCTTGTTTTGCCATGATTGCTGTTGCGGCTTTTGCTGCTGCACCCGCGCTGGCCGATGAGTTTGTCACCATCACCAGCGATCAGGGGTTTGACGATGTCACCTTCGCCGTGGAAAACGCCATTGTCGGCCGTGGTCTGGTGATCGACATGACCAGCCATACCGGCGAAATGCTGGAACGCACCCGCGCCGATGTGGGTTCGGATGTGGTGCTGTTCGATGCGGCAGACATCTTTCTGTTCTGTTCCGCAGATGTTTCGCGCCAGGTGATGGAGGCTGATCCGATCAATATCCGCTACTGCCCCTATTCGATCACGGTCTATCAGCATTGNNAGGCGGTGACCATTGGCTATACCCGCCGCGACAGCGAAAGCATGGCACCCGTGAACGACCTTCTGGCGGATCTGGTGGCCGAAGCCCTGGCCGAGTGACCGGGCTGCGCGTTCAGATCGCCCCGATCCCGCGCAGGATCATCTGCTTCACGCTGTCCGTGGCCGCCCGCCATTGGGCGTCATCCAGAGGCACGCCGCCGTTGAGCGTTTCGATCTGGTGGTTGAAATCGGCATAATGCTGGGTCGTGGCCCAGAGCATGTACAGCAGATGTTCCGGATCGACCGGCGCCATGCGGCCTTCGTCGATCCAACGCTGGATCAGCGCGGCGCGGCCCCTTGTCCAGTCGCGCAGGGTGGTTTCCAGATAATCCTGTATGACCGGGGCGCCGTGCATCACCTCGGAGGCCCAGACCTTTGATCCATTGGGGTGGCGGCGCGAGATATCCATCTTTGCTTCGATATAGGCACCGATGCCTTCTGCAGGTGTTTCCGCGCCATCCATCGCTTCGGCGGCCGCCAGCCAGATCTCGAAAATGGTTTGTACGACCTGGCGGTACAGCTGTTCCTTGCTTGCAAAATAATAATGCAGGTTGGCTTTGGGCAGCCCGGCCACATCAGCAATCAGCTGCATGGTTGCGCCGCCAAACCCTGCCTCTGCAAAGACTTTTTCCGCTGCCTGTAAAATAAGCGCTTCATTCTGCGCACGGATTTCATTGCGGCGGAGCGGGCGCGGAGACTCGGTCATCGGGCGATGGTCTTCCTTTAGGGCAAGAGATTTTCATTGACCGTTTGGTCAGGCGGTATAGCCTTTGATCTGACCATACGGTCAGGAAAAGATTCGCCGCAAGCCTGCAAAAGACCGGGCGCGGCACACAGGGAGAGCAAGCTGATGCCAGCACCCGGCGAAAACCTTCGCATCAATCCGGCGCGTCTGTGGGACAGCCTTGATCAGATGGCGCAGATCGGCCCCGGAGTTGCGGGCGGCTGCAACCGGCAGACCCTGACCGACGCCGATAACGAAGGCCGCCACCTGTTCAAGGATTGGTGCACGGCGGCGGGCATGACCATGGGGGTGGATACCATGGGCAACATGTTCTTCACCCGGGAGGGGACCGACCTGGATGCGCTGCCGGTCTACATGGGCAGCCATCTGGATACCCAGCCCACCGGGGGGCGCTATGACGGCGTGCTGGGTGTGCTGGGCGCGCTGGAGGTTGTGCGCACGATGAACGATATGGGGGTGAAGACCCGCCATCCGATCGTTGTGACGAACTGGACGAATGAAGAGGGCGCGCGTTTCGCACCGGCCATGCTGGCCTCGGGTGTGTTTGCGGGCATCCATACCGAAGAATATGCCAAATCCCGCAACGATCCGGAAGGCAAGGTCTTCGGTGCCGAACTGGAGCGGATCGGCTGGGTGGGCGACGAGGTAACGGGCGCGCGCAAGATGAAGGCGATGTTCGAACTGCATATCGAACAGGGCCCGATCCTGGAGGCCGAGGGCAAGGATATCGGCGTCGTCACCCATGGTCAGGGGCTGTGGTGGCTGGAAATCACGCTGACCGGCAAGGATGCCCATACGGGCAGCACACCCATGAACATGCGGGTGAATGCCGGGCTTGGCATGGCACGGATCACCGAACGAGTGCATCAGATCGCCATGAGCCATCAGCCCGATGCTGTGGGCGCCGTGGGGCAGGTGACGGTATTCCCCAATTCGCGCAATGTGATCCCGGGCAAGGTGGTGTTCACGGTCGACATCCGCTCGCCGCATCAGGCCAAGCTGGATGCGATGAAGGCCGAGGTGATCCGCGCCGCCCATGCCGTGGCGGCCGAACTCGGGCT
>DOMY01000048.1:4292-8163 GCA_003509785.1 Gemmobacter sp.
AGGATATTTGGACAACGGGAAGACGGAGGGGCGGAGCAATGGCTTCCACGATGATCAAGGGCGGCACGGTCGTGACGGCGGATCTGTCCTATGCGGCGGATGTGAAGATCGAGGACGGGGTGATCGTGGCGATCGGCCCGGACCTTTCGGGCGATACCGTGCTGGATGCGGCGGGATGTTATATCATGCCGGGCGGCATCGACCCGCATACGCATCTGGAGATGCCCTTCATGGGCACCTATTCGGCCGATGATTTCGAAAGCGGCACGCGGGCGGCGCTGGCCGGTGGTACCACGATGGTGGTGGATTTCGTGCTGCCGGGGCAGGGCCAGGGCCTGATGGATGCCGCGCAGATGTGGCACAACAAATCCGGCCGGGCGCATTGCGATTATTCCTTCCACATGGCGATCACCTGGTGGGGCGAGAAGGTCTGGGAGGATATGGCCGACAGCGTGAAGGCCGGGATCACCAGCTTCAAGCATTTCATGGCCTACAAGGGCGCCCTGATGGTGAATGATGACGAACTGTTTTCGTCCTTCCGCCGGGTGGGCGATCTGGGCGGCCTGGCCATGGTGCATGCCGAGAACGGCGATGTGGTTGCAGAGCTGACAGCCAAGCTGCTGGCCGAGGGCAATACCGGGCCAGAAGCCCATGCCTACTCGCGCCCGCCACAGGTGGAGGGCGAGGCTACCAACCGCGCCATCATGATTGCCGATATGGCGGGCGTGCCGCTGTATGTGGTGCATACCAGCTGTGAAGAGGCGCATTGGGCGATCCGCCGGGCGCGCCAGGCCGGCAAGCGGGTCTGGGGCGAGCCGCTGATCCAGCATCTGACGCTGGACGAGAGCGAATATTTCCATGCGGACTGGGATCATGCCGCCCGGCGCGTCATGTCGCCGCCCTTCCGCGACAAGGCGCATCAGGCGAGCCTCTGGGCCGGGTTGCAATCGGGCAGCCTGTCCTGTGTGGCGACCGACCATTGCGCCTTCACGACGGAACAGAAGCGGTTCGGGCTGAAGAGTTTCGCGCAGATCCCCAATGGCACCGGCGGGCTGGAGGACCGGCTGCCGATGCTGTGGACGCATGGGGTGAATACCGGGCGGCTGACGCCCAATGAATTCGTGGCAGTGACCAGCACCAATATTGCCAAGATCCTGAACCTCTATCCGAAGAAGGGTGCCGTTCTCGTGGGGGCAGATGCTGATCTTGTGGTTTGGGATCCGGCGGCGGAAAAGGTGATTTCGGCGGGCAGCCAGCAATCCAGCATTGATTACAACGTGTTCGAGGGGCAGGCGGTAAAGGGTCTGCCGCGCTTTACCCTGACACGGGGCCGGGTGGCCGTAACCGAAGGCAAGGTGGCGGCCCAGGAAGGCTGGGGNNGCCTGCCGTGAACCGGGCACTGAGCGCCTGGAAGGAGCTGACAGCACCGCGCCCCGTTCAGCGCAGCGGTATTCCGGCGACGGGGGTGTGATGGCAACCTCTGGCCGCAGACCGCCCGATGATCTGAAGTCAGGGCACCCGCAGCTCCAGCTCGGGCAGGAGGATGACGCTTTCCTGTTCGTGCGGGTCGGTGCGGGCGATGACGGCGCGCGCCTCGCCCGGGCCGGGGTTGAAGGGCAGATGCGGCATATCGGCGGGAATATACAGCAGTTCCCCCGCCGAAACCTCCATCCGGTGTTCCAGATCTTGCCCCCAATACATGATCGTCACCCCCTCCAGCATGTAGATCGCGGTTTCATGGGTGGCGTGCTTATGGGCCTTGGCCCGGCCCCCGGGCGGGATGCACATCAGATGCATGCAGATCGCCTGAGAACCGGTTGTTTCGCGGGCGATTCCTTCGAAATACGAAAATCCCTGCTTGCCCGCATAGGATACCGCACCGGGGCGAAGTTTCTTGCATTCTGTCATGCGGTGTCTCCTTCCAGGTCTGCGCTAAGGCACGAGGGTAAAACCTGTCCCCATGCAGGCCACCGCCAATCTGTTCGCGGTGACCGGCACGGATTCGTTGTCAGCCCATCTGCGGCATGGGATCATCTTCGGCGTTGGGTTGGCGCAGGGGCGGCGTTTCAGGCACCGGCAGCGCCGGCGTATAGGCAAGGATCGGCAGATCGAAGAAGTCGGCTGCAAGATCTTCGTCCGTCGGGGCAAAGGCGAGTGTGGATTGCATGGTGTCCTCCCTTGGTGTCATCTGTCGGGGCATATCCTGCCCCCTCGGTTCGGCCGAAGGTGGCATATCAGGGATACGCAATTATGAACGCGGCGCCGGGGCGTGTCGGAAATGGCAGAGTGGAATGAAGGATACGACGACGATACCCGCTCCGGTGATTTGCGCAACTGGGCTTGATCTGGTTTTTCACACCGGGGACGGGCCGGTTCAGGCGTTGAAAGACGTGAACCTGACGGTGAACAAAGGCGATTTCGTCAGTTTCATCGGGCCATCCGGCTGCGGCAAGACCACATTTCTGCGCTGTATCGCTGCGCTGGAGCATCCGACCGGCGNNAGGGCTTTACCCCTGGCGCACCATTGCCGGAAATATCCGCCTGCCGCTGGAAATCATGGGTTTTTCACGCGACGAGCAGGAAGGGCGTGTGAAGAACGTGTTGCAACTTGTTGATCTGGAAGGGTTTGGCAAGAAATTCCCCTGGCAGCTTTCCGGCGGGATGCAGCAGCGTGCCAGCATTGCCCGGGCCCTGGCCTTTGATGCCGATATCCTGCTGATGGATGAGCCCTTCGGCGCGCTGGACGAGATCGTGCGTGACCGGCTGAACGAAGAACTGCTGAAGCTCTGGGCGCGGACCGGCAAGACCATCGGCTTTGTCACCCATTCGATCCCCGAAGCCGTCTATCTTTCGACAAAGATCGTGGTCATGTCGCCCCGACCGGGCCGGATCACCGATGTGATCGACAGCCCGCTGCCGAAGGACCGGCCACTGGACATCCGCGATTCGCGCGAATTCATCGAAATTGCGCACCGCGTGCGCGATGGGTTGCGGGCGGGGCATGGTGATGACTGACCGGCGCGGGATGTCTGCGGTGGACGGGGGGCTGTCTGCCCCCCACAGCCCCTGCGGGGCTGCCCCCCGAGGATATTGGGGCCAAGATGAAGGGGGCCGGGATGCGTAATCTGCTGCCCATCCTGACCGTGCTGCTGGTGATCACCGGGCTTTGGTATCTTGCCGCGATGCGGATGAATGCAACCTGGGTTTACGATCAGGCGGCGCGGGCCGGGCAGGTGGTGACGCTGGCCGATGTGCTGCCGCAAACGCTGAACCAGGAACGCCCGGTGCTGCCGGCACCCCATCAGGTGGCCAAGGGGCTGTGGGAGGGGGTGGCCGGGCAGAAGGTGACGTCGAAGCGCAGTCTGGTCTATCATGGCTGGATCACGCTGTCGGCCACGTTGCTGGGTTTTGCCTTCGGCTCGGCGGCGGGCATCCTGCTGGCGGTAGGCATCGTCTATAACCGGGCGATGGACATGAGCGTGATGCCTTGGGCCATTGCCAGCCAGACGATCCCGATCCTGGCGATTGCGCCCATGATCATCGTGGTTCTGAACTCCATGGGGGTGACGGGGCTGGTGCCAAAGGCAATCATTTCGGCCTATCTGAGCTTTTTCCCGGTGGTGGTGGGCATGGTGAAAGGCCTGNNGCTTCATTGAAGGTGGGGGTCGCGGCCTCGCTGGTGGGCACCATTGTGGGCGAGTTGCCGACAGGGGCGGTGGCCGGTCTCGGGTCGCGGCTGCTGAGCGGATCATATTACGGGCAGACGGTGCAGATCTGGGCGGCCCTGTTTGCGGCAGCCTTGCTGGCAGCCTCGCTGGTCGGCATCATCGGGATGATCGAGCGGATGACATTGAAGCGCATGGGGCTGTTG
>DOMY01000258.1 GCA_003509785.1 Gemmobacter sp.
GCCGATGTCGGCGTGGCGATGAACGCGGGCACGCCGGCGGCAAAAGAGGCCGCGAACCTGATTGATCTGGACAGCGATCCCACCAAGCTGATCGAGGTGGTGCTTGTGGGCAAGCAGCTGCTGATCTCGCGCGGGGCGCTGACCACCTTCAGCATCGCCAATGATGTGGCCAAATATTTCGCCGTGCTGCCCGCGATCTTTGTCGCGGCCTATCCCGGGTTGGCGATGCTGAACATCATGGGGCTGGCCTCGCCCACCTCGGCCATTCTGTCCGCCGTCATTTTCAACGCATTGATCCTGATTGCCCTGGTGCCGCTGGCACTGCGCGGGGTTGCCTATCGCCCGGCAAGTGCAGCCGCCCTGCTGCGCCGCAATCTGCTGATCTATGGGTTGGGCGGCCTGATCGTGCCCTTTGTCGGTATCAAGGCCATCGACCTGTGCCTTGTCGCCCTGAACCTGACCTGAGGAGACCATCATGCTCAGTCATTTGCGCCCTGCAATTTCCCTGACGGCGCTGTTTACCCTGCTGACCGGCCTTGCCTATCCGCTTGCCCTGACTGGCGTGGCCCAGGCCCTGTTTCCCTTTGCCGCCAATGGCAGCCTTCTTGTGGCAGAGGGCCGTGTGACCGGATCGGCGCTGATCGCGCAGCCCTTTGTCGGGCCGGGCTATCTGCATCCCCGTCCCTCGGCCAGCAGCTGGAATGCGGCAGGAACCGGCGCTTCGAACCTTGGCCCGATATCCGCCGCGCTGATCGCCGATGTGGCGGCCCGCCGTGCGGCATGGGAGGCCGAAACCGGCCAGCCAGCCCCCATCGACGCGGTCACCACCTCTGGTTCGGGCCTTGATCCGCATGTCAGCCCCGAAAATGCCCTGGCACAGGCAGGACGTATCGCTGCAGCGCGCGGGGTCGGCGTGTCCGAAGTCCGCAGCCTGATCGAAGGGCGCATCGCGGATCGAACGCTCTGGCTTTATGGTGCGCCGCGCGTGAATGTGCTGGAAACCAACCTCGCCCTTGATGCGGCTTTTCCGCCATCATCCGGGGGTGCAGAAGGAACGCCGACCGAATGACCCTGGACGCCGACATTCGCCCTTCCCCCGACGCCCTGCTGACACAGGCCGCGCGGGAGGGGCGTGGGCGGCTGAAGATCTTCATCGGTGCGGCCCCGGGCGTCGGCAAGACATGGGCCATGCTGGATGATGCACAGCGCAAGCAGGCCGCGGGAGTCGATGTCCTTGCCGCCCTGATCGAGACACATGGCCGGGCCGAGACACAGGCAAAGCTGGCGGGCCTGCCGCAACTGGCCCGCAAACCAGTGATCTACAAGGGCCGCGCCCTGACCGAAATGGATCTGGACGGTCTGCTGGCCCGGCGCCCGGCGCTGGCGCTGATCGACGAGCTGGCCCATACCAATGCGATCGGCGGACGGCATGAAAAGCGCTGGCAGGATGTGGAAGAGGTGCTGGCGGCGGGCATCGACGTCTTCACCACGCTGAACATCCAGCATATCGAGACCCTGAACGAAACCGTGGCCCGCATCACCGGCGTCCGGGTCCGGGAAACCGTGCCCGATCGTGTGCTGGAAATGGCCGACGAGATCGAGTTGATCGACATCCCGCCGGACGAACTGTTGGAACGCCTGCGGCAGGGCAAGGTCTATCCGCAGGATCAGGCGGCCCGCGCGCTGACCTCGTTCTTTGCCAAGGGCAATCTGACGGCGCTGCGCGAACTGGCCCTGCGCGCCGCCGCCGACCGGGTGGATGCCCAGCTGCGCGAACATATGGCGGCCAATGCCATTGTCGGCCCCTGGCCCACGCAGGAACGTATTCTGGTCTGCGTCAACGAAAGCCCCGCCGCGCGCGAGGCGATCCGGGTCGCCAAACGCAGTGCCGACCGGGCAAGGGCGGAATGGATTGCGCTGAATGTCACGCAGGCCGATACCGAAGCGCTGCCCGATGCCGACAAGGACCGGCTGGCAGGTACTTTGCGCCTGGCAGAACGGCTGGGGGCCGAACTGGCCACGCTGGAATCCGAACGCGACGTGGCACAGGCGATCCTGTCCTATGCCGCAGACCGCAATGTGCGGCGTATCGTGATCGGCCGCCCGCGCCCACGCAGGATCTGATCGCGGCTGACGACCGAGGATGTGGCTGCAGGGCTGTTGCGCCAGTCCGCGCGGTTCGAGATCACGCTGGCCGCCGAACCGGATGAACGGGGGCAGCGGGCGGGGTGGCATCTGCCGCATCTCGGGCGTGAGCCGCTGGCCTGGGGCGAAGCGGCGCTGGCCGTGGGCCTTGCCTCGGCCTGCGCCTTTGCGGCTGAACAGCTTTTTCCGGTGGCCAGCCTGTCGGTGATCTATATGACCGCGGTGGTTGTGGTGGCCAGCAGACGCGGCCTTGGCCCGGCCATGGCCAGCGCCGTCCTGGGCTTTCTTGCCTATAACTATCTGTTCACCCATCCCCGCTTTACCTTCCACGTTTCCCATCGGGGCGAATTGCTGACCCTGGGGCTGTTTCTGACGGCCTCACTCATCACCGGCAATCTGGCCGCGCGGTTGCGGGCGCGGATCGACGCGCAGGCCAGCATCGCGGATCGCACCAACAAGCTTTACGATTTCAGCCGAAGGGTGGCCGCCGCCGCCACCGCCGATGATGTGATCTGGGCCTCGGTCAGCCATGTTGCCACCACGCTGCGCTGCGAGGCTGTGCTGCTGCGGCCCGGGCCTGCCGGGGATCTGCAGNNCCGCGCGATCAGTCAGCCGCCCAGTTTTCCTGGGAAAAGGGCGAACCTGCAGGCCGGGGGTCGGATACCCTGCCCACTGCACGGTGGTATTTCCTGCCGCTGTCCACCGGCGAGCGCAGATTGGGTATCCTGGGGATCGCCTATGCCGATGACCGCCAGTTTGCCCGGCAAGACCGCCGCTTGCTGGATGCGCTGGTGGACCAGATCGCGCTGGCCCTTGAACGGCTGCGGCTGACCGAAGAGCTTTCGGAAACCCGGCTGGCCTCTGAAACCGAGCGGTTGCGCACGGCCCTGCTGTCCTCGGTAAGCCATGACCTGCGCACCCCGCTTGTGACGATCATCG
>DOMY01000109.1 GCA_003509785.1 Gemmobacter sp.
GGGCGGAGAAATGAAGCCGACATTTTGCGAAATCGCTTTGCTGTGAGGAAGGGTGGCACCGAAAAGACACCGCTTGTGGCGTTTGCGGGGGTCTGGTTGCGCCCTGATGGCGGAAGGTGGCGGAATTGTGTCGATTTCACAGAGATGACGATTAAATAATGCGCGTGAAGGTTTTGTGAAGGCTAATTTTTGGGCAAGTGCTGCGGATGCCTTGACGCAGGGGTAAAGCCCTTTGCTGCAGCGCCGCAATTGAGGCTTTCTGACCCAGCCGGTGCCTGCTCGCCCGGCAAAGGTGAAACAGATGACGGCCCGGCCCGGGGGCATCCGGTGAACCGCAGCCGCTAAACAGGGGTCAGAAATGAACGCGATGAAGACCGCGATGCTCGGGGGGGCGTTCGCGCTTTCTCTGGCGGGGGCCGTGCAGGCTCAGGAGGAAACGATCAAGGTCGGCGTGCTCCATTCGCTTTCCGGGACGATGGCGATTTCGGAAACCACGCTCAAAGACACGATGCTGATGCTGATCGAAGAGCAGAACGCCAAGGGCGGCCTGCTGGGCAAGAAACTTGAGGCGGTCGTGGTCGATCCGGCTTCTGACTGGCCGCTGTTTGCCGAAAAGGCGCGCGAACTGCTGACCGTGTCGAATGTCGATGTGATGTTCGGCTGCTGGACCAGCGTGAGCCGCAAATCCGTGCTGCCGGTCATCGAGGAACTGAACGGCCTGCTGTTCTATCCGGTGCAATACGAAGGCGAGGAATCGTCGAAGAACGTGTTCTACACTGGCGCCGCGCCGAACCAGCAGGCGATCCCGGCGACCGACTATTTCCTGGACGAGCTGGGCGTGCAGAAATTCGCCCTGCTGGGCACCGACTACGTCTATCCGCGCACCACGAACAACATTCTGGAAGCCTATCTGATTTCCAAGGGCATCCCGAAAGAAGACATCTTCGTGAACTACACCCCCTTCGGCCATTCTGACTGGTCGAAGATCGTGGCCGACGTGGTCGCGCTGGGCGCCGATGGCAAGAAGGTGGGCGTGATCTCCACCATCAACGGCGATGCCAACATCGGGTTCTACAAGGAACTGGCGGCGGCAGGCGTGTCGGCAGATGAGATTCCGGTCGTTGCCTTCTCGGTGGGTGAAGAAGAACTGTCGGGTCTGGATACCTCGAACCTCGTGGGTCACCTGGCGGCCTGGAACTATTTCCAGTCTTCCGATGTTCCGGTGAACGCGGAATTCATCGCAAAATGGAAAGCTTTTGCCGGTGAAAAGCGCGTGACCAACGACCCGATGGAAGCCCATGTGATCGGCTTCAACATGTGGGTCAAGGCGGTCGAGGCTGCTGGTTCCACCGAAGTCGATGCCGTGCGCGAAAAGATGTACGGTCTGGAAGTGCCGAACCTGACCGGGGGCACCGCCAAGATGCTGCCGAACCATCACCTGACCAAGCCGGTTCTGATCGGCGAGATCCGCGCCGATGGCCAGTTTGACATCATCAGCCAGACCGAGCCGGTTGCGGGCGATGCCTGGACCGATTTCCTGCCGGAATCGGCGGTTCTGGAATCGGATTGGGCCGAGCTGGATTGCGGCATGTACAACACCGAAACCAAGACCTGCGTGCAGCTGAAGTCGAACTACTGACCACAGGCTGATCCGGCAGGGGTTCCCTGTCTTTCGAAGGGGCCGCGACGGCCCCTTCCGCTCCCCTCCGACGCGAACCGCAGGGACCATGCGCCATTTCATTCATGTTCTTCTGGCCGTGCTCATGTTGGCACTGCCCCAGATCGTTGCGAGCCCGGCCGCCCATGCGCAGGCCAGCCCCAGTGATGCTGCCACGATCCTTGACGAAAATCGCGATCTGATTGTCCGCGCTTCGCGCCAGACCATCGGGCCGGTGATCGCGGCGCTGGCAAGCTCGGGGGATCCCGCTGTTGCGCGCATCCTTGCCGCCTGGGAGGCCCGTCTGCTGGGCGTGCGCAAGGCTGATGGCGTGTTCTTCCTGCTGGCACCTGCCGAAGCCGGATGGGCCCTGACCGCGCTTGACGGTACGGATGCCGGAACCGCGCCGAAATCTGATATCACCGATCTGAAACCCAATGCCGGGGTGCGCGGCCTGATTTCGACGGCATTGGTGCAGTTCACCCTGTCCGATCCGGATCCGGTCGCCCGCGCTGCGGCGCTGACCTCGATCGCCCGTGATCCGGCACCTGAACTGCTGGAGCCGCTGCGTGCCTCGATCGCCGGTGAAACGGATCCTGCGCTGCAAGCGCAGAAGCAACGGCTGGAACGTCTGCTCACCCTGCAATACGGCGCCACAGCGGACGAACGTGTGGCCGCCATCGAAAGTTTTGGCACAGATCTTGGCCTGGATCTGCGCGGCGCCTTGAATCCGCTGGTGGCGACGAAACGCATCGCCTTTGCTGATGCACCGCCCCCGGATGCGAATATCGCCGCCATGCTGACGCCGGGCAAGGATCTGCCCGAAGCCGAGGCCTATGACCTGCTGGTGGCGGCAGGGCTTGCCCCCGCCCGGCTGACCATAGCCGACCAGCGCGCGGCGCTGGCCGCCCATATCGTCGATGGCACCGTGGGCGGCGTGCCGCTGGCTGCGCTGTCGGCCCAATCCGAACGCGACCGCGCCTATACGGCGCTGGAGGCGGCGGGCACCGTGCCCACCGCCGCCACCGATGACGAGGTGACAGTCGCGCTGGCCGCCCATGGCTTCGCCGATGTCTATGCCGAAGCCGATCCGGCGGTGACGGCTGCCGCGACCACCGCGCTCGCCGCCATCGGCACCACGGTCGGCGCCATGCAGGCCGCCGATCTGGCGCTGGATGCGCTGTCGCTGGCCTCGATCTACTTCTTGGCGGCTATCGGCCTTGCCATCACCTTTGGCGTGATGCGCGTGATCAATATGGCGCATGGTGAATTCATCATGATGGGCGCCTATACCGGCTATGTGGTGCAGCTGTTCATCAGCAACTACACCCTGTCGATCGTCATCGCCCTGCCGCTGGCCTTTGCCGTCACCTTTGCGGCCGGCGTGGTGATGGAGCGGCTGGTGATCCGCCACCTGTACAAGCGCCCGCTGGAAACCCTGCTGGCCACCTGGGGCATCAGCCTGGTGCTGATGCAGTTGGTGCGCAGCCTGTTTGGCGCGCAGAACGTGGGCGTTGAAAACCCGAGCTGGATGAGNNGCTGGAAACCCTGCTGGCCACCTTCGGCATTTCCATTGCGCTGCAGCAGCTGGCCAAGAACATCTTCGGCACTCAGGCCCGGCCGCTGACCTCGCCTGCCTGGCTCGATGGGGCCTGGGTGATGAATGATGTGGTGTCGATCAGTTATATCCGGATTGCGATCTTCGTGCTGGCTTTGCTGTTCCTCGGCTTCTTCCTCTGGCTGATGAAACGCACGCGGCTTGGGCTTGAGGTCCGCGCGGTGACGCAGAACCCGGCGATGGCCGCCAGCATGGGCATCAACCCCGATCGCATCAACATGCTGACCTTCGGCATCGGATCGGGCATCGCAGGTATCGCAGGCGTGGCCATCGGCCTGTTCGCCAAGGTCACCTCGGAACTGGGCAGCGATTACATCGTGC
>DOMY01000207.1 GCA_003509785.1 Gemmobacter sp.
CCGCACGCTGCAGGCCATCCGCGCCCATGGCATCAAGGCCGGTCTGGCCATCAACCCCGGCACCGGGATTGATGCGGTGGCGCATCTGATCGACATGGTGGATCTGATCTGCGTGATGACGGTGAACCCCGGTTTCGGCGGGCAGAAGTTCATTCATTCGCAGGTGGCCAAGGTGCGCGCCTTGCGCGAGATGATCGGTGACCGCCCGGTGCATATCGAGATCGACGGCGGCGTGACGGTGGAAACCGCACCGCTGGTCGCAGCAGCGGGTGCCGATGTTCTGGTGGCCGGATCGGCGGTGTTCAAAGGCGGTTCGGTCGGTAATCCTTCCCCCTATGGCGCCAATATCCGGAACATTCGTGCCGCTGCGGAAGCGGCTTTGGGATAATCCTTCTACATATTCAATACTTGAAATGTATGTAAGGGTTGGATAGGTCTTGATCCGAGGCGCCGAACCCTTCGGCGCGCGGAGAGCCTGCCATGCGCCGTTTCCTGCCTGTCCTGGATTGGGGCCCGCACTACAATCGGGCCGCGCTGGGAAATGATCTGCTGGCCGCCGTGATCGTGACGATCATGCTGATCCCGCAATCGCTTGCCTATGCGCTGCTGGCAGGCCTGCCGGCAGAGGTCGGGCTTTATGCCTCGATCGCGCCGCTGGTGATCTATGCGGTCTTTGGCACCTCGCGCACGCTGGCCGTGGGTCCGGTTGCGGTGGTCAGCCTGATGACGGCGGCGGCCATTGCCCCGCTGGCGGCACAGGGCACGGCCGAATATCTGGGCGCCGCCATCGCGCTGGCCTTCCTGTCGGGGCTGATGCTGTTGGGCATGGGTCTGCTGCGGCTGGGCTTCATGGCGAATTTCATCAGCCATCCGGTGATTTCCGGCTTCATCACGGCATCCGGTCTGCTGATCGCCGCCGGACAGATCCCGCAACTCATCGGCCTTTCTGTGCGCGGCGAAACCCTGCCAGAGCTGGCCATCGCCATCTGGCAAGGGCTGCCCGGCGCAAACCTGCAGACGTTGATGATCGGCCTGCCCGTGGTGGCCTTTCTGTTCTGGACTCGCAGCCGCCTGAAACCCTTGCTGCGCCGTGCAGGCCTGAATGACCGGCTTGCAGGCGCGCTGAGCCGTGCTGCGCCCGTGCTGGCGGTGGCTNNATGCCCACCCTGCCGCCGATGGACCCGGATCTCTGGGCCGCCATCTTTGCTCCGGCGGCGCTGATTTCGCTGGTGGGCTATGTCGAAACCATTTCCGTGGCGCAGACGCTGGCCGCCAAGCGCCGCCAGCGCATCGACCCGGATCAGGAGTTGATCGCGCTTGGTGCCTCGAATATCGGGGCGGCGGTTTCGGGTGGCTATCCGGTGACCGGGGGCTTTGCACGTTCGGTGGTGAATTTTGACGCCGGGGCCGAAACGCCCGCGGCGGGCGCCTTCACCGCCATCGGGGNNCGCTGCCCAAGGCCACGCTGGCGGCGACCATCATCGTGGCCGTGCTCAGCCTGGTCGATCTGGGTGCCTTGCGCCGCACCTGGCACTACAGCCCCAGCGATTTTGCCGCGATGCTGGCCACCATTCTGGTCACCCTGGGCATCGGGGTCGAGGCCGGGATCAGCGCCGGGGTGATCCTGTCGATCGGGCTGCATCTGTGGCGCAGCTCGCGCCCGCATGTGGCCATCGTCGGACAGGTTCCGGGAACCGAGCATTTTCGCAATGTCACCCGGCACGAGGTCATCACCGCGCCGGATGTGCTGTCGATCCGCATCGACGAAAGCCTGTATTTCCCCAATGCCCGGTTTCTGGAAGACCGTCTGCTGGGGGCTGTGGCCGAACAGCCGGGGCTGCGCCATATCGTGCTGATCTGCACCGCAGTGAACAGCATTGATTCATCCGCACTGGAAACGCTGGAGGATCTGAACAGCCGCCTGCGTGATGGGGGGGTGACCCTGCATCTGTCCGAAGTGAAAGGCCCGGTGATGGACAGGCTGGCCCGCACGCATCTGCTGCGCGATCTGACCGGGCAGATTTTTCTGACGCAGTTCGATGCGATGATGGCACTGGCCCCCGGCGTCACCCAGGCCTGCCACGATGCGGCCCGGCGCGACACGTCAAAGGCGGCCCATTGATCTGCGGCAAGATGACAGGCTTGCATAGCTGCAATGCCTGTCATCCGCCCGCAATCCCCAGTAATAGAACCGAACTGGGGCCATTGGTGCGGCCTGTTGATTCTATTGTCTTTGTATGAGTTTGGGGCCAGGCCTTGATGGATATTCTTGCGATCCTGAACCGGATCGCCACATCAGCAACCATTGATGGCGTCTGGGATCAGGCGGTCTCCCTGTTTCGGGAACGGGGCTTTTCGCGGGTCAACTACGGTTTCACGCGGTTTCGCAATGCCCATTCGATGGGCCATACCGATGATGTGATCTATCTCACCACCTTCCCGCCGGAATACGAGCAGTTCTATTTTGCCGATGGTTTCTTTTCCCGCACGCCGCTGTATCGCTGGGCGGTCGAAAACTCCGGCACCTGCACCTGGCGCTGGGTCGAGGATCATCTGCGCGCAGGCCTTCTGACGGCGGATGATGCCGAGGCGGTGCGCCAGAACGGCCT
>DOMY01000146.1 GCA_003509785.1 Gemmobacter sp.
CCCTGCCCGCCTATCGCGCCGCCACCGCCGCGCTGACCCAGGCCGACCGGCGGCAGGAGCCCGCCGCCCGCGACCATCTGCCCGGGCATGTGACGCTGGCGCTGGCCGCCGCCAATGCGGCGCAGGGGGCCGAGGCTGCCAACCGCTTTACCGAGGCGTTTCAGGTGGCGCAAAGGGTGAATGATCTGGCGGCCGGCGCTGCTTTGGGCCGTGCCACCGCCCGGCTGCTGGGCCGCGCCCCCGGTGCCGCCGATCTTGCCCGGCAGCTGGAGGGCGCCGAACGCGGGCTGGCCACAGCGCGCGATGCCTATCTGACAGCTTTGGCAAGGCCCGGGGATACCGGCCCCGCCCGCAATGCGATGCTGGCCGCCCGCCGCGATCTGGCGCGGGTGGAAACCGATGTTGCCGCCCGCTTTCCCGAATATGCCGCGCTGGCCGATCCCCGGCCGGTGGATCTGCTGGCCACGATGCGCCTGCTGGCCCCGGACGAGGCGCTGCTGCTTTACGCCACCGCCCCGGGGGATCAGGGCCATGTCTTTGCCATCACCCGCGACGGATATATGGCCGCCCCCCTGCCGCCCCGCGACGCGCTGGTACAGCTGGCCCACGATCTGCGCTGCGCCGCAGCACTGACCGACCGGCGCTGCGGGGCCGGGGCCAGCGGCACGCGCGGCGCCTTCAGTCTGACGGACGACTCAGAAGAACCGGCAGGCCCCGGATTCGATCTGGCGCTGGCCCATCGTGCCTGGACAGATCTGCTGGCCCCGGTGGCCCCCGCCTTGCAGGGCAAGCGCGCGGTCATCATCGTGCCCGACCGGGCGCTGGCCGCCCTGCCCTTTCACCTGACGCTGACCGAGGCGCCGGGGTCGGGCAGCGACCTGCGCGCGGCACCCTGGCTGATCCGGCGCATGGCGGTGACCATCCTGCCCTCGGTCGCCAGCCTTGCCGCGCTGCGCCATGCCACCAGCCGCCCCAGCGCCGCCGACCGGCCGTTTTTCGGCATGGGCGATCCGCTGATCGGGGCGCAGGCCGATGGCGCGCTGCCCGATGATTGCGGCACCCCGCGCGAAACGGCGCTGCTGGCCNNCCAGCCGATCCTGCGCGATGGCGGGCAGGCCGACAGGCTGGCACTGGCGGCCCTGCCCGCCCTGCCCGACACCCGCTGCGAGCTGGAACGCAATGCAAGGCGGCTGGGCGCCGCGTCGGGATCGGTGCTGCTGCAGGGCGATGCCACCGAAACCCGCCTGAAAGACCTGAGCGCGCGGGGCGAACTGGCCCGCTATCGCCTGCTGGCCTTTGCCACCCATGGGCTGATCGCGGGCGAGGTGGGCGCCGCCGATGCCGGGCTGGTGCTGACGCCGCCCGCCCTGCCCGATGCGCAGGATGACGGGCTGCTGACCACGGCGGAAATCGCGGGCCTGCGGCTGGATGCCGATTTCGTGCTGCTGTCGGCCTGCAATACCGCCGCCGGATCGTCCGAGGCCGATGAGGGTTTCGCCGGTCTGGCCAGTTCCTTCTTTCTGGCCGGGGCGCGCAGCCTGCTGGTGTCGCACTGGCCGGTTTACAGCGATGCCGCCACCGCCCTGACCACCCGCCTTGTGCAGGCCATGGCCGCCCCAGATGCGCCAGACCGGGCCGAGGCATTGCGCCGCGCCATGCTGGCGATCCTGGATGATCCCGCCACCCCAAGCCATGCGCTGCATCCGGGCTGGTGGGGGCCTTTCGCACTGGTCGGGGATGCGGGCTAGATCTGCAATGGCCCAGGGGCCAGCAGCAGGATGCCGATCACCCCCCAGACCACCACCAGCAACCCGCATTGCAGCGTGGCATCATAGCGAAAGCCCCGCCGCGTCAGCCATTGCAGCCCCTCGCCCCCCGATGGCGGCGGCGGAAACAGCCGCAGATCATTGGATACAGCGCGCAGCCCAGCAAAAGCCTCGCGCAGGTTCACCAGCGCCACGGCCACATTATAGGTGTAGAATACAAAGACGAGGATGCGCGCCGCCAGAAAGCCATCGGTTTCATTGGCAAAGAAGATCATCACCGCGATCAGCGCCGCATGCATGTTCACCACACGCTGCCATTCGGTATCGGCCCTGCCCCGCAGTTGCAGCGCGAAGGTGACGGTTTCGCTGTATTTCAGATACGATATGCGGAGTTCCTCTNNCTGCCGGCGGCCCCGCCATGTTCCCTGTCGTCTCGCCCATCGCTGCCGTCACATCCCCTGCCCCGCCTTGCTGCCCGCCTACATCCTCCGGAACACTACACCGCCCAGACCTGGCCCCTGCCCCGGCAGCTCGATCACCAGCGTATTGCGATCCACGATCCGCACTGGCACCTCGTCCACCGGATCAAGATAGCCGATATCGGGCAGCACGAGGCGGAAATTCCGCCCCTGCTGGCCCGCGATGCCCCAATGCCGGTTCGAGCTGCGGGTGAACCAGAACCCTTCTGCGCCCGTGGCCCTGTTGCGCACCCCGCGCGAGGGGAAGAACGGCCCCGTATCGAACAGCAGAAACAGCCAGACGGTTTCCTGCCCCGGCGCCTCGGCCACCGGATCGGATACCCAGCACCCTTCCAGCAGCGCCTGCAGACCCTGCGCGATTTCGGCATCCGTCACCGCCGGATCGGGCGGCAAGGGATCGAATTCCGGCGCGCTGGCCGACCATTGCCAGCCGCCCTTGCCATTGGCCGGATGGAAATACAGCCCCCTAGGCAGACGGCCCAGCAGCATTTCGCGCTTGATGTCGATGATCGTCCAGGGGCCCTGCCGCTGCCCTGCCACATCCACCCAATAGGCCCAGGGCGGGTTCGGTTCGGCATAGTCCGACGCGGCAATGGCCATGCGGCGGGTATATTCTGTGGAACAGGTCACCGAAGGATCGGCGGCAAACAGCGGCGGCGCGGCCAGAAGGCCCCCTGCCAGCAGACAGCCGATGACGCCCAACCTGCGCATATCCGCCTCCCTTGCCCGATGGCACAGGATAGCGCGGATCGGCGCCATCCCAAAGCGGTTGTTGCGCGCCCTTGCGGGGTCAGGGTTCGCCCGCTTCCGGCAGCGGCGGCGCGATCTGCACCCGGATGCCCCGGCTGCGCATCCGGTCCAGCAGGCGGGGGGGTGTGGCGGCATCCACGATCACCACATCGAATTCATCCAGCCCGCACATGGCATGAAGCGCGCGGCGGTCGAATTTGGTGTGATCGGCCAGCAGCACCCGCCGGGCCGCGCTGTCGAACATGGCGCGCTTGGTTTCCGCCATTTCCGGGCTTTGGTGAAACACCATGTCATCGGTGATCGCCGCCATCGACAGAAACACCAGATCGGCGCGCAGACGGCGGATTTCGGCAGTGGTCACCGGCCCCATGAAAGCATTGCACCAGTTGTGGAACTGCCCGCCCAAGCCCAGCAGCGTGATATCGCGCATCCCCTTCAGCGCGTTCATCAGCGTCAGGGAATTGGTGATCGCGGTCAGCGGCACCCGCGCGGCCAGATGCGGCACCATCTGCAACACCGTCGTGCTGTCATCAAAGAACACCGCCTGCCCCGGCTCGATCAGCGCCACGGCAGCAGCGGCAATGGCGCGCTTTTCTGCCGACTGGCGCGAGGCGCGATAGACATCGCTCGATTCGATCAGGCTGGTGGGCGCGGCAGAGACGATGCCGCGCGTCTTGCGCAACAGACCGCGCCCCACCAGTTCATCCAGATCGCGGTGGGCGGTCATCAGGCTGATGCCGAACCGTTCCGTCAGATCCTCGATCCGCATCGTGCCTTCGGCCATCACCGCCTCGGCCATCAGCTGCCGCCGGGCGATCTGGCGGGCATGGCGGCTGTCCACCGGCACCTGATCGGGGCCGGGACGCTCTGCCATGGGCGCAGGATTGGCCAGGCTGGAAAGATTGGGCATGGGGTCGAAAACGGGCTTGCTGTCGGACATGGGCGCCTCCTGCCTGCCGGATAACGCAATTGCCCCGAAAGGCAAGAAAACCCGCGCAGATGGCAAGGCCTGCGGCGCCGGTCGGGGCGCCGCAGGCCAGAAAGGGGGCGATTGCCCGCCCCCGAAGCCTGCGCCTTATTCCGAAAGGGTAAAGGCGGCGGTATATTTATCCACGTTTTCGGCGGTGATCAGCAGGCAGTCGAACAGCTGCTTTTCAGTGGCCGCACCCGTGGCGCCGGTCTTGATGAAGCTATCAGCCTGCTTCACCGCTTCGGCCGAGAACACGGCGACGGGCTGCAGCACGGTATATTGCATCTCGCCTGCCTTGATCGCGGCCACCGCATCGGGCGAACCGTCAAAGCCGCCGACCTTCACCGCATCCAGCTTGCCTGCCTCTTTCAGCGCGGCAATCGCGCCCAGCGCCATTTCGTCATTGCCGGCGATCAGGCCGGTGATGTCGGGGTTGGCCTGCAGCAGAGACTGGGTTTTCTGATAGCCCTGGGTGCGATCCCAGTTCGCCACTTCCTGACCGGCTTTCACCAGATCGGGATACTGGCTGATGACGGTTTCATAGCCGTTGGACCGGGTGGCGGCATTGTTGTCGGCCGGGTTGCCGAACAGCTCGACGAACTTGCCGCTTTCGCCCACCATCGACACCCAGGTTTCGGCGCCCAAAGCCGCACCCTGTGCGTTGTTCGACACCAGCTGCGCCTTGGCCAGACCTTCCTGGTTGATCTCGGCATTCACGAGGATCACCGGAATACCGGCCTCGACTGCCTTTTTCACGGCGCCCACCGAACCATCGGCATTGGCCGGATCAAGGATGATCGCCGCCGATTTGTTGGTGATCGCCGTGTCGATCAGCGTGCTTTCGGTGTTGGTATCGCCCTTGTGCGCAGCCACATTGGCGGAATAGCCCAGCCCCTCGGCCGTGGCCTTGGCCACTTCGCCTTCGGTGAACCAGTAGGGGTTCGCCGGATCGTTCACGATGATCGAGATCAGCCCTTCGGCCGAAGCGGCCCCCGCCATCAGCGGGGCAACAGCCACGGCGGCCAGCAGCAGGCGGCGCGTCATTTTCATCATTGGTCTCTCTCCCTTGGTTTGGTATTTTTGCCATGTGGCAAGGCTTTCCGCGCGGGCCCGCTCTTCTGTCAGACCCGGTCGGAGAAGGTGGTCAGGCGGCTATCCCTTGCGGGCGCGGCTGCCGTATTGGATGGAGTTCATCAGCACTGCCAGAACGATCACCGCGCCGGTGAACACCGTCTGCCAGTAGGACGACACCCCGATAATCACGAGCCCGTCGGACAGAAAGCCGATCACAAAGGCCCCCAGCATGGTGCCGCGCACCGTGCCACGCCCGCCGGTCAGCGCCGCCCCGCCGATCACCACCGCCGCGATGGCGGTCAGCTCATAGGTGGTGCCTGCCGTGGGCCCGGCCGAGGTCAGCTGCGAAGACAGCACCAGCCCCGCCACGGCCGACAGCATCCCCGACAGCGTGTAGACGGTGATCTTCACCCGCCGCACCGGCACGCCCGACAGATCGGCGGCGCGTTCATTCCCGCCCGAGGCGTAAAGCCAGCGCCCGAAGGCCGACCGGCTGAGCATCAGCCCCGCCAGAACCGCGATCCCCGCCAGAACCAGCACCGAAATCGGCACCCCGCCCAGACGGTTGAACCCCAGCCAGTCAAAGCCGGTATTGCCCAGATCCGCACTGCCCGACAGGTTGTTGTAGGTCAGCCCGTTGGTCAGCAGCAGCGCCACACCGCGCGCCACATACATCACCCCCAGCGTCGCCACGAAGGCAGGCACCTTGAACCAGGCGATCAGCACCCCGTTCACCGCCCCCACCAGCGCGCCCAGCACACAGGTCAGCACCACAACCGCCCAGACCGGCGGATAAAGGATGATCCCCAGCGCCTGCAGCTCGATCCCCTGCATCATCGCGCCCGCCATCACACCCGACAGCGCAAGGATGGACCCGACAGACAGATCAATCCCGCCATTCAGGATCACCAGCAGCATCCCGATGGCCAGGATGCCATAGATCGCCACATGGCTGGCCATGATCAGAAAGTTGCCGACCGTAAGGTAATTGGGCGACAGAAAGGAAAACACGGCGATGATGGCAATCAGCGCAAAGAAGGCGCGGCCTTCCAGCAACAGACGGCCAAGGCTGAAACTGGCCTTTGGCGTGGCCGCGCGGGAGATGGTGGTATCCGACATGGGATGGCTCCGTATCTTGTCGCTCAGGCCGCCACGGACTCGCCAGAGGCGGCCATGATCTTTTCCTTGCTGACGGTGGAATCGAATTCGGCCGAGATGCGGCCCTTGTGCATGACGATGATCCGATGGGCGATCGACAGACATTCGCCCACTTCGGATGTGGAATAGATCACGGCAAGCCCCTGCTTTGCCCGTTCGGCCAGCAGCTTGAACACTTCGGCCTTGGCGCCGATGTCGATCCCGCGTGAGGGTTCGTCCAGCATGATGACACGGGGGTTGGTGGCCAGCATCTTGCCGATCACCACCTTCTGCTGATTGCCCCCCGACAGCGATCCGATGGCCGCCCCCCCGCCCGAGGTTTTCACGGTGACCTTGCGGATGCTGTCTTCGATCAGCGCCTGTTCGGCCTTTTTCTGCGTGAACAGCCCCTTGGTAAAGGCCGCGATCGAGGCCAGCGACAGGTTCTGCCCCACGGTCATGGTCTGCACCAGCCCGTCGCGCTGCCGGTCTTCGGGCACCAGCGCCAGGCCACGGGCAATGCGTTCGGCAATGGTCAGATGCGAAATCTCCAGCCCTTCCAGCACCACTTCGCCGGTGCTGGCGCGCAGGCGGCCCGCCACGGTTTCCAGAAGTTCGGTCCGCCCCGCGCCCATCAGGCCATAGATGCAGACCACCTCGCCCGCCCGCACATCCAGGGAAAAGCGGTCCACCACGTTGAAATCCGCGCCCTTCGGATCGGGCACCGTCACATCGCGCAAAGACAGCGCCACATTGCCAAAACCATAGCCGCCGGGCGGGCTGCCCAGATCGTAGTTTTCGCCCACCATGTTGCGGACGAACCATTCCAGATCAATTTCGGCACGCGGGGCATAGGCCGTCATCGTGCCATCGCGCAGCACCACGGCATGATCGGTGATCTGCAGCGCCTCTTCCAGATGGTGCGAGATATAGACGATGGAAACGCCCTTGGATTTCAGATCGCGGATGACCTTGAACAGCACTTCCACTTCCGTGGCCGACAGCGCGCTGGTCGGTTCATCCATGATGAGAATCCGGCTGTCCACCGACAGCGCGCGGGCGATTTCGACGATCTGCTGCTGGCCCAGACGCAATTCCTCGACCGGGGTCAGCGGATCAATATCCTCTTCCAGCCCTTCCATCAGCTTGCGGGTCTGGCGTTCCTCTTCGGCGAAATCCACACCGCCGGGGCCCATGATCTCGCGCCCCATGAAGATGTTGTCGCGCACCGACAGGTTGGGGGCGAGGCTCAGTTCCTGATGGATGATCGAAATGCCCCGGTTGCGGGCATCGGTCGAATTGTCGAAGGCCACCGCCGCGCCATCCAGGATGATCTGCCCGGCCGTGGGCTGGATCACCCCCGACAGGATCTTCATCAGCGTCGATTTGCCGGCGCCGTTTTCCCCGAACAGCGTTGTCACCTGCCCGCGATGGATATCGAAGTTCACGCCCTTCAGCGCATGGATCTGGCCATAGGATTTGGCCACATTGCGCGCCGCCAGCACCACCTCGCCCAGATCGGGCTTCGCGTTTGGAATATCGGTCATTTCACGGTCACCTTCACCGGGGTGATGAGCCAGTTCTTGGGATTGATAAGCCGGAAGGCCCCCACCACTTCGATGGTCTTTCCGGGCAGTGCGGCGGTGTCGATCCCGTCCAGCACCGCCTTTTTCATCGCCCGGTTCAGCGCGGCGCCCGCATCCTGATATTCGATCTGGTTCTTGAACGCCCCGAATTCGATATCGCCCGGTGCGTCACGCAGATCGGTGCCATTGATCGCCGGGCCGGTCTGCACCCGCACCTTGATTTCGGCGGGCATCCCGTCCACCGCCAGGGTGTAGATGCCGGATTTGCCCTCGCCCACCACGCCCGTCAGCCGGACAGACATGATCGACCCGGTGGAAGAGGCCGTGCCAAATTGCTGGCCCGCCGCCACCTTGTCGGCCAGGGCAGCCGGGGCCAGCACCAGCGCATCCACCGCCTTGGCCTCGACCGCGGCCTGCACCCGCGGAAACTCTGCCTCGCCGAAACTGTCGGGGGCAAAGGCCTGCTGGCGCACATCGGCATCGGATCCGATATGAACCACCGTGGTATCCAGCGCCATTGCCGCCAGCACCGCAATGCCAAGCGCCGAGGCGATCATCAGCCCGCGCCGGGGCACGGCCGGAGCCTTGGCCGCCGGAACATTCTGTGCCGGCTGGATCTGTGCCGACTGGGTCTGCGACTGGGCGGTGTTCTGGGTCATTTGGGCCTCGGATGGCAAAACTTGCGTCGGTCGCTCCGGCGCAGGGCGCGCCGGTACGGGCGATCAGGTGCAGGGGGCCGAAGGGGCGCAGCCCCCCGGATATCCGGGCCGACAGAAACCATGATCTGCGGCAAGTTCTTCCCCCGTCATCCCCGACGCCATGCTCTCCTCTGCGCGGCGGCGGGTCCGGCTGCCTGTGGCAGCGTTTATTTGTTATATCTATGTTATATAACTCGTCAAGCATGTTATCTTAGCGAGAATTCAGAGACTNNCAGAGACTTGGTCACGCCACCCACCAAAACGGCAGGACGCACCATGCCCGCCACGAATCCCAGCCCGGCATCGGCCCGAATCGAATCACGTCCGGCGACTGCAGATGCAGCAAGAATATGCCGCAGCCGCAGCACCATTCGCCCGGAACATTCCGAAATCACTGAAAAATCCGGCAAATTCGCCTCCCCCGACAGATCCGGCCCTGCTGCCACGCAGCATCTCCGCAACCCCACCCCCCATTTCCGCTTCCCATCGGATCCACAGACACACAGCGCCCGACCCGGATGACAAACGAACTCCTCACCCCCACGATAACTGAAATAAATTACTGTGTCCGTAAAAAAATACATTCACAGTGATATATCTATGGTATAAACAAAATCACAGACAGCCCGGGCATACAGCGGGCCGGACGGACGCGGGGAGGAACGAAATTGACGCATAGCAACCGCAGATCGGTCAGGCCCTGCCATGCCGGGCAATGACATCATCATCGGCATTGATGCCGGCACCTCCGTCATAAAGGCAGTGGCCTTCGATCTGGCCGGCCGTCAGATCGCCGCCTCTGCCGTGCCCAACCGCTATGCTGCGGGCAAGGATGGATCGGNNGGGGCCGATTGCGCCGCCGCCCTGCGCGGGCTGGGTGACAAGGTCGATCATCTGGCCAGCCGCACTGCCGCACTATCAGTCACCGCGCAGGGCGATGGCACCTGGCTTGCGGGCGCGGGCCATGCGCCGGTGGGTGATGCCTGGCTCTGGCTCGATGCCCGCGCCGCCCCCACCGTGGCACGGCTCNNCCCCGCCAACCGCGCCCGGTTCGAGGCGACGGGCACCGGCCTGAACACCTGCCAGCAGGGCAGCCAGATGGCCCATATGGATCGCCACGCCCCCGAATTGCTGGATGCCGCCGAAGTGGCGCTGCATTGCAAGGATTGGCTTTACCTCAACCTCACCGGCATCCGCGCCACCGATCCGTCAGAGGCCAGCTTTACCTTCGGCAACTTCCGCGACCGGCAGTATGATGATGCGGTGATCGCCGCACTTGGCCTGACCCATCGCCGCGCCCTGCTGCCCGAAATCATCGACGGCACGCAGATCACCCATCCGCTGACCGCCGATGCCGCCGCCCAGACCGGGTTGCGCGCGGGCACGCCGGTATCCCTGGGATATGTGGATATGGTGATGACGGCGCTGGGCGCCGGCGTCTATGGCGGCAGCGGCGATGTGGCCTGTTCCACCGTCGGGTCCACCGGCGTGCACATGCGCGCCGTGGCGGCGCAGGATGTGCATCTGAACGCCGCAGGCACCGGTTATGTGATCTGCCTGCCCGTTCCCGGCGTGGTGACGCAGGTGCAGACCAACATGGCCGCCACGCTGAACATCGACTGGGCGCTGTCGCTGGCCGCCGATGTGCTGCGCGACTTCGGGCAAGAGATCAGCCACCGCGATCTGGTGGCGCGGATCGAAGGCTGGCTCGCCGCCAGCCAGCCCGGCCAGATCGCCTATATGCCCTATATCTCAGAGGCGGGCGAACGTGGCCCCTTCGTCAATGCCGATGCCCGCGCGGGCTTTACCGGCCTCACCATGACGCACCGCTACCCCGATGTGCTGCGCGCCGTGGTCGAAGGGCTGGGCCATGCCATGCGCGATTGCTACGCCGCCATGGGCCATCTGCCCGGCGAACTGCGCCTGACCGGGGGCGCCGCCCGGTCGAAAGGCCTGCGCGGCATCCTGTCGGCGGCGATCCAGGCCCCGATCCGCGTTTCGGCGCGGGAAGAGGCCGGGGCCGCCGGCGCTGCCATGATGGCCGCCGTGGCGATCGGCGCCTATCCCGATATGGATGCCTGCGTGGCCGAATGGGTCACCCCGCTTCTGGGCGCGGCCGAAGCGCCCGATCCGGCGCTGGTCGCCGCCTATGACCGCATTTTCCCTGCCTTCACCGCCGCACGGCTTGGCCTCGTTCCCGCATGGGATGCGCTGGCCGCCGCCCGGCTGGCCCCAAAAGGAGACTGACATGACATCCGAATCCGGCGTCTCTGCCCCCGGAATGATCGACCTTTTCGTGATCGGCGGCGGCATCAACGGCGCAGGCATGGCGCGGGATGCCGCCGGGCGCGGCCTGTCGGTCGTGCTGTGCGAAAAGGACGATCTGGCCGAAGGCACCTCGTCCCGCTCGGGCAAACTGGTGCATGGCGGGCTGCGCTATCTGGAATATTACGAATTCCGCCTGGTGCGCGAGGCGCTGATCGAACGCGAGGTGCTGCTGAACGCCGCCCCGCATATCATCTGGCCCATGCGCTTCGTGCTGCCGCACAGCCCGCAGGACCGGCCCGCCTGGCTGGTCCGCCTCGGCCTGTTCCTCTACGATCACCTCGGCGGCCGCAAGAAACTGCCGGGCACCCGCACGCTGGATCTGCGCCGCGATCCCGAAGGCGCGCCGATCCTCGATCAATACACCCGCGGCTTCGAATATTCCGACTGCTGGGTGGATGATGCCCGCCTTGTGGTGCTGAACGCGCTGGGGGCTGCCGAAAAGGGCGCGCTGGTCCTCACCCGCTCGCCTGCCGTATCCGCCCGGCGCGAAAACGGCGGCTGGACGGTCCAGACCCGCGACAGCAACACCGGCGAAATCCGCACCTTCCGCGCCAAATGTCTGGTGAACTGCGCAGGCCCCTGGGTGTCGGATGTGATCGGCCGCGTCGCCGGGTCGAACTCGGCCCGCAATGTGCGTCTGGTCAAGGGCAGCCATATCATCGTGCCGAAATGGTGGGCCGGATCCAATGCCTATCTTGTGCAGAACCATGACAAGCGGGTGATCTTCATCAACCCCTATGAGGGCGACAAGGCGCTGATCGGCACCACCGATATCGCCCATGATGGCCGCGCCGAAGATGTGCGCGCCGACGAATCCGAAATCGACTATCTGCTGACCGCAGTGAACCGCTATTTCAAGGAAAAGCTGCGCCGGTCCGATGTGCTGCACTCTTTCTCGGGCGTGCGGCCGCTGTTCGACGATGGCAAGGGCAACCCCTCCGCCGTCACCCGCGATTATGTCTTCGATCTGGATGAAACCGGCGGCGCGCCGCTGCTGAACGTCTTCGGCGGCAAGATCACCACCTTCCGCGAACTGGCGGAACGCGGCATCCAGCGGCTGCGGCACATCTTCCCGCATATGGGCGGTGACTGGACGGAAACCGCCCCCCTGCCCGGCGGTGACATGCCGGGGGCGGATTACGAAACCTTCGCCAATACCCTGCGCGAGGCCTACCCCTGGATGCCCCGCTCGCTGGTGCAGCATTACGGCCGCCTTTACGGCACACTCACCCGCGATCTGGTGGGCACGGCCGGCAGCCTTGCCGCATTGGGCCAGCATTTCGGCGGCCAGCTGTACGAGGCCGAGGCGCGCTATCTCGCCACCCGCGAATGGGCGCAGACCGCCGAGGATATCCTCTATCGCCGCACCAAACATTACCTGCACCTGACGCCTGCGGAACGCGACGCCTTCGCCCGCTGGTTCGACACCAGCTGCCGCGCCGCCGCCTGAGGAGACCGCAATGCCCCTGACGCTTTCGCTCAATACCAATCCGCTGGTGAACCGCTTTGCCGATCCGGATGATCTGATCGACACTGTGGCGCGCGATCTGCGCATCCGCGACCTGCAGCTGACGCATGAATTCATCAACCCGTCCTGGCCCGCCCCGGTGATCCGCCGCCNNGTCACCAGCGGCATGACCGGGCCCTATGGCCGGCTCAACCACTTCGGCCACCCCGACCGCGATGTGCGCCGCTACTACGTCGACTGGTTCAAGACCTTTGCCGATATCACCGCCGATCTGGGCGGCACCTCGGTCGGCACGCAATTCGCGATCTTCACCTACCAGGATTACGACGATCCGGCCCGGCGCGACTCCCTGATCCAGACCGCCATCGACGCCTGGGCCGAGGTGGCGGACCATGCGAAATCCGCAGGCCTGAAATATGTGTTCTGGGAACCGATGAGCGTGGGCCGCGAATTTGGCGAAACCATCGCCGAAGCCATGCGGCTGCAAGACCGGCTGACCGCCGCCAATATGGCCGTGCCGATGTGGATGATGGCCGATATCGACCATGGCGATGTCACCAGTCCCAACCCCGATGATACCGATCCCTACGCCTGGGCGCGGGCCGTGCCCCCTGTCTCGCCCATCATCCACATCAAGCAGTCGATGATGGATAAATCCGGCCACCGCCCCTTCACCGCCACGTTCAACGCCAAGGGCAGCATCCAGCCCGAACCGCTGCTGGCCGCCTTTGCCGCAGGCGGCGCGCAGGATAACGAGATCTGCCTGGAACTGAGCTTCAAGGAACGCGAACCGAATGACCGGCAGGTGATCCCGCAGATCGCCGAAAGCGTAGCCTTCTGGGCGCCGCATATCGACACCGGCGTGCAAAACCTGAATATCTGATCCAAAGATCACCGGAGCCCGCCATGACGCCAGCCTTCGCCTTTGCCACCGCGACCGAAATCCTGTTTGGCCGGGGGCAGTTGGCGCAGGCCCCGGCCCGTGTGGCGGCGCTCGGTCGGCAGGTGCTTCTGGTGCAGGGCGGCTCTCCCGCCCGCGCCGCACCGCTGGCACAGGCGCTGGCGGCGGCGGGCTGCACGGTCACCCGCTTTGCCGTGGCACAGGAACCCGATGTGGCGCTGATCGAGGCCGGATTGGCCGCCGCCCGCGCGGCCGGGGCCGATGTGGTGGTGGCTCTGGGTGGCGGTGCGGTGATCGACGCGGGCAAGGCCATCGCCGCGCTGGTGCCCGCCCCGCGCCCGATGTTTGCGCATCTGGAGGTGGTGGGTCAGGGCCTGCCGCTGGATGCAGCCCCCCTGCCCTTCATCGCCATTCCCACCACCGCCGGCACCGGGGCCGAGGTCACGCGCAATGCGGTGATCGCCGCCCCCGATCCGGCGCAGCCCGCACAGTTGCGTAAGGTCTCGCTTCGTGATGCCCGCATGCTGCCGCGTCTGGCCATCGTCGATCCGGCGCTGACCGATCACTGCCCCCGCGCCATCACTCTGGCCTCCGGTCTGGATGCCATCACCCAGGTGATCGAGCCTTTCACCAGCACCCGCGCCAATCCCCTCACCGATGCTTTGTGCCGCGATGCCATCCCGCGCGGTCTGGCCGCGCTCATCCGCCTGATGCAGGCCGAAGACCCGCAGGCGCGCGACGAAATGGCCTGGGTCAGTCTCTGCGGCGGCATCGCGCTGGCCAATGCAGGGCTTGGCGCCGTGCACGGGCTGGCCGGGCCGCTGGGCGGGCTGACCGGCGCCGCCCATGGCGCGATCTGCGGCGCGCTGCTGCCGCATGTGCTGCGGGCCAACCGCGCCGCCATTACCACCCCCGATCTGGCGGCATNNCGGCGCCGCCTTTGGCCAGCCCGGCGCCGATGTGCCGCAAGCCGCCGCCCTGCTGGCAACCTGGTCGGCCAGCGCGGGCCTGCCCGGCCTTGCCGCACAGGGCATCACCCCCGCCGCACAGGCCGCCGCCGCCGAAGCCGCCGCCAGCTCTTCGTCGATGAAGGCCAATCCTGCACCGCTCTCTGTCGCCACGCTGCAAGCCATCCTGCACAGCGCCGCCTGAAGGAACCGCCATGGCCCGCCGCAGCGATACCGATCCCGAAGAAAGCCTCGCCATCCGCGCCGCCTGGCTGCATTACGCAGGCGGGCTGACGCAGGCCGCCGTCGCCAAACGTCTGGGCCTGCCCTCGGTCAAGGCGCACCGGCTGATCGCGCGGGCGGTGGCCGAAGGTGTGGTAAAGGTTTCCATCGACGGCGCGATTGCCGAATGTGCCGCGCTGGAACACCGGATCTGCGCCCGCTATGATCTGGATTATTGCGAGGTCGCCCCCGACCTGGGCGAAGAAGGCCTGCCGCTGCGCGCCCTGGGTTTGGCCGGGGCGGGCTTCCTGCGGCGCGAAATCGAACGCGGTGATCACGGCGTGATCGGCCTGGGCCATGGCCGCACCCTCGCCGCCGCCGTGCAGCAGATGGCACGGGTCGAGGCCGGGCCGGTGCGCTTCGTCTCGCTGCTGGGCGGCCTGACCCGCAACTATGCCGCCAACCCGCATGATGTGATGCACAAGCTGGCCGAAAAGACCGGGGCGCAGGCCTATGTGATGCCGGTGCCCTTCTTCGCCAATTCAGAACATGATCGCGCGGTGCTGCTGTCGCAACCCGGCGTGCGCGAGATATTCGACATGTCGAACGGCGCCGGGCTGAAGATCGTGGGGATCGGCACCGCCGATGCCGGGGCACAGCTGGTGGCCAGCGGCATGATCGAACCGCGCGAGATTGCCGAGATCAACGCCGCCGGCGGCGTGGGCGAGATGCTGGGCCATTTCTTCGATGCCCGCGGCCATGTGCTGGAAACCACGCTCACCGCCCGCACCCTTGCGGTGGATCTGGAAGGCCCCGACGACAGCCGCATCGTGGCCATAGCCGGCGGCGCCGACAAGACCGGANNACATCACCGATGAACCCACCGCAGAGGCGCTGGCGGGCGGCTGACTGGCGCCCTGCCCTGTCGGGACGCAGGCCAGACGCGCACCAGACGCGGACCACCCGCAAACCATACCCGAAAAACCTGCCATTTCAAAAGGATGCCCCCTCACCCGGTCGGGAAAGGGGGCCGTTTCTCACTTGCCGGTCAGCACCTTTGCGCGGGCAACGATCGCCTCTGCGGTGATGCCAAACTCCTGATACAGCCGCTCTGCCGGGGCCGATGCGCCAAAGCCCGGCATCCCGATCACGTCCTTTTCGCTGGCCACATAGCGCGTCCAGCCGAACTTGCCCGCCGCCTCGATCGCGATGCGCGGCGCCGTGCCCAGCACTTCGGCCTGATAGGCCTCGGTCTGCGCATCGAACAATTCCCAGCAGGGCATCGACACAACCGCCACATCAACCCCTTGATCTGCCAGCTTTTCTGCCGCCTCAACCGCCAGCGCCACTTCGGTGCCGGTGGCAATCAGCGTCACATCGCGCCCCGCGCCGAACTGCCGGATGACATAGCCGCCCTGCGCCGTCCGGTTCTCGGCCCCCGCCTCCAGCCGCAGCTGCGGCACATCCTGCCGCGACAGCGCCAACAGCGATGGCACCTTGCGGTTGCGGATGGCAATGTCCCAGGCTTCCAGCGTTTCCACCGTATCGGCGGGGCGGAACACCATCAGCCCCGGAATGGCCCGCAGCGATGCCAGATGCTCCACCGGCTGATGCGTCGGCCCGTCTTCACCCAAGCCGATGGAATCATGGGTCATCACATAGATCGTCCCCAGACCCATCAGCGCCGAAAGCCGGATGGCATTGCGGCAATAGTCTGAAAATACAAGGAAAGTTCCGCCATAGGGGATAAACCCGCCATGCAGGCACAGCCCGTTCATCGCCGCCGCCATGCC
>DOMY01000147.1 GCA_003509785.1 Gemmobacter sp.
ATCCGCCGTCAGGCCAAGGCGATCAACTTCGGCGTGATCTATGGTATTTCCGGCTTTGGTCTGGCCCGCAACCTGCGCATCCCGCGGGCCGAGGCGCAGGGGTTCATCGACCGCTATTTCGAACGCTTCCCCGGTATCCGGGCCTATATGGATGAAACCGTGGCCTTTGCCAAAGCCAATGGCCATGTGCAGACGCTGTTCGGCCGCAAGATCCATACGCCAGAGATCAACGCCAAAGGCCCCGGCGCCGGGTTTGCCAAACGCGCGGCGATCAATGCGCCGATTCAGGGCACGGCCGCCGATGTGATCCGCCGCGCCATGATCCGGATGCCAGCCGCCATTGCCGGGTTCGACACGCGGATGCTGTTGCAGGTGCATGACGAACTGCTGTTCGAAGTGGCCGAAGATCAGGCCGACCGGCTGATCGCCGTGGCGAAAGAGGTGATGGAAAGTGCCGCCGATCCGGCAGTGCAGCTGGATGTGAAACTGGTGGTCGAGGCGGGCACCGGCCACAGCTGGGCCGCCGCACATTGACCGCGCGGCGATGATCACCACCTGGCCCCAGCTCAAGGCTCTGGCCCTGTCGCTCGGCCTGCCCGAGGTGACAGAGGCCTTCCCCTGGGGGCATGAGGTGCTGAAGGCACATGGCAAGATGTGGTGCTGGTGGTCGCCGCTGGTCGATGGGGCGGTGTTCCGCAGCCCCGTCGACGAACGCGAGATGCTGCTGGCCGCCGATCCCGATACCTTTTTCCTGCATCCGCATTACCGCAACAGCCCGCTGGTGCTGGTGCGGCCCGGCCGGATCGACCCGGATTGGGCGCAGGCCCGCCTGCGGGCCGACTGGCGCGCGCTGGCCCCGAAACGCCGGCTGAAAACCTGGGATGCCACCCAAGGCTGACCCTGCCCCCTTCCTCTTGGCCCAAATACCCCCCCGCCGGAGGCGGCCTGAGCCGGAGCCGCCGCAGGCGGTCCGGCGAGGTGAAGGAACGCCTGCGCGCGGCTCGCGCGCAGGCCCCGGCAGATCACCGCTGGTCAGAGGCGTTCGATCCGGCACTGGAAGCAATTGTTGCGCGCCGAGCGGATATGCAGGAAGGCCACGCGCGGATCGGCAAACCGCGCCTCGGCCTCGGCCCTGATCCGGGCTGTGGGCACCACGGCGCCGGTGCCATAGACGATGCGTTCTTCGGCGGAATAGCCGCGCAGGATGTAATCGGGGCTGGCGAGCATCGCGGGCAGATCCGGCCCGCCGCCGGGGGCGCAGGGATCGGCGCAGAGGAAGATCGGGCCAGATTCGGCATAGGGCTGCAGCCGGGTGAACGGCCGATGCGCCAGGATCAGCATCCCGGCGCCCGCAGGGATCATCTGCAGGCAATGGCGGCAGGGATTGCCCCCGCCGTCAGACACATGGCGTTCGGGCCGTTGGCCATTGGCATCGGGGGCGCCTGCCTGCAGGGCGCGGACAGTTTCTGTGGGGATGGGGGTGAAGTGAAGGGTCATCTGCGGCTCCGCTGTTGCGGGGCCAGATTGCGCCAGGCCCCCTGCCCGAGCGNNCTCCCCCAGGGGGAGAGGGGGTGCCCCTGCCGGATCGTGGCCTGGGTGGTCAGCCGGTCATTCCGCCGGGGCGAGCATCCGGCCCAGCGGGCGACCGCCGAGGATATGCAGGTGGAAATGCGGCACTTCCTGCACGGCATCTTCGCCTGCATTGGTGATGCCGCGGAAGCCTGCGCCACCCTCGCCCGGCTGAACGCCGGTCATGGCGCAGATCTGTGCCACGGCGCGGTGAAAATCGACGATTTCGGCATCCGAGGCATCGCGGGCGAAGTGGTCATAGGTGACGTAAGGCCCCTTGGGGATCACCAGCACATGCACCGGCGCCTGCGGGCGGATGTCTTCGAAGGCCAGCGTATGTTCGGTTTCCAGCACCGTCTTGTTCGGGATTTCGCCGCGCAGGATGCGGGCAAAGATGTTCTGCGGGTCGTATGCATAGGCCATGGGGTTCAGTCCAGAAACAGGGTGTCGGTTGCAAGGATCGCCTCGGCCTCGGCTGCAGTCACGCCCAGAAAGGCGGCCAGCGCGGCGGCGTTCGCGGCCAGACTGGCAGATTGGCGCAGGCGATGGAAGTTCGCAAAATCGGCATCGCGGATGCGGTCACTTTCATAGCGCAGATCGTAGCGCAGCGTCGGCAGCAGCTTGTCGACCGATTCGGCGGGTGAATTGGGCGCGGAAAGGCCGATGCGGCGGGCATGGCCCAGCAGATATGCGTCGGTGAATTCGCATTCCACCTCCATCAGCCGCACGGTCAGCCGGTCATTGTAGAAATCCTGCATCAGATCGACGCTACCGGGGTCGATGCACAGCAGCAGGCGGTCGGATTTCCAGTAATCGAACAGCATCCGCACCAATGCGCGGCGGTGGCGGGTGCGTTTTTCCGGCGTGGTCTGGATGCCGCCCAGATCGGGCAGCGGCGTATCGGCCTCGTTGAACAGATAGCCGGTGGCCGGAATGGGCGACAGCTGGCGGATGCGTTCGGCCAGACGTTTTGCCACATTCCACTTCTTGCAGGTGAGCAGCAGCAGCGTGCGTTCCCGCCCCAGGCTGGTTTCGGTTTCCCAGAACCGGGGGGCGAAGCGGCGCCCGATGCGGCCCCGCCCGGTGAGGAAGCGGAACAGCTCGCGCCCCTCGCCCGAAATGGCGAACTGCACCCCCTCTGCCGTATAGAGGGCGCCCAGCCGGGCCTTCAGCCCCAGCGCATCGGGCGAGATCTTGCGGGCAAAGAGGTAGTCCTGCGCCAGAAGCAGGTCGTGCTGATCGTCATGGAAGGTGACGGGCATCCCGTAGTCGGTGAACATCAGAAAGGTCAGCGGGCGGGTGCGGATTTCGTGTTCGGGCACCAGATGGCGCACAAGCGTCTGAAAAAACGTCTCGTCCGGGATCCAGCTGCGGCGGAAGAACCGCATCACATCCCGCCTGCGCGCCACGAAATCCAGAATGAATTCCACGGTGCGGCGGCGCAGGCACCACCACTGGCTGCCGATCTGGATCGTCAGATCGGGCGGGATGCGGCGGGTCAGCCCAAGTTTCCGCTGCCAGGCGATGGACGTGTAGAACAGCGCCTTCTGCGTACGTTCATTGAAGTAATGGCGATAGATCAGCCGTTCTGCCTTGATGCCGGTCTTGATCCAGTCGGAGGTGAAGAAATCGAAGGATTCGATGTAGTCGGCCTCTTCGGCATCCAGAAAGGCATGGGCGTATTCTGCCGATTTGATCGGCATGCAATCGCCCGACAGCATGTAGAAATGCGTTGCGCGCGGAAAGGCCGTGGTTGCAGCGCGGATGGCTTCCAGCGTGGCGGCCACCAGGCTCCATTCCCCCCAGCCGCATTTGTGGCGGCGACGGGCGAAGGTGACGCTGCGGTTGGCGGCCAGGGCGGTGCGGATGCGGGCAAAATCATCCTTGCTGGCGCGGCCGTCGAAATGGATGGCGATGTAATCACCCGCCGCCGTCAGCCGTTCGGCCTGTGCAATCACCCCTTCGGGGTCTTTGTGGCACAGCAGGATATAGGCGATGCGTGCCATAAACGAAAACCCTGCCCCATTCCTGCCCCGGTTGCGTTTGCATAAAGTGCCCCGCCCGTCATTGAAAAGACAGAGTTTCTTTGCTTCTGTCGCGGGTGACACTTTCATCCGCCCCTGTGGCGGCTGTGCGGCAGCGGAGGCGAGGCAGATGGGGTTTCCCGGCACCTGGATGACGGAAAGCGAAAGCATGGTCTATCGGGTGGTGCCGAAATGCGCCTGTTCGACCATCGGCCAGATCATGTTCTACAGCGACCATGGCCGGTTCTTCGACGGGGATATTCATGATGCGGCCGAGGGGCTGCACAAGTGGAACATGGAGGCCAGCCAGCCCAGGATCACCGCGAATGTGGGCGGTCACACCAGCCTGGCCTTCACCTGCGTGCGCAACCCCTACACGCGCATCCTATCCAGCTTTTTTGACAAGATCTGCGGCATCCAGCGCAACGGGCGGCGCTATCGCGGCAATCTGGTGCCGCTGCTGATCCAGAAATACGGGGTGCAGGTGGGGAGCGAGGATGGCAGCGACGATTTCGACCAGATCGCCAGCTTCCGCCGGTTTCTGCTGTTCGTGCGCGATACCATCCGGTTCCGCAAACCGATGGAGCCGGATATTCACTGGTCCGCGATGAGTGGGCATATTTCGACCTTCATCGTGAATGGCGGGCGCTATGACCGGATCTTTTTCACGGAACAGTTCAATGCCGGGATGCAGGGCGTGCTGGATGCGGTGGACACGCCGGTGAAGGTGGATCTGGCGGCGATCCCGAAGTTCAACGAAAGCGAAGGCCACGGGCCAAAGCGGGCGCATCCGGTGGAGGATTACTTCGACGATCTGTCGCGCCATCTGATGTGGGAGATCTACAAGCGGGATTTCCAGCTGTTCCGCTACGATTTCGACAATCCGGCCAACAAGATGCCACTGGGCGCCGTGGATCTGGACGAGGTTCACGCCAAGCTGGGGGATTGAGGGAGAGCGCCGACTGAAAACCTGCCAGTGGCAGGTTTTGCGGCGCGATTGGCCTGCGCCGCAGGGCGCGGGCCAAGGCNNGCGCGGCCCGTGCCTTGCGGCACGGGCGGGCCGGGCGGCGTCTGCGGCGCGATGGCGCGCAACGATGGTTGCGCGCCAAACCTCAGTTCACCTTCAACACAATCTTGCCGATATGGCCCGAGCTTTCGATGCGCCAATGTGCCTTGGCGGCATCGGCCAGCGCATATTCGCTGTCGATCACCGGGCGCAGGCTGCCGCGTTCGACCATGGGCCAGACGTGTTTCAGCAGGTGGCGGGCATAGCGCGCCTTGGAAAAATCGCTTTGCGGGCGCAGCGTCGATCCGGTGATGGTCAGGCGGCGCATCATGACTTCGGCGAAGTTCAGTTCGACCTTCGACCCTTTCAGGAAAGCGATCTGCACCAGCCGCCCGTCATCGGCCAGAGCCTTGACGTTGCGGGGCAGGTAATCGCCCCCCACCATATCAAGGATGACATGCGCGCCGCCCTCGGCCTTGAGGATCTGCACGAAATCCTCGTCATGATAGTTGATCGCGCGATCTGCCCCCAGTTTCAGGCAGGCCGCGCAGATTTCGGCCGAGCCAGCGGTGACGAAGACGCGGGCGCCGAGCGCGCGGGCCATCTGGATCGCTGTGGTGCCGATGCCGGATGATCCGCCATGCACCAGAAAGCGTTCACCCGCCTGCAGGCCGCCGCGGATCATCACGTTCGACCAGACGGTGAAACAGGTTTCCGGCAGGCAGGCCGCCTCGCGCAGCGAAACGCCTTCGGGCACCGGCAGGGCGTGGTCTTCATGCGTCAGCGCATATTCGGCATAGCCGCCACCGGGCAGCAGCGCCGTCACCCTGTCGCCCTGTTTCCAGCGGGTGACGCCGGGGCCAAGAGCGGCCACCACGCCCGAAGCCTCCAGCCCCGGCAGGGGAGAGGCATTGGGCGGCGGGGCATAAAGGCCTGCGCGTTGCAGCGCATCGGGGCGGTTGACGCCGGCATAGGCCACCTTGATGAGGATCTGGCCATGACCGGGCACCGGCACCGTCACCTCGGTCGGTTGCAGCACATCGGGGCCGCCGGGCACGGTGATTTCGATGGCCTGCATCGTATGGGGGGGCGAAAGCATCATGCGGGGTCTTTCAGGCTGCCGGGAAGATCATCGGGAGTGCGGGGCGCGCGGATGTGATCGAAGATCTTCAGCGGACCGGCCAGCAGCGCCTTGCCCAGAGGATTGTCGCGCAGGCCCGCCTTGAATTTTTCGAACTGCATCACGCCGTCGATGCGGCGATCCAGAAAATCGCGTGTGTTTTCATGGCCCGGGCTGTCATCGCCCAGCCAATAGAGCACGGTGGCGGAATATACGGCGGCCAGCGTGGCGCGTTTGGTATACCAGTTCACATCCTCGGACGTGTCGCCCAGCGCGCGCCAGATCGCATCGGCCGTGCCCCAGACCGCGCGCGCGCCTTCGGCGGCATTCTGCGGCAGGGCGAAGAAGGTGGTGCCACGGCGCACCAGTTCCTTGTCTTCGACCAGATCCAGCCGGGCCATCACGGCAGCAGCGATCCGGTCGCGAAAGCGCAAGGTCGCCAGATCCATGCCGGCCAGAGCCTGCACCATGCGGGCATCGCCCTGTTGATGATAGGCCAAAGCCAGATCCAGCGGCCCGCGCGGAAAGAGCGCCGCCGCCAGCCCGGGCGGCACACCCGAATCAGCCAGAGCGGCTTTCAGCGTGGCAGGCGACCAGCCATCGAAGGGCACATGGGCCAGCGCAGCGTCAATCACCGCCACGCGGGCGGAATTCAGCGGGTTTTCGGGTTCCATTCGGGGCCTCCTTTCCGGCGGATGGTAGACAAGCCTGCAACGCTTTGCTATGGGGCGCAGGCCTGCACATCAGTGCAACTCTAGCTTAGGAAGGTGGTGACAACCACATGCAGGTCAGCGTTCGTGACAATAACGTCGAACAGGCCCTTCGGGCCCTGAAGAAGAAGCTCCAGCGCGAAGGCGTGTTCCGCGAAATGAAGCTCAAGCAACATTTCGAGAAGCCGTCGGTCAAAAAAGCCCGTGAGCAAGCCGAAGCTGTCCGCCGTGCGCGCAAACTCGCGCGTAAAAAGGCGCAGCGTGAAGGCGGTCTTTAAGTAGACGTGTCTGAAAGCTGGGCGGGGCAACCCGCCTGACAAGATCAACCCCCGTCCTTGCGGCCGGGGGTTTTTCTTTGCCTTACAGGATCACGATATCATCGAAGGCCAGCGCGGGGCGGCCATCCAGCGTGGCGATCAGCTGCCGTGGGCCGNNCCGTGGGCCGGCACCATTGCCATCGGCATCGTAGAACAGCTTTCCGGTGGCGGCGAAGTAGATCAGGTGATCGTCGCCATCGCGCGGCGCGCCCCGGCGAAACTCTGTCGCCTCGACACTGCCGCCCAGCGCGGTGAAGACATCGCCCTCCAGCGCGATGCGGTCGCCTTGTGCCAGACGGAAATCGGTGATCCGGTCGCCGCCGGTATGGGCGAAGAAGAAGGTATCCGGCCCCGCGCCCCCGGTGAGCACATCGACACCTGCGCCACCATCCAGAATATCGGCGCCGGCCGCGCCCTGCAGCTTGTCCCGGCCGCCCTGCCCTGACAGATGATCGGCAAAGCCGGTTCCCTGCAATGTATCGGCCTTGCGCGTGCCCAGCAGCTTTGGCGGGGCGACATCGGCGGAATCGCTGAACCAGATGTGCATGATCGTCTGGCCGCCTGCGCGTTCGATGCCCACACCCATGGCGTTGAATTTCAGCTGCGACCAGATATCGCTGTTCGTCATCACCGCATCATGGCCGGGCGACCCCTGCCAGAGCTTCAGCGCCCGCTCGATCGAGCCATGGCCCCCGATATAGACCGAGATTTCATACCCAAAGCCGGTAAAGCCCGTGCCGATACGCCCGGGCGCCTCCCACATCACCGCAGGGTCACGGTGATCGCCGAAATAGGGCGCATCCGACCAGCTGTGCAGATTGGCGCCTTCGGGCTGATCCAGCTTGGGGATCAGGATGTTGTGCACGGTATCCATGGCATGGCGCCCGGCGGTGATCGTCAGCGCCTGAGACAGGGGGATCGGATCCAGCCCGAATTGGGCGCGATACTGGCTGACCAGCTTGTAGAGCTTGAATTCCTCAAGGCTCAGGCTGTCATTGGCCGTGGGGTTGTAGATATCGACGGTCATATGGCCTCCTGCAAACTGCGATATGTCTTTGTGTGAAATTCCTGCGAGGATAGGCGCCCGGACCCAAAGCTGGCAAGTGGCGCGTCAGACGGCATAGGCGGTGGTCTTGACCACCGTGCGCAGGGCGAAGCTGCTTTGCATCTGCGCCACACCGGGCAGGCGCGACAGATACTGGCGGTGGATGCGGGCGAAATCTTCGGTATCCTGCGCCATGATCTTCAGCAGGTAATCGGCGCTGCCCGCCATCAGGTGACATTCCAGAATATCGGGGATGCGGGCAACCTGACGCTCGAACGCATCCAGCAGCTCGTCGGCCTGGCCCTGCAGCGTGATTTCCACGAAGACCGTGGTGGGGCGACCCAGCCTGCGCGGATCCAGCAGGGCAACGTAACCGGCGATGAACCCTTCTTCCTCCAGCCGCTGCACGCGGCGGTGGCAGGCCGAGGCAGACAGGTTCACCTGTTCGGAAAGTTCGGCATTGGTGATGCGGCCGTTTTTCTGCAAGACGGTCAGGATACGGCGGTCTGTTGCGTCAAGTTCCATGATACTGGTGATTTCTTCGGCTGAACTGCGGTTTCATGCAGAAAGTTACGGCCAAGCTGCCCCGCTGCGCCAGAGAAATCACATTCCTGCCGCCGATTCTGCCGCAGGCTGGATGGCACAGACCGCGGCGGGAGACGCGGGCCACAGGGAGAGAGACCATGAAGATCGGATGTCCGAAAGAAATCAAACCGCAGGAGTTTCGCGTTGGGATGACACCCAACGCGGTCCGCGAGGCAGTGGCACATGGCCATCACGTCAGCATCGAAACCGGGGCCGGAACGGGCGCCGGTTTTTCTGATTCAGATTACATCGCAGCCGGTGCCACCATGCTGGGCACGGCGGAAGAGGTCTTCGCCGGGGCCGAGATGATCGTGAAGGTGAAGGAACCGCAGGCGGTGGAACGTGCCCGCCTGCGCGAGGGGCAGGTGCTGTTCACCTATCTGCATCTGGCGCCCGATCCGGCGCAGACGGCCGATCTGCTGGCAAGCGGCGTGACGGCGATTGCCTATGAAACCGTGACGGATGACCGCGGCGGGCTGCCGCTTCTGGCGCCGATGTCAGAGGTGGCGGGACGGCTGGCGCCGCAGGTCGGTGCCTGGACGCTGCAGAAGGCCAATGGCGGGCGCGGCGTGCTGCTGGGCGGTGTGCCCGGTGTCAGCCCGGCCAAGGTGCTGGTGATCGGCGGTGGCGTGGTGGGCACCCATGCGGCGCGGGTCGCGGCCGGGATGGGCGCCGATGTGACGGTGATCGACCGGTCGGTGCCCCGGCTGCGCTATCTGGACGATGTCTTTGGCCAGCAGTTCAAGAACGCCTATGCCAGCGCCGGCAACACCATCGAACTGGCGCGCGAGGCCGACATGATTATCGGTGCCGTTCTGATCCCCGGCGCGGCGGCGCCCAAGCTGATTTCCCGCGCGCAGCTGGCCGAGCTGAAACCCGGCGCCGCGCTGGTGGATGTGGCGATTGATCAGGGCGGCTGTTTCGAGACCTCGCGCGCCACGACGCATCAGGACCCGGTCTATGAGGTGGATGGCATCATGCATTATTGCGTGGCCAATATGCCGGGGGCCGTGGCCCGCACCTCGACGCTGGCACTGGGGAATGCCACACTGCCTTTCCTGCTGGCGCTGGCCGACAAGGGCTGGAAACGCGCCTGCGCCGAGGACCGGCATCTGATGGCCGGGCTGAACACGCACAAGGGCAAGCTGACCTACGCAGCGGTGGGCGCGGCGCTGGGGCTGCCTTCTATTGCGGCGAGCGAGGCGCTGGATATCTGAACGGGTGAAGGAGTGGGAACCCCGGCCTTGGGAGGGGCCGGGGAAGCCATGCAAGTCTTTCCCGTCCGGCTGCCGAGGCGAATGAACCCGCGCCTTGCCCGAAATGGCCGCGACCAGCGGCCCGGGCAGCGCATGCCCGCCCCCCGGGCAGGCGCTTTGGCGACGCCAGCGCGACGATTGTGGTCAGCCGGATCTGGCGGGATAAAGCAAGGACCACAGGTGTTGGCGCGCCTTCCCGCAGGCCTGCGCTGCCCTCTGTCACTCCTGATCAAGGGGGCAAACAAAAAGCCCCCCACCCAGCGGCAGGGGGCCTTTCTTTTCCGTCCCGCTTACTTGCGCAGCGTGTCGCGGATCTCGATCAGCACTTCCAGTTCCGTCGGCCCCTTGGGGGCGGCGGCTTCGGCGGCGGCGGCGGTGGCTTCTTTCTTCGCCACGCTGTCCTTCAGCTTGTTCACCGCCTTCACCAGCAGGAACACGACCCAGGCGATGATGACAAAGTTGATGACGGCGGTGATGAACGACCCATAGGCGAAGACCGGGGCGCCCGCGTCCTTGGCGGCGGCGAGCGACGGATAGACGGTTTCATCCGACAGGCTGAGGTTGAGGAAGAGGTTGGAGAAATCGACCCCGCCCGTCACCACACCGATGATCGGGTTGATAAGGTCAGAGACCAGCGAATTGACGATGGCGGTGAAAGCCGCCCCGATGATGATACCCACGGCCAGATCGACGACATTGCCACGGGCGATGAAATTCTTGAACTCGTTCAGCATGATGCTGTCCCTTGCTTGTCCGCCTTTCTGGCGGTTTCCAGTTCTGCATGCACAGATGCGCGGGCACTATCGCACAGTCAAACCGGTTTTGTGATCGGGAAAACGCGCCTACCCTGCGCAAATCCCAGAACCCGGAGGTTTCATGACCAAGCTTGCCGATTTTCCGATCCCCCGCCGCTGGCCCGCCACCCGGCCCGGTGCGATTCAGCTTTACTCCCTGCCCACGCCGAACGGCATCAAGGTCTCGCTCGCGCTGGAAGAGATGGGGCTGGACTATGAGCCGCATCTGGTGAGCTTTGCCACCAATGACCAGCTGAGCGCAGAGTTTCTGAGCCTGAACCCCAACAACAAGATCCCCGCGATCATCGACCCGCAGGGGCCGGGGGGCCAGCCGCAGGCGCTGTTTGAAAGCGGGGCGATCCTGATCTATCTGGCCGAGAAATCGGGGAAGTTTCTGCCGGATGCCCAGCGCTACGAGGTGCTGCAATGGCTGATGTGGCAGATGGGCGGGCTGGGGCCGATGTTCGGGCAGCTGGGGTTCTTTCACCATTTCGCCGGGAAAGACATCGAAGACCCGCGCCCGAAGGAGCGCTATCGCGCCGAGGCCGCGCGGCTGCTGAACGTGCTGGATGGCGCACTGGAGGGGCGCGACTGGATCGCCGGGGAATATTCGATTGCCGACATGGCCATCGGTCCCTGGCTGAACACCCTCGTCAACTACTATCAGGCAGGCGAGATCGTCGGCTGGGCGGACCTGCGCAACGTGCCGGGCTATCTGGCGCGGTTCCTGGCCAAGCCCGAGGTGCAGCGGGCGATGAACATCCCGGCGCGGGGGTAAGGCCCCCCTCACGCTGCCCTCTCCCCCGTGGGGGAGAGG
>DOMY01000194.1:0-185 GCA_003509785.1 Gemmobacter sp.
TGATCATCGGTATCTGGGGCGGCAAGGATCGCATCTACGCGGCGTTCAAGTTCTTCCTTTATACCTTCCTTGGCTCGGTGCTGATGCTGGTGGCGATGATCGCCATGTATGTGGATGCGGGCACGACCGATATCGTGGCGCTGCTGTCGCACAGCTTTGCCTCTGAAACCCTGTCGATCGGCGGG
>DOMY01000194.1:262-3344 GCA_003509785.1 Gemmobacter sp.
GACATGAAGAAGCTGATCGCCTATTCGTCGGTGGCCCATATGGGCTATGTGACGATGGGGATCTTTGCCGCCAACCAGCAGGGGATCGACGGCGCCATCTTCCAGATGATCAGCCACGGCTTCATCTCGGGCGCTTTGTTCCTTTGCGTCGGCGTGATTTATGACCGGATGCATACCCGCGACATCGACGCCTATGGCGGTCTGGTGATCCGGATGCCGGCCTATGCGCTGATCTTCATGTTCTTCACCATGGCCAACGTCGGCCTGCCGGGCACCTCGGGCTTCNNCGCGTCGTCTTTGGCGATCTGGTGAAAGAGGCGCTGAAATCCATCACCGACATGACCGCACGCGAAAAGGCGATCTTTGCCCCGCTTGTGGTGATGACCCTGCTTCTGGGCGTGTATCCTTCGCTGGTGACCGACATGATCGGGCCTTCGGTGGAACAGCTTGTGACCGAATACCACGCTGCCATCCCCGCGCCGACCGGCGTGGCGGAAGCGGCAACGCACTGAGGGCCGAAAGATGACTGGTTCCGATTTCAACATCGTTCTGCCCGAGGTTGCACTGGCGCTTTACGCCATGGCTGCCCTGCTGTTCGGCGTATATACCTCCAAGGACAAGGCCACTGGCCTGCTGACCTGGTCCACCGCTGTGGTCTTTGCGGTGATTGCCGCCTGGATCGCGCTTGGCGGTGGTGGCGAACGTGCGGCCTTTGGCGGCATGTTCATCGACGATCCCTTTGCCCGCTTCTCCAAGGTCACGGTTCTGCTGTCGGCGGCCATCGTTCTGGTGATGAGCGAGGATTACATGCAGCGCCGGGGTCTGGCGCGGTTCGAATATCCCATCCTGGTGGCCCTGTCCGTTGTCGGCATGATGATGATGGTTTCGGCGGGCGATCTGATGGCGCTGTATGTCGGGCTGGAACTGCAGTCGCTGGCGCTTTACGTTCTCGCCTCGATCCGCCGTGACAGCGCGAAATCCACCGAGGCCGGCCTGAAATACTTCGTTCTCGGCTCCATGTCCTCGGGTCTGCTGCTGTACGGGGCTTCGCTGACCTATGGCTATGCGGGCACCACGCTGTTCTCGGGCATCCTTTCCACGCTGGGCGATGGCGTTCCGCTGGGCCTGCTGTTCGGTCTGGTGTTCATGCTGTCCGGTCTGGCCTTCAAGGTGTCTGCCGCGCCGTTCCACATGTGGACGCCGGATGTGTACGAAGGCTCGCCCACCCCGGTGACGGCGTTCTTCGCCACGGCGCCCAAGGTGGCGGCCATGGCCCTGTTCGCCCGCTTGGCGCATGATGCCTTCGGCACCATCAGCGGTGACTGGCAACAGGTGATCGCGGTCATGTCGCTGCTGTCGATGTTCATCGGCGCTGTGGCGGCGATCGGGCAGAAAGACATCAAGCGCCTGATGGCCTATTCTTCCATCGCGCATATGGGCTATGCCCTGCTTGGCCTTGCGGCGGGCACGAGCCTGGGTGTGCAGGCGATGCTGATCTACATGGCGATCTACGTCACCATGAACATCGGCACCTTTGCCTTCATCCTGTCGCTGGAAAAAGACGGCAAGCCTGTCACCTCGATTGACGCGCTGAACATGCTGTCCAAGCGCGATCCGATGAAGGCCTATGCCGTGCTGGTGCTGATGTTCAGCCTGGCGGGTGTGCCGCCCTTCATTGGCTTCTTCGCCAAATATGCCGTGTGGCAGGCCGCTGTCGGCGCCGGGCTGACCTGGCTGGTGATCGCCAGTGCCGTGGCTTCGGCCATCGGGGCCTTCTATTACCTGCGCATCGTCTATTTCATGTTCTTCGGCAAGGAAACCGATGGCGTGGAAAGCCGGATGAGCGCGGTTCAATGGGTGTCCTTCGTGGCAGCCGTGCTGGTCGTGACCTTCGGTGCGGCGGTGCAGCTGCTGGGTATCGAAGGCTGGGCGGCAGTGGCGGCGGAAGCCCTTGTTCGCTGATCCTGTCTGGCCCGAAGGCGTGGCCAGACACGCGCTGCCCTCGGTCGATAGCACCAATGCCTATGCGGCATCCCTCGCGCCGGGCCTTTCAGGTCCGGCGTGGGTCGTTGCGGGTGAACAGACCGCCGGGCGCGGGCGACGGGGCAGGCCGTGGAACAGCCCGCGGGGCAACTTTTACGGCAGCTTTGTCATGAAACCGGAGGGCGCGCCGGATATGGCCGCGCTGCGCAGCTTTACCGCCGCCCTTGCGCTGCATGATGCCTGCGTGGGCCTGACCGGCCTGCCGCAAGCCTTTGCCCTGAAATGGCCGAATGATGTGCTGCTGAACGGCGGCAAGCTGGCGGGCATCCTGCTGGAAAGCAGCGGTGCCGCGGGCCGGGTATCGCATCTGGTGATCGGCATCGGGGTCAACCTGATCGCCGCCCCCCCGGTCGAAGCGGTGGAACCTGGCGCGGTGCCGCCGGTCAGCCTGCTGGCCGAAACCGGGCTGCGGGTGACGCCCGAAACCTTCCTGACGCATCTGGCCGCCGCCTTTGCCCATTGGGAGGCCCGGTTCACCGCCGAGGGGTTTGCGCCGCTGCGCGACGCCTGGCTGGATCGTGCGGCGCGGCTGGGCGAACGCATCCGCGCCCGCACCGGCACCTCTGAACGCCAGGGCATCTTTGAAACCATTGACGCCACCGGCGCGCTGGTCCTGAACATCGACGGACGGCGGGAGGCCATTCCCGCTGCCGAGGTCTTTTTCTGAAAGGCTTGGCCCATGCTGCTTGCCATCGACTGCGGCAATACCAACACTGTATTTTCGATCTGGGATGGTGCGGCCTTCCGCGCCACCTGGCGCATCGCGACCGATCACAAGCGCACGGCGGATGAATATTTCGTCTGGCTGTCCTCGCTGATGATGCTGACCAAGACCGAAGCGCAGATCACCGAAGCCATCATTTCCAGCACGGTGCCGCGCGTGGTGTTCAACCTGCGCGTGCTGTGCAACCGCTATTTCGATTGCCGCCCGATCGTGGTGGGCAAGCCGGAATGTGCGCTGCCCGTCGATCCGCGGGTGGATCAGGGCACCACCGTCGGCCCTGACCGGCTGGTGAACACGGGCGCGGGGGTTGACCGG
>DOMY01000181.1 GCA_003509785.1 Gemmobacter sp.
CCAAGGCGGAAGCCTTGATGGCCGATCCCGACAATCAACTGGTGTTCAGCGCGGTCAATATCTGGGAGGTCGTAGTCAAGCATGGCCTGAAGCGACCTGACTTCAACGTGGACGCCCTAGTGTTCCGCCGCCAGTTGCTGGACGCGGGTTATGAGGAAATTCCGGTGACCAGCCTGCACGCGCTGGAACTGGCAGGATTGCCGCTGATCCACCGCGACCCGTTCGACCGGCTGCTTATCGCCCAGGCCATGGCCGAAGGCATGCGACTGCTGACGGCCGACCGGCAGATCGCCTTCTACCCCGGCCCCGTCCTCAAGGTCTGATCACCCGCCGCCGACGAACTGGACCAGCTCGATCCGGTCCCCCTCGGCCAGGGCGGTGACGGCGTAGAGCGACCGGGGCACGATCTCCAGATTACGCTCGACCGCCACCTTGCGAGGGTCCAGCGCCAGTTCCTGGACCAGGTCCAATATGGTCGCGGCGTAGACTTCGCGTTGATCACCGTTGACTTGAATGCGCATGACGTTAGGTCAACCCGTTTCCACGCTGCGCTTTGACCCGCGCCGCGCCTAAGCTACAAGGCCGCCCCTGAACCGTCAGAGGTCGCCCGATTCCGGAGCCTCGATTCGAGAACCGATGTCCGACACGTCCGTCATCTATGTGCTGAACGGCCCCAANNGCGGACATCGAACAGCGCTGCGTGACGGCGGCGGCGGGCGAGGCGCAGATCGTGTTCCGCCAGACCAACCACGAAGGCGTGCTGGTCGACTGGATCCAGGAGGCGCGTGAAAGCGCGCAGGCCCTGATCATCAACCCGGCGGCCTATAGCCACACCTCGGTCGCCCTGCACGACGCGCTGAAGACCCTGACCATTCCGGTCATCGAGCTTCATCTGTCCAATCCGGCGGCGCGCGAGGCGTTCCGTCATCACTCCTATGTGTCGTCCGCGGCGACCGGCGTCATCGCCGGTTTCGGCGCGGTCGGCTATGAACTGGCCGTCCAGGCGGCTCTCACCAAGGTTCGGGAACGCGCCTGAGGGCCGACCCGTTCGCATTCCAAGACGAAAGACAAAGGCGCAACGCAATGGCCGATGACAAGAAACACGCCGAGATCGACGCCGCCCTGGTTCGCCAGCTGGCCGAGATCCTGAACGAAACCGACCTGACCGAGGTCGAGGTCGAGCGCGGCGAGCTGCGCATCCGCGTGGCCCGCGAAATCACCATGCACGCCGCCCCGGTCCAGTACGCCGCCGCCCCGGCGCCAGCCGCTGCGCCCGCAGGCCCCGCCGCTCCGGTCTCCATGCCGTCGGACCCGGCCACCATCGTCGCCCGCGCCGGCGAAGAGGTGAAGTCGCCGATGGTCGGCACCGCCTATCTGCAGGCCTCCCCCGAGGCGCCGCCCTTCGTCCAGCCGGGCGACAAGGTCAAGAAGGGCCAGACCCTGCTGATCGTCGAGGCCATGAAGACCATGAACCCGATCCAGGCNNGCGTGCAAGGAGATGGGCATCTCCACCGTCGCCGTGCACTCGGAAGCCGACCGCGGCGCCATGTGGGTGCGGCTGGCCGACGAAAGCGTCTGCATCGGCCCCGCCTCGGCGGCCAAGTCGTATCTGAACATCCCCTCGATCATCGCGGCGGCCGAGATCACCGGCGCCCAGGCGATCCACCCCGGTTACGGCTTCCTGTCCGAGAACGCCCGCTTCGCCGAGATCGTCGAGGCCCACGGCATGACCTTCATCGGCCCCAAGCCCGAACATATCCGGGTCATGGGCGACAAGATCAGCGCCAAACAGACCGTCATGGACGCCGGCATCCCGGTGGTTCCCGGCTCCAAGGGCGAGGTCGAGACCGTCGAGGCGGCGATCGAGGCGTCCAAGTCCATCGGCTTCCCCCTGATCGTCAAGGCGGCGGCGGGCGGCGGCGGACGCGGCATGAAGGTGGCCCTGACGGCGGATGATCTGGTCGAGGCGGTGCAGACCGCCCAGTCGGAAGCCAAGGCCGCCTTCGGCAACGGCGCCGTCTATATGGAGCGCTATCTCCAGAAGCCGCGCCACATCGAGATCCAGGTCATCGCCGACAGCCACGGCAATGTCGTCCACCTGGGCGAACGCGACTGCTCGCTGCAACGCCGTCACCAGAAGGTGCTGGAAGAGGCCCCCTCGCCCGCCCTGTCGGCCGAGGGTCGCAAGCAGATCGGCGAGACGGTCAACAAGGCCATCGCCGCCATCGGCTATCTGGGCGTCGGCACCATCGAATTCCTGTGGGAGGACGGCGAGTTCTTCTTCATCGAGATGAACACCCGCCTGCAAGTCGAGCATCCGGTCACGGAAATGATCACCGGCGTCGATCTGGTGCGCGAACAGATCCGCGTTGCCTCCGGTCTGCCGATGTCCTTCACGCAGGACGATCTGGAGATCAATGGCCACGCCATCGAGGTGCGGATCAACGCAGAAAAGTTGCCGAATTTCGCTCCCTGCCCGGGCAAGGTTAAGGTTTTCCATGCCCCCGGCGGCCTGGGCGTCCGCATGGATTCGGCGCTGTATGGCGGCTATTCGATCCCGCCATATTACGACAGCCTGATCGGCAAGCTGATCGTGCATGGCCGCGACCGGCCAGAAGCGCTGGCACGCCTGAACCGCGCCCTGGGAGAGCTGATCGTGGATGGCGTGGAAACCACCGTGCCATTGTTCCATGCCTTGCTGGCAGAGCCGGATATTCAGGCAGGTGAATACAACATTCACTGGCTGGAAAAATGGCTGGCGGCTCAGTTCGGCACCTGAGCACAACGAAATGACAGCAGAGGGCGGCAAAATCCTTCAAAGGATTTTACAAATTTCTTCGAAGAAATTTGCCGCTCTCCCGCACCTTTGCCTGAGATGACCGGCGCCATAACCCCGGAACTGCTGTTGCGTGCCTATGCGATGGGGGTTTTTCCCATGGCCGACAGTGCCGGAAGCTCTGATCTGCACTGGATCGACCCGCGCCGCAGGGGAATCCTGCCTCTGGATGGCTTCCACATCTCGCGCAGCCTGAGGAAAGAGATCTTGCGGGGCGGTTATGAAATCCGTGCCGACAGCGATTTTGCAGCGGTTGTGGCAGGTTGCGCAGACCGTGAAACCACCTGGATCAATCAACAGATATTCTCTTTGTATCTGGCGCTTCATCGCAACGGCCACGCCCATAGCCTTGAGATGTGGCAGGATGGAAAACTCGTCGGCGGCACCTATGGCGTCGTCTTGGGACAAGCCTTCTTTGCCGAAAGCATGTTCTCGCGCCGCCGCTCTGCCTCAAAAATCGTGCTGGCCTGGCTGATGCACCGGCTGCGGGCGGGCGGCTTTGTGCTTTGTGATACCTAGTTTCTTACCCCGCACCTGGCCAGCCTGGGCGGGATAGAGATTGCGCGGGCCGCTTACCATCACAAACTGAACATGGCCCTTCAGGGCCACGCCAGTTTCAACCCGGAAGGCTATCACCCTTCTTGCGGTGCGATCACGTCTTCTTCGCCAGGGGCAGGTTCCGGCACAACATCCAACTGTGGTTGATCCGGGGTAACACAGCGCAAGACCCAGACATCATAGCGCGGATGTTCCAGCGCAGAAATCGCGGGGCTTGATGCCATCATCCAACCGGAAAACACGGGCGCTTCCCGCTTTTCCTCGCTGATTGTCAGATGTGCAAAGGCATCGGAAGACGGGTTGGCCGTGGGGTAACGGCATTCATCCAGTTGAATGGTCAACCGACCGGATACCGCAGCCTGGCCTCTGCCCAGCTCGATATCGGCAGTTTCACCTGTCATCTTGTCCAGCCAGCGCAATGTGCCACCGACCGAAGATGTAACATCCTGCGCTGCGAGCGGGCTTGCCAGCAGCACAAAGGACAGCACAAGCCGGATCACCCCGCGTCCCCCACGGCATCTTCTGCCGAAGAACCGACAAATTTCATCAGCAGGCCGATCAGCGACACGGATCCTTGCGTATCCTCGATCTCGGCCCCGGCCACCAGGTTGTCGACAGAACCACCGGGCCGGATTTCCACGAAATTGCCACCCAGCAGCCCTTCGGAGGAAATCAGCGCCGCAGAATCATCGGGCAGCTGTACACGGCTCTGCAGAGCAAAGGTCGCATCGGCGTAGAATGTCTGCGGATTCAGTTCCAGCTTCGATACGGTGCCGATCTTGACCCCGGCCAGCCGCACATCGGTGCCAACTGAGATCCCCTCGACCGATTGGAACGAAGCGGTGAGTTCGTAATTGCCGGAGGTCGATCCAAAGCCCATGCCCTGCCCGGCATAGATCAGGAAACCGAGGGCCACGGCCAGAACCGCACCGCCTGCGATGACTTCTGTGGTGTTTTCCGCCATAATAAAATGCTCCTGCGCCTTATTCGGGCTGCCAGGCCTCATAATCGCGCCGCTCTGCCGGGGCACCTTTGCGGATCGACCCGGTAGGGGCATAGGCCGCCAGAGTGCCCGTCAGGTTTTCCTGATGCGGTTTTTCCCATGCCTTGTGCTTCAACGGCGACTTGGTCGGCGGCTCATCCCAGGTGTGGTGCAGCCAGCCGTGCCAATCGGGCGAAACGCGGGTGGCTTCGCATTCACCGTTGAAGATCACCCAGCGGCGTTTGGCATCCCGGGTTTCGTAATAGATGTTGCCCTGATCATCTTCTCCCACCTTCACGCCCTTGCGGGCCGTAAAGATCTGGGTGCCAAGCGTCTGGCTGTTCCACCAGGTGACGAGACGCATCAGGAAATTCATCGCAGGCCTCCGAAGGGTGTTTGCCTCCATATGAACCATGGCAGCGCCAAGGTCCAGCGGATTGCGCCGAAGATGCGCTGCAGCTGCAAACTCTTGCCGGGATTGATGAAGGGCGGCGCCGGATGTGATGAATGGCCTCGCAGAACTGCCGCAGCCGAGGGCCAGCAAATACCCAGACAACAACCGACGTTGCGGCCGATGTAAACGAGCGGCGCAACGAAAAAGGCTGCCGCTTGGGGGCGGCAGCCTTTTGTCATGATCCTGTGCGCGGCGTCAGCCCGCTGCGGCAGGTTCTTTCTTCTTGCTTTCGGTATGTACGAGCAGCGGCTTGGAACCGATGTTTACCGCCTCTTCATTCACCACCACTTCGGAGACATCGCCCATCCCTGGCAGTTCGAACATGGTATCCAGCAGGATATCCTCCATGATCGAGCGCAGGCCCCGTGCGCCAGTCTTGCGCTTGATGGCGCGTTTGGCAATTGCCACCAGCGCATCAGGCGTGAAGGTCAGTGCCACGCCTTCGATATCGAAGAGGCGCTGATACTGCTTGACCAATGCATTTTTCGGTTCGGTCAGGATGGTGACCAGTGCGGCCTCGTCAAGATCGGTCAGCGTCGCAATCACTGGCAGGCGGCCGACGAATTCCGGAATCAGGCCGAATTTCAGCAGATCTTCCGGCTCCAGCTCCTTGAACAGCTCCCCTGCCGATCGATCGTCAGGCCCCTTTACCGTCGCACCAAAGCCCATGGCAGAGCCCTTGTTGCGATGTGCGATGATCCGTTCAAGACCGGCAAAAGCACCGCCACAGATGAACAGAATATTGGTCGTATCCACCTGCAGGAATTCCTGCTGCGGATGCTTGCGCCCACCCTGCGGCGGCACCGACGCCACGGTACCCTCCATGATCTTCAGCAGCGCTTGCTGCACGCCCTCGCCCGAAACATCCCGCGTGATCGAGGGGTTGTCGGATTTACGGGTGATCTTGTCGACTTCGTCGATATAGACGATGCCGCGCTGCGCCCGTTCCACATTGTATTCGCTGGCCTGCAGCAGTTTCAGGATGATGTTCTCGACATCCTCCCCGACATAGCCTGCTTCGGTCAGCGTCGTGGCGTCGGCCATCGTGAACGGCACATCCAGAATCCGCGCCAACGTTTGTGCCAGCAGGGTCTTGCCACAGCCGGTGGGGCCGATCAGCAGGATGTTCGACTTTGCCAGCTCGATATCATTCTTGGCCGAATGATTCAGCCGCTTGTAATGATTGTGAACCGCCACAGACAGCACGCGCTTGGCGTGGATCTGGCCGATCACATAATCGTCCAGCACCTTGCAGATTTCCCGCGGGGTCGGCACACCATCCGAGCTTTTCAGCCCGCTGGTTTTCGTTTCCTCGCGGATGATATCCATGCACAGCTCGACACATTCGTCGCAGATGAACACGGTCGGCCCCGCGATCAGCTTACGCACCTCATGCTGGCTCTTGCCGCAGAAAGAGCAGTAGAGGGTGTTCTTGCTGTCGCTGCCAGAATTGTTCGCCATCGTCATCCTCTGCCGTGCGCGCCACCGGGGCGCCGTTCTGAAAGTCTAGGGCAAGCCCCCGGCCTTCACAATCGCAAATCGCCCCCGGACGCCGAAGCGCCGGGGGGGCGCCATCACTTCGCCTCGCCGTCGGATTTCCCACGGTTTTCGAGGATTTCGTCGATCAGGCCCCATTCCTTTGCCTGTTCGGCCGACATGAAATTGTCCCGCTCCAGCGCGGCTTCCACCACTTCATAGGGGTTGCCGGTGTGCTTAACATAGATTTCATTCAGCCGCCGCTTCAGCTTTTCGGTCTCGCGGGCGTGGATCATGATATCCGTCGCCTGCCCCTGATAGCCACCGGAGGGCTGGTGCACCATGACACGGCTGTTGGGCAGCGAGAAGCGCATCCCCTTCTGGCCTGCCTGCAGCAGAAGCGAGCCCATCGAGGCGGCCTGTCCGATCACCAGGGTGGAGACCTTGGGCCGGATGTACTGCATCGTATCGTAGATCGACAGGCCCGAGGTCACAACGCCGCCGGGGCTGTTGATATACATGCTGATTTCCTTGTGCGGATTCTCCGCCTCAAGGAACAGCAACTGGGCGCAGATCAGGCTGGACATGCCGTCATGCACCGGGCCTGCCAGGAAAATGATCCGTTCTTTCAGCAGACGCGAATAGATATCATAGGCACGCTCGCCCCGGCTCGTCTGTTCGACGACCATCGGCACGAGGGTGTTCATGTAAAGGTCGATCGGGTCTTTCATCTCAGCCTGCCTGTTGCCTTGCGTTGAGCTTTATCGCCGGTGTGTTACCCAAGTCTTAGTGTCGCGCGCAGGCCCCTGCAAGGGCACATGGCTTCATCGGGGCTGCGGGATCGTCATCCGACAAAGACGCGCCGTGCCAGAAAAACCCGTGCCAGCGCCGTCACGAAGCACAGCGCACCAAATCCCCAGGCGAGTGGCGCAAAATGCCCGGTCCAGAGACAGATCGCCACAAAGAACAGGATGGTTTCCGTGCCTTCCAGCAACCCAGATGTAAAATAGAGCGATTTTTCACCACGGCCAGAGGTCTGCATCCCGCGCTTCTCTGCCAGAATGGCATAGCCGAGAAAACTGGCGCCATTCACATAGAAACTGCACAGCAGAAAGGCCCCTGCGGCGCCATTGCCGGAATCACGCAGCACGAAGGCCAGTGGAATGGCGCCGTAAAACAGAAAGTCGCAGGTGATATCCAGATAACCGCCAAAGTCGGTCTTGCCCCGCACCCGCGCCACGGCACCATCCAGCCCGTCCGCCAGCCGTGACAGCGCCAGAGGCAGCAGCGCCATCCATCCTGGCAGACCGGATGCCACAACCGCCGCCGCAAGAAGACCAAGCGCCAACCCTGCCAGTGTCACCGCATCGGCCCCGATTCCCCTGGCCGCCAGCACGTGCCCTGCCCGATTGAGTGGCGGGTCGATCAGCTTCCGCATCTGTCCATCCAGCATGGCAAGATTCCTCGCAAGGGCATGGCCCAGGATTGCACCGGGGTTGCTATGACAGAGGGTTTGGGTTTCTGTAAGCCGCGCCCGAACAGAAAACTGGATTGTGTATGTCTGCCTGCCGTCTCACTGCTTGCCTCTCTGCCCTTGTCCTTTCTGGCTGTATCATCATCCCGATCCCCGTCTCGCGTGACACGATCGGCGATCCCGGCCCCGCCCCAGCCACGGCATCCTGCCCGCGCGTTTCCACTGCAAACACCGCAGAGAAGCAGATCATTCAACGGATCAACAGCTTCCGTGCGTCAAATGCTCTGCCGCCCGTGCGTCAGAACAGCAAGCTGAGCGCAGCGGCACAGGCCCATGCCTGTGACAATGCGGCACGCGGCCTCTATTCCCATGATGGATCTGACGGATCGACACTAGCCCATCGCTTGAAACGTGGCGGCTATGCCTATGCCACCGGCGTGGAAAACACTGGCCTCGGCTTTGCCGATGCGCCTGATCGCATGGCGACCTTCTGGGAAAACTCTCCGAAACACCGGGCGAATCTGCTGAACCCGAAAGTGACGGAGGCTGGTCTTGGCCTGGCACAAGGCGGCAAAGGCCCGGCCTGGGTTCTGGTGATGGCCCGCCCGCGCTGAGCGTTCAGCGCGCCAGCGACAGTTCGGCTTTCAGCCCGCCAAGATCCTCGCTTTCCCCCAATCGCAGCGCGCCGCCATGGCTGCGCGCAATATCTGTGGCGATTGACAGACCCAGGCCTACGCCGCCCCCCTTGTTCGGGTNNCGCCATCCAGCCGGGCAAAGGGCAGAACGGCTTCATCACGGCGGTCCTGCGGAATGCCCGGCCCGTCATCCTCGATCGTGATGCGTGCCAACCTTTCACCCGCCGTCAGGGTGATGCGCGTGCGCGTGCCAAAGCGGCGCGCATTGCTGACCAGGTTTTCCACCGCCCGCGTCACCCCTGCGGGCCGCAGCCGCATGATCAGCCGCCCCTCTCCGCAGAGTTCGACCGCTTGCCCGCCGCGCTCGGCGTTTTCCACCACCCGCTGCAGCAGCAGCGCAAGATCGGCCTCCTCTGCCTCTTCAACGGCATCGCCCCGGGCAAAGGCCAGAAACTCGTCGACCAACCGCTCCATATCGGCGACATCGCGCAACAAAGCCTCGGTCTCGTCATCCTCGGGCAACATGGAAAGCCCCAGTTTCAGCCGGGTAATGGGCGTGCGCAGATCATGGCTGACACCCGACAGCATCAAGGTGCGGCTTTCAATGGCGCGTTCGATCTTGGCCCGCATATCCAGAAAGGCAGCCCCGGCCGCCCGAACTTCGGTTGCACCGCGCGCCTTGTAAGGGATGTGCTGCCCTTTGCCAAAAGCCGCCGCGGCCTGTGCCAGCCGCGTGATCGGCGCCATCTGATTGCGGAGAAACAGATAAGAAATCGCCGTCATCAGAACCGAAGTGACAATCATCAACACCAAAAGCTGATGCGGATTGGTGGCCGACATGCGCCGCCGATCAAAATCAGCACGCAACACGCCGCCATCGCGGACAAAATCGGCCAGAACCCTGCCCTCGCGCGCCACCAGATCGGCCCCCAGAAAGCCGGGGACCTGTTCCCTCAGCGTGTCTGCCACAACACGCCCTGAAAGGTCCCATGCCTCGCGCCGGACCTCTTGCAGCGGTGTATCGGCCCGGGTGACCGTGAACCCCAGCGCGGCAGAGATCAGATCCGCCTCGGCAGTATGGCCTGCATCCAGTTCTTGCAGGACAAGGCTCAGTTCGACGGCAACCGCGCCGGTCATCTGCTGCGTCACCCGCTCGAAATGGCGCTGGATGAAGGCTATGGACACGACAAGCTGGATCGTGACGATAGGCACGACGAGGATCAGCAATGCACGGCCATATAGGCCGCGCGGCAATATGGAACGCGGGCGCAGCGACATCTGGCAAACCTAACCTGCAGGCAGATCGTATGAAAGGGGCAAAGGATGCAGCCTTGGCAAATCGGACAGATGGCCCGGCCTGAACCCGGTCTGCGCGTGATTCTGGCGCCCAACCCCTCGCCCATGACGCATTGGGGCACCAATACCTTCGTGCTGGGCGAAGGCGATGTGGCGGTCATCGACCCCGGCCCCGCCTCCGCGCCGCATATGGCAGCGATTCTGGCGGCATTGCAGCCGGGCGAGCGGATCAGCCATATCTTCGTGACCCATGCCCATCTGGATCACTCGCCTCTGGCCCGCCCCTTGGCAGAACAGACCGGGGCGCCGGTTCTGGCCTTCGGCCCTGCCACCTCGGGCCGCTCTCCCCGCATGGCACTTCTGGAGGGAATCGGAGGCGGTGAGGGTCTGGACCACGATTTTGCCCCAGATCTGATTCTGGCAGAGGGTGACAAAGTAGCCAACCACAGCTGGCAGCTGGAGGCTGTGCACACCCCCGGCCACCTTGGTGGCCATCTCTGCTTTGGCTGGCAGGACTGCCTGTTCACCGGCGATCATGTGATGGGATGGGCGCCCTCGCTCGTCTCTCCACCGGATGGCGACATGACAGATTACCTGCAATCACTTGCGCAACTGGCCTCCGGCCGCTGGCGCCGTGGCTATGCCGCCCATGGTGCCCCGATCACAGATTTGCCTGGAAGATGCGCCGAATTGCTCGCCCATCGCCGGAACCGCGAGCAAGAAATCCTTGCCATATTGGACAAAGGCCCGGCCAGGCTCGAGACCCTCGTAGAAGTGATATACGCCGACACCCCGCCCGCGCTATGGCCTGCGGCGCGCCGCAACCTTCTGGCACATCTTGTTGATCTGGAACACAGAAACAAGATTTCGGCCGATCCCGCGCTTTCCACGACCGCGCTGTTTTCCCACGCCTGAGGGGTCTGAGAAAAATCTTCACAGAACCCACATTTTTTCCTCCACGCCCCCTTGCGACCCCCAAAACCCACAGCTATACACCCCCTCGTGTTCCGGCGTAGCTCAGCGGTAGAGCAGTTGACTGTTAATCAATTGGTCGTAGGTTCGANNGTGCCAAAAATCCCTGAAATATCAGGCACTTGGCAAAACACAAAAGGCGCAGCGTCCGCCAGTCCGTCAGCGTCCGCGGCGGACGCGGACAGGCCCGAAGCGCAGACAAAAGCCCCGCCAGATTGGCGGGGCTTTGTGCGTTTCTGGTGGTGCGGTCAGGACAGCAGATCATAGGCTTCCTTGGCCCATTGGCGGGCAATTTCCAGATCAGCATCCTTTGGCAGGCACATCAGGTCATGCAGCTTGCCGCGCGCCTCCTGTAGGTTGGCCTCTTCTTCACGCAATTTATGCGCTGCCCCTGTGTCCCTTCCGCCGACGATGATTTCCGCCGCCATTCTCACGCCCCATGCAAATGTGTCTGGAGGCGTGTTCCCCAACTCATCCGGGTAGTCATCGCGCCGGATCCGCGTCACCATTGCAGCAGCCACGCGCCGAACGCGCGCCCNNCCCGCTGCTGGCGCATGGACGCCTTAAAGCGAGCCACTTCGGCCTCTGTCGTTGCCAGCCCTAGCCGCTGATGTAGACCCTGCTCTGCATCGAGCGCATCGCGGGCACAGGCCTGATCGTAGATTTTCTGAAATCTTGGAGACAGTTGCAGACGGTCATCTGCCCCCGCATCGCCAGCGACCATCGCCAGATCTATCGCAGCATCCAGATCGTCACCGTTCAGCACCACATTCTCGGGTGTCTTCCCCGCGAAAACGCCCCCAGCAGAAATGGCGTCCAGGTTGCGCGTGCGAAGCCAACGGTATCGCGCGGCGTCAAGCTCTGCCTTATCGGCACAGGCTTTTTCATCCCTATACCGGCCTTCCCAATAACGGTGATCTGCCGGGTTTGGATGATGACGTGTCGCTGCAGCCTTCCAATCTTCCAGCTCTACCGTCAGCCGCGCGATCTTGGCCATCGCCGCGTCACGCTCTGCCTCGGCTCTCTCGGCGCGGGCCTCTGCTGCTACAGAGCGCCGTTCAGCGGATTGTCGTTGCTGCCAAACCCTGAGCAATAAGGGCTGACCATCATACGATCCGTCAGCGGCAGAAAATTGCCACATCAGCGCATCAGACATGGTGGCGTTTGCCGCCTTGCGATCCTTGATGGCTTGGTCTGCAAGAGCAGCGTTCTCTGCCGTCAGCCGCGCGATTTCGGCCTGTGCGGCGGTTAGCAGGTCGGCGGGCATGTATTCCCTCTGCTGCGTTCCTCCGCTCACGGGAGACCAATGGCCCCCATGCTCATCAATCCAAATCCGTTCCGGCGTTTTCATACCACCCCCTCCGTCAGCTTGATTTCCTCAAGGGCGATCTGCAGCTTATATTCTTCGATCTTGTTCTGCATCGCGCGGGTGCAGGCGCAATAGCCTACCGCCTCTGTTTCCTGCTGCGTCCAGATCGTGCGTTGGCCGGGCGCCAAAGCATAGTCGCGCACCAGGTGCGTTTTCGCTTCCGCATAGTGAAAGCCCTGCACCAGGTGCAGCCGATCGGCATTTTCGCGCACCCAGACAGACAGCCTGGCTGCAAGATCCTGTGTTGCGTCGGGCAGCGTGTCGGTCATGCCAGCACCTGCTTGCAGGGGATGCAGAGCCGGTTGAACCGGCCCTGCGCCTCGAACAGTTCGCCGCAGCACATGCAGTTGCGGTGCTGGCGCTGCAGGCGGCTTTCCCAGACACGGGCGCGAACGCAGGCGTTATCAAAGCCATTGGCCTTTCCCACCTGCCTGCCCTTGTGGAAAATGGCGTAGCTGTCGCCGCTTCCCCGGATTTCGACCAGCGGGACCGCCATCAATGCACCAGACCTGCTGCATCCACGGCCGATTCGTTCGGTTCGTCGGGCAGGCGCACGGCCTGCATCCGCCCGCCCATTTCGGTGCCCGCCGCAACCATCATCCGCATCCGGCACACCGGGCAGGTGCAACCGATATAGGTGGCGCCTGACGGTCGGGTTGCAGGAAGGGATCATCTACATCGAAAACCGCACNNTCAGGTGGACCCGCGAATTACCTGCTGCGCCTGGATATGTGAGGACCGTAATGACCCACAAGGAGGCAATCTTGACCAAGGCCACGACGGGCGTAGCGACGGGCGGCATCACCATGCCGGTCTGGTGGCCGACCCTATCCGACACCAGCAACTGGGCGGCGCAGATGGTGCCCATCGTCTCGCTGATCTGGATCGTTCTTCAGATCGTGTTTGTGGTTCGCAGGAGGATGCGCGGTGAAAAGTAAGACGATTGCAGGGGGTGCAGCTGCGGCAGTGATCGCGCTGGCCACGCCGTTCATCGCCAAGTGGGAAGGCGTGGAATACCGCGCCTACCGCTCCATCGTCGGGGTGCCGACGATCTGCTATGGCGAGACGCGCGGGGTGCGTATGGGCGATACCGCAACCCCGGTCGAGTGTCGCGCGATGCTGCAGCAAGGGGTGGCGGAATTTTACGCCGGGGTGGCGCGCTGCATTACGCATCCGGCCGTGCCGGTGGGTGTGCAGGCCAGCATGACGGAGCTGGCCTACAACGTGGGCGTGGCGCCTGTCTGCCGGTCTACCATGATGCGACGCGCGAATGCGGGCGACTGGCGCGGCGCCTGCGACGAGCTGCGCAAATGGGTCAAGGCGGGCGGTGCCACGGTGCGCGGCCTGTCGAACCGGCGCGCCGACAGCAAGGCCAGCCTGTGCCTGCGGGGCCTGCCATGATCCGCGCCTGGCTGCTGGCCGCCGGGCTGGCCCTGCTGGCTGGCGCCTATGGCTGGGGGCGCACGGATGGTGCGCGCCTGGCCCATGCGGCGCAGGCGGCGACTGTGGCGGCCGCGCAGGCCGCAACGATCCGCGCGGCCGAGGGGGCAAGCCGCAAAGAAGCCGAAAGGCTGGCCCTGCAGGCCGAGCGTGACGCGCTGGCCCGTCAATTGGAGGATGAAGCCCGTGAAGATCCTGATGCCACTGGTGGCCTGTAGTAGTGGCCCTCTCCGACGAACCCTGCGAGGTTCAAGAGGGCGGCGGGGTTGGCGGGCTGACCGATGCAGCGGTCGTCCTCGGCTCGGTGCAGGGTGTACGTCCTGTCGGTCATGTCCGCACCCCCAGGAACTCGCACAGGGCCTCGAGGTCCTCGCAGGCCTTGGCCGCGGAGCCTACGTGCCCCCAGTTGATGTGCTCGGGGTCGAGCGTGTCACACGGTCCGCCAGCTCTGCCAGCGCCTCGTCGACGAGGCTCAGCCGTTCGGCCAGCTCTGCCGTCCGCTGCGTCGGCTTGGTCCCTTCGATCAGGGCCTGCCGCGCGGCGGCGCGGGCGTCGACCAGGGCGGCCTCGACCGTGGCCCGTTCCGTCCGCAGTTCGGCGATGCGGGCCTCCGTCTGTTTGCGGTCCATGTGCTTCCTTCCTCGGTCAAGCCCCACGCTGGCAGGGGCGCTTGAAGCGGTACGCTCGTCTGGCGGCCAGCACCGCGTCTGAATGTCGGAGCGGTCGGCGGTTCCCCCAGCCACGAAAGAACCGCCGACCTTGTGTGACGGAAAGGAGCCATCCGAAACGTCACGAGACCACAGTGCCGCGTCGACGGCGCCGTGGATGCCAGCGTGAGGCCGAAGGCCGCCTATTGCTGGCGACCCCAGACCGGGAGTGCTGCCTTCACAGTGGGTTAACAGACAGTACGCTGGCGCATCGGTCGCCAAGTGAGGGCTCACAGGGGCGGCCCCAGGATGGCAATCAACGTGCATCGATTGACCCGGATGGAGACCGAACGAGATGGAGAAGGACGCTACCAGCAGCCCATGGATGACCCCGAAGGAGGCGGCCGCCTACCTCTCGGTGCACCCCGGCACGATGCACAACTGGCGCTCGCAGGGTAAGGGGCCGACCTACAAGGTGGTCGGCACGCGCATCGTGCGCTACCACCGACAGGACCTCGACGCCTTCCTCTCGGCGGGCGCAGCATGACGAGCGGGCGCCACTGGCAGGGCAAGGACCTCAGTAAGGACGGGTGGGATGCATCCTTCAACGTCCTGGCATACGGGAGCCTTCTCGACAGAGACTTCGCCCACAGGGGACAGCCGACCTGGTTCTGGTTCGTGCAGGCCGCCCAGGCGGTCGAGAAGCTCGAGCAGGAGGACCCCATCACCCTGTGGACGATCGGGGCGCACCTCAACAAGTTCCCTGTCGCCTACGACGAGGACGGGCGCTTGGTGTTCGGGTCTGCGAGGACGCGGGCCTGGACCCGACGCGCTTCCCGACGGTGGTCACAGGCAGCGGGGGCCTGCACGTCTACATGATCAAGCCCGNNCAGCCTGCCCGCGTACGAGGGGATCGAGTTCAAGTCGCGCGGCCGCCAGGTCGTCGCCGCCGGTTCGGTCCACCCCGCCACTAAGGGCGTCTACCTCTGGGACGCAACCAAGCCGTGTCTGGACGTGTTCGGCCCCGACGTCGCGCCCTCCAGACTGCTGGGACTGATCGCCAGGCCAGACGGTGCCGCGGCGACGGGCGTACCCGATGCTGTCAGCCGAGGTCGGCATCACCGCGCCCGATGCCGAAACGCTGGCGCAGATCTGGCTGAACATGGTTGTTCTCTGGCGCAGTGCCGCCGCAGGCCTGGAGGCTCTGCGCCTCACCACCGCCGCCGCGATCGAGGCTGCGGGGACGGTGGCAGAGGTGGACGCGGCGATGGCTGCTATCAGGGGGGCGTGAGAGACGGAAACCGCACAGCCATGCGGTTTGTGCATGGCTGTGCGAGGGTCCAAACAGCTAACGTGTTGATTTTGCGTAACTATGAACGGAAACACGGTTTCTGCACTCTAAATCAGCGCCAACCGGGCAAAATAAGCACTGGCAGCAATCTAAGCCTTTAATTTTATATAACTATGAACTGAATAGCTGGCCTGCCTACACGAGTTCCGACTTAGGCACTTTGCCCATTCGGCCTCACTTGCACGAAACACCTTGTTTTATTGGGTTACAGGCCTGTTCCAGAGTGCAGCGTTACGAGGCCTACAAGCGGCACTCAGGGCGTGTGCTCTTATTTCCCGGTGCAATGCTATCCCGAGGCAGCACGAGGCCCCACAGCCATCACATGCGCTTAAAGCCAAGTTTTACTGGGGTTTTTCGACAGTTTCCGGCTGTTCCCAGATATTCCCGCATATCCCTGCCGTACCCCATCTTTTTGTCCGGTTACATCTTGGCACCGTCGCAGCGCGTAGCACACAATCGCAATTAGGATGACGGGTTTTTTTGCAGGTATCGCCCAAAAATCCAATAATTTCTGAATGATTTCAATTCTATATGGCGGACAGAGAGGGATTCGAACCCTCGAGACGGTTCCCCGCCTACACACTTTCCAGGCGTGCGCCNNGCGCCTTCGACCACTCGGCCACCTGTCCGTTGCTGCGGTTTAGACCGAACGCGCGCAGGGATGCAAGGGGCGATCTGCATCGGTTTCAGGCAAATTGCGAAACTTTCGCAGTCCACCGCAGCCAAGCCGAAAACCGGATGCAGACCCTGCGATGCGAGCGCGCGATCAGGCAGCCGCTATGGCTTTCCGACGGCCTGCGCGGCGCAAATGATCAGCCACATCCGGCATGTAGCCGCTTTCGATCAGCCGCAGGCTGGCACAGCGCCGCACAGCCACACCGGCACAGAATGACATTTCCACCAGATCGCCCGTAGCAAACCGCTCCTGCCCGTTGCCGACACCCGGCCCATCGAAATGGGCAAGATCGCGGCCATCCGAGCACAAGACAATTGCCTGGCCGGTGCGCTGGCAGGTCCAGATCACGACACCCAGCATCCTTGCGTCTCCGTTCCTCAAGCCTCTGCCCCAAATTCGGGATCATCCGCCCCTTTCTCGTATTTATGCACAGCTACACCGTGACCGCATTCAGATTTCAGCGTCAGGCGGATGGACAAAGGCGCGATTTTGTTACAGGTCTGACGCTAATCAGCGTCAAACCTGCCCTGTCAATCGGCCGCCCAAAGGAAGGGACATGGTGAAAGCACATCTGTCACCCACCGAGGCCCGCGCCATCTTTGGCCGCAACCTGCGAGAGCTTTGCTCAGGCGCAGCCCCTGTATCGGCGATCTGCGCCGAAATCGGCATCAACCGCACGCAGTTCAACCGCTATCTGGCCGGCGAGGCCTTCCCGCGGCCCGATATCCTGGCCCGGATCTGCACGCATTTCGCGGTGGATGCCCGTATCCTGCTGGAACCGTTGGAGGATCTGCGCCGCGCCCTGCCCGACCGCTTCATGACGGAAATGTNNGTCCCGCGCGGTCGACCCAGAGGTTCTGCCCGATGGGATGTACAGGTTCTGGCGCAGCTCCTTCATGTTCAGCGGCAAGATCGTCACCAATCTGGCGCTGATCCGCACCACCGATGATGTGACGCTGTTCAAGGGATTTGAAGAAAACATCCTGGCCAAACAGGAGAACCCGCAGGCCCGCCGCTTTCCCCGCGTGCCCTATTTTGGCCTGGTGCGGCAGCATCGGGATGGTGTGTCCGTCTATTGCCAGGATCGGCAAAACCAATCGAACATCAGCTTTTTCGAATTCGGGCTGGAGGGAAACATGCGTTTTTCCCCCGGCTTTTCATTGCTGCTGCGGCGGCGCATCGACGGGATGAACCGCATCACCTCGGCCGTGCTGGAACGCCTGCCTGCCGATCCGGCGCTGTGGCGCAGCATCGTGCGGCAGGATTCGCTGCATGATCTTTCGGTGGCCCCGCCCATCGTGCAACGCGCCTTGCAGCGCATCCCGGACGGGCTGTGACGCGGGTTCGCGTCAATCCACCAGCGACAGGCTGACCCTGCGGTTCTGGCGGCCCTTCTTTTCGATCTTGCCGATCTCCACCCGGCCGATTTCGGCCGTGCGCGCCACATGGGTGCCTCCACAGGGTTGCAGGTCGATCTGATCTGCCCCCTGCCCGATCCGTACCAGGCGGATGCGGCCTTGCCCCATCGGCGGCATCACCGACATGGTTTTCACCAACCCCGGATTCGCAAGCAGCGCTTCGTCGGTGATCCATTCCTCGGTCACCGGCAAATCACGGTCGATCAGGCGATTGATGGCTTCGGTCAGCGCGGCCGCATCGGCGGGNNCTGCTGCACCAGCGCCCCCACTGGTGGAAGTTCTTGGGGCGCGCCAGGGACCAGCGCGATCTGGCCACCATCCGCCTTCACCGCCGTGGCGATATCCAGCACGCCACCCTGCCAGACCAGACGCCCGCTATCGCCGGGCTGGCCACCTGCCGTGGCATAGAACAGGGTGGCATCCAGCAGAACACCCCCCTCGGCCGTATGGCCCACCACCCGGCCCGGCGCGTCGCGCAGATAGGCATCGTCACGAAACAGCGGTCGGGTCGGCTGCATCATCATCTTTCCGTTTCATCATCAAGGGGATGGCCGCTGATATCCAGAACCGCGCCCTGCCCGGCCGGTTTATCGGCAAGACTGGCCCTGCCCGCCTTTTCCCCCGGATCACGCAGCGTGGCCATGGCTTCGGCCACCGCCTCGGGGTTGCGCAGCCAGATATCGCGCTGCGAAAACGGCATCGAGATATCTTCGGCGCGGAAGCGTTCGACAATCTGGTGGTTCACCTCGGTCCGCACCGACAGGGAAGAGTTCACATCGCGGATGATCATGCGGATCTCGAAGTTCAGCGCATCCGCACCCAGCCCCATGAAGAACACCGAGGGTGGCGGGTCCAGCAAAGCCAGCGGCTGTGCCTCTGCAATCTCTTTCAGCACGCTGATCACCTTGCGGGTATCGCTGCCGTAATCCACCCCGACAGGGATGATGACCCGGCCTGTCAGGCTGAACCTTGTCCAGTTCGTCACCTGCTGGCTGACAAGATCGGCATTCGGCACGATCACATCGCTGCGGTCAAAGGTCTGGATGCGGGTTGATCGGACAGAGATGCTTTTGACCGTGCCGGAAACGCCGCCCACCTCGATCCAGTCGCCCTCGCTGACCGGGCGCTCGATCAGCAGGATGATGCCAGAAACAAAGTTCTGCACGATGTTCTGCAGACCAAAACCGATCCCGACCGACAGCGCCGACGCGACGATGGCCAGCCCCGACAGATCAATCCCCGCAGCAGAAAAGGCAATCAGCGCGGCAAGAAAGATCCCGACATAGCCGGTGCCAGAAATCACCGCATTGCGCCCGCCCTGGTCCAGCTTGGTCTTGGGCAGGATCGAGCTTTTCAGCGCGCCCTGAAACAGCCGCGTCACCGTATAGCCGATGGCGAACAGCACCAGGAAATACAGGAAGTTCGAAGGCGCGATCCGCGTGCCCCCGATCTGGAACCCTTCGGTGAAGCGGTTCCACATCTCGCCCAGATCCTCGATCCGGGCCCCCCAGATCAACGCGAACAGCGGCAGCGATCCCAGCGTCAGCATGAAGCCCGCCAGAACCGGCAGCAAGCCCTGACCCTGTTCATCCGTCTCGGCGCGCACGATGGCGCGGTAGATATCGCTGATCAGTTGCACCAGCACCATCAGCAGCCCGGCCAGCCCCAGCGACCCCGCCGCCGGAAACACCAGCGCATTGGCCGCCGAAGTGTAGCCCACCACCGCCAGCAGCGGCCCCACCACGGCAATGGCAATCAGCAGCTTGCCCAGGCTGCGCAGCACATAATTGCGGAACGTGCTGGCATCTTCGGAATCGGCCGCGCCCTTGGCAATATGGCGGTTCAGCAGATGCCCCACCCGCCACAGCAGCGCCGCCATCAGCAGGACCAGCGGCAGGCTCAGGATCGGCACGGCCTCTTCCGCCACCTGGGTGACCGGGATCAGGCTGACACGCAGCTCCTCCAGCGCCAGCACGGCGCCGATCAGCGCGGTATGAAACCGCCCCTCTGCGCAATGCTGCGCATCCAGCGCCAGCCGCCCCGCCTCGCAATTACCCTTGGGAAACACCCGCCCCGCCAGCCACAGGGCGGCAAAGAAGGTAAATCCGGCACTGGGCAGCGCCATGACGAAATCGCGTGAAATGCCATGGGTCATTTCGGTCAGCATCAGGCCGATCGACACCATGATCATGCCGGCCGTCGGGACGACAATCATCCCCAGCGAGGCAATGAACGAAAACACCTGGCGCCAGCGCGCCGTCGGATCAGAGGTCTGAAGCCATTGCGAAAACCGCTCGATCCAGCTGCGCCCGCGCCAGATCAGCACAAAGGCCAGCGCGAACAGCACACCGATCACCGGCAGGGCGTCGATCATCTNNCGCACTTAGGGTTTGGCCCGCATGGGCCCAGTTTGCCGGGTTGGCAGGCGTCGGCCACAGCTTCAACAGCTGTGCCGCCTGACGTTCACGCAGTTCGGTATCAATTTCCCCGATCAGGCCACCCGCCCGGCGATAGGCTTCTTCCGCGGCGCGACGCGGCGCCTCCAGCCGGGCCAGCTGTTCCGCCAGGGCGGCACGGCGGCTGGAAATCTCTTCGGGTTCGGTGGCACCCTCGGCCGGCGGCTCCCCCAAAGCGGCGATCTGTTCGCGCAGGCTGGTGATGCGGCTTGCGTTCAGGCTCTGCGCCTCCTGCAGCCGGGTGCGCCATTCGGCCAGCTGGCCGCGCAGCAGTTCCAGCCCGTTATCCGAGGCAGTTCACCCCGCCAGCACCGTTTCGGCACGGCCGGCCATCTGCTCCCAGGCGGCATAGTCGATGTCGCCGGTATCCACCCCACTGGAAATCGACTTGGACCCGGTCGAGGTGCCCGCTGTCTTGCTTTTGGTCAGCGCGGGTTGCGGGGCGGCCGGTGCCGGGGCCGCAGTCGGCGCCGTGGTCTCGGCGGCGGGCGGCGTTTGTGCAGGGTCGGTCTGCGCCCAGACGGGCACAGACACAGCAAGGCACAGCGCCGCCACCAGGCCGCGCAACAGGGAAACAGAACGTATCATGCGTCGGTATAGACTTCCGGAATATCCTGTGGGGCGCGATCCAGCCATTCCGGCACCGGCAGCCCCTTTTCCTTCAGGAAGGCCGGGTTGAACAGCTTGGATTGATAGCGCGTGCCGTAATCGCACAGCACCGTGACGATGGTATGACCCGGCCCCATGTCGCGCGCCATGCGAATGGCCCCCGCGATATTGATCCCCGAAGATCCGCCTAGGCACAGCCCCTCGTCCTGCAGCAGGTCGAACACGATCGGCAGCGCCTCGGCATCCGGGATGCGATAGCTGAAATCGGGGGTAAAGCCTTCCAGGTTGGCGGTGATCCGCCCCTGCCCGATGCCTTCGGTGATCGAATTGCCGGGCGAGTCCAGCTTGCCGGTGGTGTAGAAGCTGTGCAGCGCCGCGCCTTCAGGATCGGCAAGACCGATCTTCACGCCCTTGGGCTGCAGCGCCAGCCCTACACCCGCCAAGGTGCCGCCCGACCCTACGGCGCAGATGAAGCCATCCACACGGCCATCGGTCTGTTCCCAGATTTCCGGGCCGGTGGTTTCGATATGGGCCTGACGGTTCGCCACATTATCGAACTGGTTGGCCCAGATCGCGCCATTGGGTTCGGTCCGCGCCAGCTCTTCCGCCAGACGGCCGGAATAGCGCACATAGTTGTTGGGGTTCTTGTAGGGCGCCGCCGGCACCTGAACCAGCTCTGCGCCCGCAAGGCGCAGCATGTCCTTCTTTTCCTGGCTCTGGGTCTCCGGGATCACGATCACCGTCTTGAACCCCATCGAGGCCCCCACCAGCGCCAGCCCGATGCCGGTATTGCCTGCCGTGCCCTCGACAATCGTGCCGCCGGGCTTCAGCAAACCTTTTTCCACCGCATCCTTGATGATGTACAGCGCCGCGCGGTCTTTCACCGACTGGCCGGGATTCATGAACTCGGCCTTGCCAAGAATCTCGCAGCCCGTCAACGCGCTGGCGGCCTTCAGCCGGATGAGGGGGGTCTTGCCGATTGACTGGGCCAGATCGGNNTGTACACGCGCATGGGGGCATCCTTTTTTTCGTGCCTCTAGGTGTATGGTCAGCACGGGCGGAACTCAAGGACCACAGCGCCCAAGGAACGGGCAACCGGCAAGGTAGGAACGCTTTCCCAAACGTTACCCCTTGGTTTTGGAGAGAAAATCCGGGAAGATCACTCATAGGAGGAGAAGTTTTCGTATATTGGGCAACTTTTCTTACCACTTTCCCAAAAACTGCTGTAATAGCGCCGCCAGAGCGCCTTTGAAACAAGGGGGGAATAACCTGATGAGAAGCTTGCTCGCGGTCTCCGCAGGAATTGACCGCATCAATGAACTGATCGGCAGGGCGGTGGCCTGGCTGATTTTCCTGGCTGTCATCATCAGCGCCACCAATGCCGTGGTGCGCAAGGTGTTCAGCGTTTCGTCGAACTCCTGGCTGGAACTGCAATGGTATCTGTTCGGCGCGGCCTTCCTTCTGGCGGCAGCCTATACGCTGAAACAGAACGAACATGTCCGGATCGACATCGTCTATGGCCTTTGGCCGCGCCGGGTACAGCACTGGATCGACCTGATGGGTCACCTGCTGTTCCTGATGCCCTTCGTCACGCTGATGATCTGGTATTTTGTGCCCTATGTCAGCCGTTCCTTCCTGTCGGGCGAGGTGTCCACCAACTCCGGCGGGCTCATCATCTGGCCCGCGAAAGCCTTGCTGCTGATCGGCTTCTCGCTGCTGTGGTTTCAGGGCATTTCGGAAATCATCAAGAAAATCGCCGTCATGCGCGGCGATATGCCAGATCCCACACCCTTCATTTCCGCCCATGAGGCGGCCGAACTTGAAGGCAAGGCGCTGACCGAGGAGCTTTCCAAATGATGGAATTCATCGCGCTGAACCTTGCCCCGATCATGTTCGCCTCGCTGGTGATCTTTCTGCTGATCGGCTACCCGGTGGCCTTTGCGCTGGCTGCCAACGGCCTGCTGTTCTTCCTGATCGGGGTGGAACTGGCGCCGCTGTCCAATGGCGTCATCACCCTCGACTGGCCGCTGCTGAACACCATGCCCAGCAGGCTTTGGGGCGTCTTGTCGAACGAAACCCTGCTGGCGATTCCCTTCTNNTCCGGCATGGCCGAAGACCTGCTAGATACGATTGGTCAGCTTTTCGGGCCAATTCGGGGCGGCCTTGCCTATGCCGTGATCATCGTGGGGGCGCTGCTGGCGGCCACCACCGGCGTCGTTGCCGCATCGGTGATCGCCATGGGCCTGATCTCGCTGCCGATCATGCTGCGCTATGGCTATGACCGGCGGATCGCCTCTGGCGTGATCGCCGCATCCGGTACATTGGCGCAGATCATTCCGCCCAGCCTCGTGCTGATCGTTCTGGCAGACCAGCTGGGCCGTTCGGTGGGCGACATGTATGCCGGCGCCATGATCCCCGGCCTGGTCCTGACCGGCCTTTACATGTGCTATGTGCTGCTCATGTCGATCATCAAGCCCAATTCCATGCCTGCCCTGCCGCTGGAGGCCCGCACGCTGGGCCATGGCGTCACCTCGCTCATGGTGGCACTGGCAGGCTGCATGGCCATCGGTTACGGCGCCCATGTCCTGCTGGCCCCGACCCATGGCGCCAATGCCGATATCCTTGGCGCATCGCTGGGCATCATCACCATCTATGTGGCGGCGATTGCCGACAAGGCGCTGAAAACCGGCATCATGTCGCGTCTGGCGCAACAGGTCATCATCGTGCTGATCCCGCCGCTGGCGCTGATCTTCCTGGTGTTGGGCACCATCTTCCTCGGCATTGCGACGCCGACCGAAGGTGGCGCAATGGGGGCCGTGGGCGCCATGCTTCTGGCCGCCATGAAGGGCCGCCTGAACATGGGTGTCATCACCCAGGCGCTGGCCTCGACCACGCGGCTGTCAGCCTTCGTGATGTTCATCCTGCTGGGCGCCCGCGTCTTCTCGCTGACCTTCTATGGCGTGAACGGGCATCTCTGGGTCGAACACCTGCTGACCTCGCTGCCCGGCGGCGAAACCGGCTTCCTGATCGTGGTGTCGATCCTGGTCTTCCTGCTGGCCTTCTTCCTCGACTTCTTCGAGCTGGCCTTCATCATCGTGCCGCTGCTGGTTGCCCCTGCCGAGGCATTGGGGATCGACCTGATCTGGCTGGGCATCATCCTAGGCGTGAACATGCAGACCTCGTTCATGCATCCGCCCTTCGGCTTTGCCCTGTTCTTCCTGCGCTCGGTCGCGCCCAAGGTGCCGTTCATCGACAAGGTCACCGGCAAGAAAACCGATCCGGTCACCACCGGGCAGATCTACTGGGGGGCGGTGCCCTTCGTGGTGATCCAGCTGGTGATGGTGGCGCTGGTGATCTCCTTCCCGCAGATGGTGATGCACTACAAGGGCACGCCGGTTGATACGTCCAATGTGACGATCACCCTGCCCACCATGCCCTCTCTGGGTGGCGGTGGTCTGGGCCAGCCGGGCGGCCTTGGCCAACCGAGCGGCCTTGGTCAACCCGGTGGTCTGGGTCAACCGGGCGGTCTGGGTCAGCCGGGTGGCCTTGGTGCCCCGGCCATCGGGCAGCCCCCGGGCCTTGCCCCTGCAGCCCCTGCCGTTCCGGCCCCCGGCCAGCCCACGCTGGGCGCCCCGGCCATCGGCGGCGCACCTGCCCCATCGAACTGATCGCCATCTCGGGTGATCCGGAAAGGGCGGCCCCATGGGGCCGCCCNNCCCCCGGCAGCAAGCTGCCGGGGGTCAATCTGCGCAGGGATAGCAGGGCTTACAGCTTGCCCGCGTTCTGCTGCATCATCATGAACGTATCATAGTTGTATTCGGCAATCTGCGCCCAGGTGTAGTTTTCCGAGCGGAACGCCTTGATCGAACCCCAGATCTTCGCGAAAGCCGGGTTAGAGGCCTCCATCTCGGCGTAAACCTCGTTCGCCGCTTCGAAGCAGGCGCTCAGGATCTCGGCCGAGAAAGGACGCAGCTGCGCGCCATTCGCCACCAGCGATTTGATCGCCGTGGGGTTCTTGAAGTCGTATTTCTGCAGCATGTCGGCATCGACACCCTGGCAGAGCGAGCGCAGCAGCGATTGATAGGCGGGCGGCAGGGCTTCATAGGCAGCCTTGTTGAACATGAAGTGGACGGTCGGCCCACCTTCCCACCAGCCGGGATAGTAGTAATAGGGCGCGACCTTGTAGAAGCCGAGCTTTTCGTCGTCATAGGGGCCAACCCATTCGGCGCCGTCGATCGTGCCTTTTTCCAGCGACGGATAGATATCGCCACCGGCGATCTGCTGCGGCACGACGCCCAGCTTCTCCATCACCTTGCCGGCAAAGCCGCCAACACGCATCTTCAGGCCCTGCATATCGGCCACGGTGTTGATTTCCTTACGGAACCAGCCACCCATCTGCACACCGGTATTGCCGCCCGGCAGCGCGAAGATGTTATGCTGCGCCAGGAATTCGTTATACAGGTCGATGCCGCCGCCATGGTACTGCCAGGCGTTCATCCCGCGAGCCGACAGCGAGAAAGGCACGGCTGCAGCAACGGCCCAGGTCGGATCCTTGCCCCAGTAATAGTAACCCACCGTATGGCAGGCCTCGATATTGCCGGCGGTCACCTCATCAGCGGCCTGCAGNNTGCAGGCCGGGCACCAGTTCGCCAGCCGGAAAGACCTGAATGGTGAAATTGCCATCGGTCGCCGCAGCCAGACGCTCCGACAGGACGGTGGCCGCACCGAAGATCGTATCCAGCGATTTCGGGAACGATGATGTCAGACGCCAGGTAACTTTGGGCGCGGTCTGCGCGATGACGGGCGCAGCCAGCGTGGTGGCAGCCGCAGCCCCCGCCCCGCCAATGGCCGCTTTCGTCAGAAAAGAACGACGATCCATGGAACTCCTCCCTAGGTGAAAGAACTTTTACGGTCGTGTCGTGGGGGCAGCATTATCTGCCGCTCCTCCCGACAGGTGCCGAGACGTTGGCATGGCAAACCACGTCTGTCCAGTAGGGAAAACCGTGCAACCGCTAATTCCGCAAAGTAAATTGCCAGACCGGCGACCCCTTGCCGCACAGGCACGGGGCACCCCCTTGCGCCTGCCCGCACAATGGGCAGACGCCTGCGCAGCAGGCGCCCGATCAGCCCGCGCGCCGCACCAAAAGCTTGTCGATCCTCCGCCCGTCAAGGTCCACAACCTCGATCCGCCAGCCATCCAGATCAACCACCTCGCCGGTCTGCGGCAGGCTGCCCATCGTATCAATCACCAGCCCGGCAACCGTTTCGAAATCGCGGTCGGCCCGCAGGGTCAGGCCCAGCCGGTCGGCAAATTCATCGACCGGCATCCAGCCTGCCACCAGCAGCGAGCCGTCCTCCCGCTCCACCACCTTCGGCTCATCTTCGATGGCATCGGCAAAGCCGCCGGTGATCGCCTCCAGAACATCCATCGGGGTGATGATCCCCTCGAAATGGCCATATTCGTCATAGACCAGCACCATATGCGCCGGGGCCGATCGCAGCGCCTCGATCACATCCAGCGCGCCCATGCCGTCACGCACCACCGGCGCGTCGATCAGCAGGCTGCGCACCTCCACCCCACCGCGCTGCGCCGTGGAACCCAGAAAATCCCGGGCATGAAGCACACCGATCACATTGTCCGGCTCGCCCTCGCGCACGGCCATGCGCGAGTGGCGGCTGTCGCGAAAGCGGCGGATGATGGTCTGCGGCGTGTCGCTGACATCCACGGTATCCACCTCGTGGCGCGGCGTCATCAGCCCGCGCGCCGTCCGATCCGCGATCCGCATCACGCCCGCGATCATTTCGGTTTCGGCCTTGTCCATCACCCCGGCGCTTTCCGCCTCCGAGATCACAAGCCGCACCTCCTCATCGCTCATCGACGCTTCGGAAACCCCTGATTGCCCCAGCAGACGCAGCAGGATTCGCCCCGAACGATCCAGCAGCCAGACCAGCGGCGCACCGATGCGCGCGATCCACAGCATCACCGGCGCCACTTTCGCGGCCACAGCCTCGGGTGCCCGCAGCGCAATCTGTTTCGGCACCAGTTCGCCCACGATCAGCGACAGATAGGTGATGGCCACAACCACCGATCCCACCCCCAGCGTATGGGCAACAGAGGGCGAAAACCCGGCCTCCAGAAGCTCACCCGCCAGACGTGCCCCCAGCGTGGCCCCGGAAAAGGCACCCGAAAGCACCCCCACCAGCGTGATGCCGATCTGCACGGAGGACAGAAACCGCCCCGGTTCTTCCGCAAGCCTGATGGCCACCGCAGCCCCGCGCGAACCCCGCTCGGCCAGAACCTTCAGCCGCGCGGTGCGCGCCGAAACAATGGCCAGCTCGGACATTGCCAGACCTCCGTTCACCAGGGTGAGCAGGAAGACGACAGCGATTTCGAGATACATTGGCTCTGATATGGGTAACGCCGGGCCGGGCCGACAGGGACTTTCAAGATATGGCTGACCCATATCCTTTACCAGAGGCCTGTTGAAATAGTTTGCCCCGGTTCAGCCCTGCGCGACCGGCGTCCAGATCACATCGTCAATCCGGGCGGCATGGGTCGCCAGCATCACCAGCCGGTCAAACCCCATGGCAATGCCACAGGCCGGCGGCATCAGCGCCAATGCGGCCAGAAAATCCTCGTCCAGCGGATAGGTTTCTCCGTAAACCCTTTGCTTTTCAATCATTTCCGCCTCGAACCTGCGGCGCTGTTCCGCGGGGTCGGTCAACTCGCCAAAGCCGTTCGCCAGTTCCACACCGCAGGCATAGATTTCAAACCGCTCCGCCACCCGGCCATCATCGGGGGCACGCCGCGCCAGCGCCGCTTCGGCAGCGGGGTAGCGGTCCAGAATGGTGGGGCGGCCATGGCCCAGATGCGGCTCGACCTTTTCCACCAGAACCCGGCTCAGCAGATCAGACCATNNCAGATCCATCTGCGCCGCAAGCGCGGCGGTATCCGGCACGCCCTCGCGGTCAATCGTTGCCAGCAGGTCGATCCCGGCATGGCGTTCAAAGGCTTCTGCCACCGAAACCCGCTCTGGCTCAGCAAAGGGATCGCACAGCCGCCCACGGAAGGAAAGTTGATCCACTTTCGCAGCTTCGGCAGACAAGCCTATGAAATCGCTACAGTCCTGCATCAGAACCGTATAATCCTCCCCCACGCGATACCATTCCAGCATGGTGAATTCCGGGCTGTGCAGCGCGCCCCTTTCGCGGTTGCGCCAGACATGTGAAAAAGCGGCGATCCGCTGCTCCCCCGCCGCCAGCAGCTTCTTCATCGCAAACTCCGGCGAGGTATGCAGATACATCCGCCGGCCCAGGCCATCATTGCCGATCGCCTCTGTCCCGAACCCGTGCAGATGCGCCTCGTTCCCGGGCGAGACCTGCAGCGCCGCCGGGTCCACCTCGATGAAATCCCGTGCCGCCAGCCAGCCCCGGATCGCGGCCTGAATCCGGTTGCGCGCCAGCAGCGCGGGGCGGCGGCCCTCATGCACCGCGGGCTTCCACCAGGGCGTCACGTCGGATCGGGTCATTTCATCCCTCTTTTGGCTGGAAATCAGGCGCGCGACCAGCTAAGAGCGGCGCGATTGCGCTTCCTAGGCTGCCCCGGGCGGTCTGGCAAGCACTGGCACAGTTCAAGGATACCCCCGTGGTCAAAGTCATCGCCTCCAGCCTTCGCAAGGGCAATGTCGTCGATATCGACGGCCGCCTTTACGCCATCCTCTCGGCCGAAAACATCCACCCCGGCAAGGGCACCCCGGTGACTCAGGTCGACATGCGCCGCATCTCGGATGGCGTGAAGGTGTCGGAACGCTGGCGGACGACCGAACAGGTCGAACGCGCCCATGTGGATGAATACGAATACGACTACCTCTATGAAGATGGCGAAGGCTTCCACTTCATGGAACCGCAGACCTATGACCAGATCGTGGTTTCTTCTGACGTGATCGGCGACAACAAGGTCTATCTGCAGGAAGGCATGCGCTGCTGGGTCAAAACCTTTGACGGCGCCGCGATTGCCATCGAATTCCCGCAGAAGATCGTGGTCGAGATTTCCGAGACCGAGCCGGTGGTAAAGGGTCAGACGGCGTCTTCCTCCTACAAACCCGCCATGACCGACAGCGGCCTGCGCGTGATGGTTCCGGCCCATATCGGTGCGGGCACCCGTATCGTCATCAACACCGAAGACAACAGCTACGTCGAACGCTCGAAAGAGTGATCGTTTCAGCCTGACAGTCAGAAGGCCCGGCTCCGCGCCGGGCCTTTTGCATGGCGGCACCCGATTGCGTCATGTCGGGTCGCGGATGCGGCAGCATTGTCGCCGCCCTGTGGTCATCTGCGGCAGATAGCCAGCCGCGGATCGCCCCCATGATAGCCCTGACCCGTTCACCCCTTGCGGGGATCCTGTTTCTGGTGGCGGGGATCGCCATGTTCGCGGTGCAGGATCTGATCATCAAACAGCTGTCGGCCACCTATCCCCTCAGCCAAGCGATGGTGATCCGCAGCTTGGTCGCCATGCCGCTGATCTATGGCCTTGTGTTGGCGTCTGGCGATGCGCGGCGCATCTTCGCCCCGGGCTGGGGCTGGCTGGTGCTGCGCGGGGTCATCCTGTTTCTGTGCTATGCCGCCTATTACGTCGCCATGGCCGCATTGCCGCTGGCCACCACGGTTGCGCTCTATTTCTCGGCACCGCTGATGATCGTGGCCTTGTCGGTCATGGTGCTGGGCGACCGGGTCAGCCTGCCCCGCTGGGCAGCCGTGGCCGTGGGCTTTGGCGGCGTGCTGCTGATGCTGCGCCCGGGATCGGCACTGTTCGACTGGGCGGCGGTGCTGCCCGTGCTGTCGGGCCTGTGCTATGCCGTGTCCATGGTGCTGGCCCGGCTGCAGGGCAGCCGCCATTCGGCCGCTGTGCTGGCCTTTCACGGCAATCTGGTATTCCTGGTCGGGGCGGTTGCCCTGGCCACATTGCTGGGCCCGGAATCGGCAGGCAGCGTCACCCATGCAGGCCTTGCCTTTCTCACCCGCGCCTGGGTGATGCCGCTGTGGCAGGATCTGGCCCTGCTGGGCTTCTGCGGGGTGATTGCCGCCATGGGCCTGACCCTGCTGAACGAAGCCTATCGAATCGCCCCCTCCGCCACGGTCGCGCCGTTTGAATATACCGCCCTGTTGTGGGGCGTGATCTATGGCTGGGCCTTCTGGGGCGATTGGCCGGATGCCATCGGCTGGGCCGGGATCTGCATCATCGTCGGCGCGGGACTGTTTCTGCTGCTGCGCGATCCGGCCACGCAGCCGGCGTAATGCAAAAGGGCCGCACCTTGCGGCACGGCCCCCTTTCAGAACGGTGACAGAGATCAGATCTCGTCCAGCGCTTCGATGGCTTTCTGCAGGTCGTCTTTCGAGACTTCCTTTTCGGTCACATTCGCACCGGCCACGATGAAATCAACGACCTTGTCTTCGAAGATCGGCGCGCGCAGCTGCTGCTGCATCTGCGGGTTCTTCTGCACGAATTCAAAGAACGCACGTTCCTGGCCCGGATACTGGCGGGCGGCGGTCAGCACGGCCTGGGTCATTTCGGCATCGGTCACCTGAACGTCGGCCTTGCGGCCCACTTCGGCCAGCAGCAGGCCCAGACGCACGCGNNGCGTTCGGCCAGCGACTTGTGCTCTTCGGTGGGTTCCACGGCGCCATGATTGTGGTCATGCACATCCGGGTTTTCTTCGTGCCACAGCTGATGCGCGATCTGCGCGGCTTCGGCTTCCACCAGTTTGGCCGGCAGGTCGAACTTCACCAGCGCATCCAGCTGATCCAGCAGGGCGCGCTTCAGAACGGCGCGCGAGGCGCCCTTGTATTCGGCTTCCAGACGCTCTGCGATCTGGGCCTTCAGGCCAGCCAGATCTTCGGCGCCGAATTTCTTGGCCAGCTCGTCATCCAGATCGGCCGCTTTCGGGGCCTTCACCGCATGGACCTTGCATTTGAACACGGCTTCCTTGCCGGCCAGATGCGCCGCGCCATAGGCTTCGGGGAAGTTCACTTTCACTTCCACTTCGTCATCGGCCTTGGCACCGACCAGCTGTTCCTCGAACCCCGGGATGAAGGAGTTGGAGCCCAGAACCAGCGGATATTCCTCGCCCTTGCCGCCTTCAAAGGCGACATCGTCGATGAAGCCTTCAAAGTCGATCACAACCTGATCGCCGTCCTTGGCCTTGGAGCCCTTCTTGCGGTCTTCGAACGACTTGGCGGTTTCGGCGAGGTTGTTCAGCGCCTCTTCCACGGCCGATTCTTCGGCCTTCACGACCAGACGGTCCAGCGTCACGGCAGATGCGTCGACATCCGGGATCGGCGGCAGGGCTTCGTAGGTCATTTCGACCACGACATCCTGGCCTTCTTTCCACTCTTCGCCGCCCACCATCTTCACTTCGGGCTGCAGCGCCGGGCGGTCGCCCGAAGCATCGAAATGCTCTTTCATCGCGCCATCAATGGCGTCCTGCATGGCATCGCCCATCAGGCGCTGGCCGTATTGCTTGCGCAGCATGGCCAGCGGCACCTTGCCCTTGCGGAAGCCCTTCATCTCGATCTCGGGCTGAGCCTCGACCAGCTTTTCCTGGACTTTTGCTTCCAGTTCCTTCGCGGTCACCGTGATGGTGTAGCCGCGCTTCAGACCTTCGTTCAGGGTCTCGGTGACCTGCATGAGTGTTTTCGTCCTTCTTACATATTTGGTGCGGGTCAAGGGATCGCAGCCCCTCCACGCCAAAAGACGCCGGAAGCGTTGTAAGACGCTCCGCCCCGTTGGCGGCGCTTCTAACCAAGAAATACACGGGATGGAAGTGAAAAGGGATGCACAGGCCGGGCCTGCGCTGCGGCCAGCCGCCCCTCGCAAGATCCTGCGCCACAGCGTTGACCCGCAGCGCTGCAACGGATAATTGGGCGGCTGTGCGGGTGTGGTGGAACGGTAGACACAGTTGGTTTAGGTCCAACCGCCGCAAGGCTTGGGGGTTCGAGTCCCTTCACCCGCACCATTCCATGACAAACTCATCCCTCTGCAGGGAATCCCTTCTGAACATCGCCCAACCAGCTGAAGCCGACTCGGCATGGGTTCATGAGAGGCGAAACAATAGGCGCGTCAATTCCCCCGACCGGTGGTGCCCCCCTAACGACGCAATTTGCCCAAGCGAAGCAGCTTCGCCCCACGCCCCCGTACCGGGGGCGACACTCTGGGGTACCAGATGGCAAAGCGATCTCGCCGTTTCGACCCACGCCCCCG
>DOMY01000153.1 GCA_003509785.1 Gemmobacter sp.
GAAGCCGCCGGTATTGCCCAGCTCTGCGGGGATATGGCCGCCGGCAACCAGACGCGCGCCTTCGGCAAGGCCTGCGTCCACGAAGCCCATCACCCTTTCGCGCTGGCGGGCCGAAATCACCGGGCCCATCTGGGTGGCGGTGTCGAAGGGATCGCCCACGCGGATCGCATCGGCGCGGGCTGCCAGCTTGGCCACGAATTCGTCATAGATCGGGCGCTGTACCAGATGGCGGGCGGCGCAGACGCAGGTTTGCCCGGCCCCGACAAAGGCGCCAAAGGCGGCATAGCTGACCGCGCGATCCACATCGCAATCGGCAAAGACGGCCACCGGGGTCTTGCCGCCCAGCTCCAGCGTCTGGGTGGCGAAGTTGCGGGCGGCGGCCGATCCGGCGGCGCGGCCGGATTCGGTGCCGCCTGTCAGCACCAGCTTGTTGATATCCGGGTGTTCCGACAGCGCCTTGCCCGCCACGGCGCCATATCCGGTCACCACGTTCAGCACGCCCGGCGGCAGCCCGGCTTCGGTGAACAGTTCCGCCAGCCGCAAGGTGGTGAGCGGGGTCAGCTCCGAGGGTTTCACCACGGTGGTGCAGCCCGAGGCGAGGGTGGGCGCGATGTTGCGGCAGGCGATCAGCAGCGGGTGGTTGAACGGCGTGACATTGGCCACCACGCCCACCGGCAGGCGGTTGGTGAAGGCGTGATAATCGCCCTCGACCGGGATCACCGCATCCCGCCGCGCCATGGCGAGGCTGGCATTATAGCGGAACAGATCCGGCACGCGCGCGATCTGGGCGCGGGTTTCGCGGATCGGGCGGCCATTGTTCAGTGTTTCCAGCGCGAACAGCTCTTCCAGATGGGCCTCCATCACATCGGCAAGCCGGTTGACCAGCCGACAGCGGGCGCGCAGCGCCATGCCGCCCCATTCATCGCTTTCAAAGGCGCGGCGGGCGGCGCGGATCGCCAGATCCACATCATCGGCCCCGGCCTCGACCACATGGGCGATGACGGCGCCGGTGGNNCGGGGGCGATGACGGGCATCAGCCTGCGCCCGGTGGACGGTTGCAGCGCGCCGTCGATGAACAGGCCGAAACTGCGGGGGGTGGCGGCATCGGCCACAAGGTTGTGGAATGCGGATTGGGTGATTTCGGACATGGGGGTTCCTCCCGTCTGGCGGGCATCGGTTGGGGGCAGGGGCAGGGTTGGGAGAAGCGGCGGTCAGAGGCCGAACAGGCGCCGGGCGGTTTCACCCAGCAGCGCGCGGGTGGTGCCTTCGTCAAAGCCGGATTCCAGCACATGGCCGACGGGATCGTATTCGGCCATGTCATAGGGGTAATCGGTGCCCATCATCACATGATCGGCGCCCACCAGAGCCACCAGCGCCTGCAGCTGATGCGGGGTGAACACCACGGAGTCGAAATAGATCCGCTTCAGATATTCGGTCGGCGGCAGGGGGGNNGGTCTGGCAATCCGACCGCGCGCCCCAGGCGTGATCCATCCGCCCGCTATAGGCCGCGGCATAGCCGCCGCCATGCACCGCGATCAGCTTCAGCGCCGGATAGCGTTCCAGCACGCCATCAAAGATCAGGTAATGCAGCGCCACCGTGGTATCGAACGGGTTGCCGATGGTGTTGTTGAAATAGAAGCGCGACAGCCGCGCGCCATCGGAAAAGCCGTTGGGATGCAGCAGGATCACGGCGCCAAGCGCCTCGGCCGCAGCCCAGAAGGGTTCGAACCGGGGGTCTGACAGTTCCAGCCCGTTCACGCTGGTCAGGATCTGCGCGCCGCGAAAGCCATGGGCCATCAGCCAGCCCAGTTCGGCCACCGCCGCCGCCGGATCGGCCAGCGGCACCGAACCAAGGGCGCTGAACCGGCCGGGGGCGGCATCGCGGAAGCGGGCGACCCCTTCGTTGACCGCGCGGGTGGCCTCTACCGCCAGGCCCGCATCGGGCAGGCTGTAGAAGCACTGAAACGGGCTGGGCATGATGACCTGATGGTCGATGCCATAGCGCGCCATTTCGGCCAGGCGCTGGTCGACATCGAGCATGACATCCCGCCGTTCGGCGTTCTGCTTCATGTTCAGCGCGCGGGTGTCGGCGGTGGCAAAGCGGACCAGCGGCATGGTCATCGGATCGAAGGCTGCGGCGACCAGGGCCTGCGCTTCGGGCACATCGACATGGCTGTGCATGTCGACCGTCCGGGCGCCTGCGGGCAGCGGTGCCCGGGGCAGGCCCGAAGGCCGCGCGGCGGTGGCATCATAGCGGTTGGCGCCGGGCGGCAGGGGTTTGTGGTGGCTGTGCATGGTGTCCTCCCTCTGTGCAAGGCGGCAAGGGCCGGGCCGACTCGCTTCATCTGAAGGAATATTGCACTGCACTGTGCAGTGAAGTCAACGTATTTATCGCCGGTTCCCCCGGGCAGCAGGCCAAGCCGCCGATATACATCGGGCATCCCGCCCAGATACATCGTCACCGCGGCATCCACGGCCAGCGCGGTTTCGGTGCAGGCCTCGACCCGATAGATGAAGCGGCGGACGCCGTAGTAGAACAGCCCGCCATGCAGGATCCAGGTGGCCTCGCGTTCCTGCGGGGTCAGCGNNGCGGTCGGTCAGGATGGTGTCGAACTCTGCCTGCCAGCGGCCTCGAAACAGCTCTTCATAGACGGCGTCGATCAGTTCTTCCTTGTTGGGAAAGTACTGATAGATCAACGGTTGCGTGACGTTCAGATATTTCGCAAGCGCA
>DOMY01000244.1 GCA_003509785.1 Gemmobacter sp.
GACTGAGCTGGCGCGGGTGGCCTTGGGCGATTCGATCTTTTCCAACATGCTGATGCTGGGGATGGCCTGGCAGGCGGGGCTGGTGCCGCTGTCTGAACCAGCGCTGCGCGAGGCGGTGAAGCTGAACGGTGCGGGGGTAGAGGCGAACCTGCGCGCCTTCGATCTGGGCCGCTGGGCCTGGGTGGAGCCTGCGGCGGCGCAGGCGCTGATGCAGCCGGTGGCGGCGGTGAAGCCCGATCCGCTGGCCTTCCGCGCTGATCATCTGCGCGCCTATCAGGATGCGGCGCTGGCCGGGCGCTATGTCGCGCGGGTGCAGGCGGTGCCCGAGCCTTTGCGAGAGGCGGTGATGAAGGGCTATCACAAGCTGCTGGCCTATAAAGACGAATACGAGGTGGCGCGGCTGCATCTGGCCACCATGGACAAGGCAAGGGCCGAGCTGGAGGGCGATCTGCGCCCGACCTTCCACCTGGCGCCACCGATGCTGTCGGGCCATGGCGCCGATGGGCGGCCGAAGAAGCGGGAATTCGGTGCCTGGGTGCTGCCGCTGTTCGGGGTGCTGGCGCGGATGAAGCGGCTGCGCGGCACGGCGATTGATCCTTTTGGCCGCACGGAAGAACGGCGGATGGAACGGGCGCTGATCGCGCAATACGAGGCCGATCTGGACGCGCTGCTGCCGCTGCATACGCCTGCCACCGAAGGGCTGTTGCGCGAATTGTTCGCACTGCCGCTGACGATCCGGGGGTTTGGGCCGGTGAAACAGGCGAATGCCGAAAAAGCGGCGGCGCGGCGGGGCGAACTGATTGCGCAGATCCGCGCGGGCGGCGATACGCCGATGCGGATGGCAGCTGAATAAGGAGGGGCGGCGGGCGGTGTCATACGCCCGTCACCATTCTGTCGTTTGGCTGGGCCGAAAGGGAGCGCACCATGACGACAGCCGGAATCAGCCGCGATATCAGCTATGCCAGTTCGGCCCGGTCGGCGCTGGGCCGGGCGGTGATCCGCACGCTGGAGGCGACGAAGGGCCGGGGCAGCCTGATCGCGCGGGCGGCAGGCTATGACAGCGCCGTGGCGCAGGGCGAAAGCTTCTGGCAGGTGATGCCGGAACGGTTTGGCCTGTCGTTGGATGTGGTGCGGGGCAGCCTGCAGGATATTCCGGCCAACGGGCCGCTGGTGGTGATTGCCAATCATCCCTACGGGATTCTGGACGGGCTGATGCTGGGCCATCTGATGGACCGGGCGCGCGGCGATTTTCGTATTCTGGCCAATGCCGTGTTCATGAAGGCGCCGGATCTGAACCGGGTGCTGCTGCCCATCAGTTTCGATGCGACAGAGGCGGCGGTGCAGCTGAACCTGGACACCCGGAAAGAGGCGCTGCGCTATCTGGGCGCGGGCGGGGCGATCGGCATCTTTCCGGGCGGCACGGTATCGACCTCGGCCAAGCCGTTCTTCGCGCCGCCGCTGGACCCGGGCTGGCGCAGCTTTACCGCAAAGCTGATCCAGCGCAGCGGGGCGACGGTGGTGCCGGTGTTCTTTGACGGCGCCAACAGCCGGCTGTTCCAGGTGGCAAGCCATCTGCACGCCAATCTGCGGCTGGGCCTGTTGATCCGCGAATTCCGCGCCCGGCTGGATCGGCCAGTGCGGGTGGTGGTCGGGGCGCCGATCCCGGCGGCCCGGCTGGCAGGTTTTGGCGCGGATTCCAAAGCAATGATGGATTTCCTGCGCGCCTCCACCTATGCCCTTTCACCGAAGCCGCTAGACCCCTATGCTTATGGCCACGAATTCGAGGCCAAGTATAGAAGCCGGTAGCGGGTTCGGGCAGCAATAACCCGAAGGCGGGAGGGCAGGCATGGCAGTTGGTGTGTTCGATTCGGGGCTTGGCGGCCTGACGGTGCTGGATGCCGTGCAGAAGCGCCTGCCCGATGTGCCGTTCGTGTATTTCGGTGACAATGCCCATGCGCCTTACGGCGTGCGGACGCATGACGATATTTTCAACCTGACCTGTGCGGCGGTGGAACGTCTGTGGGCCGAAGGTTGTGATCTGGTGATTCTGGCCTGCAATACCGCCAGTGCGGCGGCGCTGAAGCGGATGCAGGAACAGTGGATTCCGGCAGACAAGCGGGTGCTGGGCGTCTTTGTGCCGCTGATCGAGGCGTTGACGGAACGGCAATGGGGCGACAACAGCCCGCCGCGTGAAGTGGCGGTGAAGCATGTGGCGCTGTTTGCCACGCCCGCCACCGTGGCCAGCCGGGCCTTCCAGCGCGAACTGGCCTTCCGCGCCATTGGCGTGGATGTCGAGGCGCAGCCCTGCGGCGGTGTGGTGGATGCCATCGAACAGGGCGACGAGATCCTGGCCGAGGCGCTGGTGCACAGCCATGTGGAGGCGCTGAAACGCCGGATGCCGCATCCTCAGGCCGCCATTCTGGGCTGCACCCATTACCCGCTGATGCAGAAGGCCTTTCAGGACTCGCTGGGCGCCGATGTGAAGGTGTTCAGCCAGGCCAATCTGGTGGCGGAAAGCCTGGCCGATTATCTGGAACGGCGGCCCGAATTCATCGGGGCGGGCCAGCAGTCGAAATTCCTGACGACGGGCGATCCTGCCTATGTCTCCAGCAAGGCGACGCAGTTCCTGCGACGGAAGATCAGCTTTGAATCGGCTTGATCGCCTTCACGCAGGGCTTTAACTTCTGACCGGAAGCATATGACATGAAAAAGAAAATCGCAATTCTTGGCGCCTCTGGATATACGGGTGCCGAACTGGTGCGCCTGATTGCCACCCATCCGCGGATGGAGATCGTGGCCCTGTCTGGTGACCGCAAGGCGGGCATGGAAATGGCTGCGGTCTTTCCGTTTCTGCGGCATCTGAACCTGCCGAAACTGTGCAAGATCGACGAGATTGATTTTTCGAAAGTCGATCTGGCCTTCTGCGCCTTGCCCCATGCCACGTCGCAGGCGGTCATCAAGGAATTGCCGCGCGATCTGCGGGTGGTGGATCTGAGCGCGGATTTCCGGCTGCGGGATGTGGCGGAATACGAGAAATGGTATGGCCAGCCCCATGCCGCGCCCGATCTGCAGCAGGAAGCGGTCTATGGTCTGACCGAATTCTACCGCGACGACATCCGCGCCGCGCGTCTGGTGGCGGGAACGGGCTGCAATGCGGCGACCGGGCAGTTTGCGCTGCGGCCGCTGATCGAGGCGGGGTGCATTGATCTGGACGATATCCTGATCGACCTGAAGGCCGGTGTTTCGGGCGCCGGGCGGTCGTTGAAGGAAAACCTGCTGCATGCCGAACTGTCGGAAGGCACGCACAGCTATTCGGCGGGCGGCAAGCACCGGCATCTGGGGGAATTCGATCAGGAATTCAGCAAGATCGCCGGGCGGCCGGTTCTGGTGCAGTTTACCCCGCATCTGTTGCCGATGAACCGGGGCATCCTGGCCAGCATCTATGTGAAGGGCGATGCGCAGGCCGTGTGGAACGCGCTGGAGGCGCGCTATGCGCTGGAGCCGTTCATCGAAGTGCTACCTTTCGGCACACTCCCCTCGACACGCGATGTGCGCGGCTCCAACTTCTGTCATATCGGCGTCATCGCAGACCGGATTCCGGGGCGGGTGCTGGTGGTGGCGGTGCTGGACAATCTGACCAAGGGTTCTTCCGGTCAGGCGATCCAGAACGCCAATCTGATGCTGGGGCTGGAGGAGACGGAGGGGCTGATGCTGGCCCCCGTCTTCCCGTAAGGGGGAAGCATGAAGGGGCTGAAGAAGACACGCCGGATCCAGATCATCGTTCTGGCCTTTGTGGCGCTTGCCGGGTCTACCGCGCTGATCGGCTATGCCATGCGCGACGGGATCAACTTTTTCCGCGCGCCGGCACAGGTGATGGCCGAACCGCCCGAAACGGGCGAGGTGTTCCGGCTGGGTGGTCTGGTGGAGGCCGGGTCGATCGTGCGTGGGCAGGGCGAGACGGTCAGCTTTCGGGTGACCGATGGCGCCGAGACAATTCCGGTGACGTTCAAGGGGATCCTGCCTGACCTGTTTACGGAAAATCAGGGCATGATCGGCACCGGAACCATGGTGGATGGTGTCTTTGTCGCCTCTGAAATTCTGGCCAAGCATGACGAGACCTATATGCCGAAAGAGGTGATGGAGGCCCTGAAGGAACAGGGTGTCTATCAGGACCCGAACGGTTGATTTCAGCCCCGTTAACCTGAAGCCCCCAGCCTGTTCCGGCATCAACCGGAGCAGGCCATGCAGAGTATTCAGGAAATCGCCGCCGAGATTGTCGCCCGCGAGGGGGGCTATGTGAACGACCTCGCCGATCCGGGCGGGGCGACGAAATACGGTGTCACCATCCATACGATGCGCAGGCTTGGGCTTGATCTGGATGGCAACGGGCGGGTGAATGCGGCGGATGTGCGCCGGCTGACCCGGGCGCAGGCGGTGGAGATCTTTCTGCGCGATTACTACGAAAAGCCGGGAATCGCGGGGCTGCCCGAAGCGGTGCAGCCGCCGGTTTTCGACATGCAGGTGAATGCCGGGGCCAATGCGGTGAAGATCCTGCAGCGGATGCTGACGCGGCTGGGCTGGCCGCTGGCGGATGACGGGATGATCGGCCCGAAGACGCGGGCGGCTGCCGATCAGGCTGAAGCGGCGCTGGAGGGGGGGCTGGCCGATGAATATGGCAGTGCGCGGCGCGATTATTACTATGCGCTGGCCGATGCCCGCCCGGCGAGCCGGAAATATGTGCTGTCGCGGGCTGGGGGCAAAGGTGGCTGGATCATCCGGGCGGAGGCCTTCATGTCGCCCGCCCGGCATCTGACGCTGGCGCAGCACCGTGCCCGTTGTGCGGGGTGGTGACATGGCGCTGAACCTGATGGGGCTTGCCACGGATGCCGCCCGGCTGCGCCGGATTTCCGCCATTCTGCGCGAGGGGATGGGGCCGGGGGCCGCGCCGCTGCCTGCGGCGGTGGATCTGTTGAACCGCGCGCTGCGGCCGCTTTCTGTGCTGGCGGTGTTTGCGCTGGTGGCGGCGGCCTTTGTCGATCCGCCGCGCTATGGGGCGGCGATGCTGGCGCTGCGCGGCACGCCTGCGCCGGTCTGGCTGCTGGCGGGGCTGGTGACCGGCTTGCATTTCCTTGCGCGGATCGGCGGAAAAGCGGCCTGAACTTGACCCGCCTTCCGGCCTCTGGCATGTGCCAGAGGCAATGGAAGGACGTGAGAGATGAACCTGTTCACCGAACTGCGCAAGCTCGTGATTGCCGAACTCGGCGCCATGGTCGAAGCGGGTGCGCTGCCCGCAGGGCTGGACATGACCGCCGTTGCAGTGGAACCGCCGCGCGATCCGGCGCATGGCGACATGGCAACCAATGCGGCCATGGTGCTGGCGAAACCCGCCGGGCAGCCGCCACGCGCCATTGCCGAGGCGCTGGCCGCCCGTCTGGCCGCCGATCCGCGCGTGGCCCGGGCCGAAGTGGCGGGGCCGGGGTTCCTGAACCTGCGGCTGAAGCCTGTGGTCTGGCAGGGGCTGGTGAAGGCGGTGCTGCAGGGTGGCACCGATTATGGCCGGTCTGACATTGGCGGCGGCGCCAAGGTGAATGTGGAATTCGTGTCCGCCAACCCGACCGGACCCATGCATGTGGGCCATGTGCGCGGCGCCGTGGTGGGCGATGCGCTGTCGAACCTGCTGGCCTTTGCAGGCTGGAACGTGACGCGCGAATATTACATCAACGATGGCGGCGCGCAGGTCGATGTGCTGGCGCGGTCTGCCTATGAACGCTATCGCGAGGCCAACGGGCTTGAACCCGAGATCCGCGAGGGGCTGTATCCGGGGGATTATCTGATCCCGGTGGGCGAGGCGCTGAAGGCGAAATACGGCGCGAGCCTGTTGGATCAGCCCGAGGATGTCTGGCTGGCCGAAGTGCGCGAATTTGCCACCGAGATGATGATGCAGATGATCCGCGAGGATCTGGCGGCGCTTGGCGTCACCATGGATGTGTTTTCGTCGGAAAAGGCGCTGTATGGCACCGGCCAGATCGAGGCGGCGATCGATACGCTGCGCGGCATGGATCTGATCTATGAAGGCGTGCTGGAGCCGCCGAAGGGCAAGACCCCCGAGGATTGGGAGCCGCGCCAGCAGACGTTGTTCCGCAGCACCGCGCATGGCGATGATGTGGATCGCCCGGTGCAGAAATCCGATGGCAGCTGGACCTATTTTGCCCCCGATATCGCCTATCACCACAACAAGGTGAAACGTGGCTTCGATCAGCTGATTGATATCTTCGGCGCCGATCATGGCGGCTATGTGAAGCGGATGAAGGCGGCGGTTTCGGCGCTGTCGAATGGCCGGGTGCCGCTGGATATCAAGCTGATCCAGCTGGTGAAGCTGTACAAGAACGGCGAGCCCTTCAAGATGTCGAAGCGGGCGGGCACTTTCGTCACCCTGCGCGACGTGGTCGAAATGGTGGGGGCCGATGTCACCCGCTTTGTCATGCTGACCCGCAAGAATGACATGGCGCTGGATTTCGATTTCGACAAGGTTCTGGAACAGTCGAAGGACAATCCGGTCTTCTATGTGCAATATGCCAATGCCCGGATCAATTCGGTGCTGCGCAAGGCACGCGATGCCGGGGTTGCGGTGGATGATGCCACGCTGGCGGGCGCTGATCTGCGGCTGCTGGATCATGCGGCGGAACTGGCGCTGATTGCCAAGCTGGCCGAATGGCCGCGGCTGGTGGAAGTTTCGGCCCGTGGGAACGAACCGCATCGCGTGGCCTTCTACCTGTACGAGCTGGCATCGGATCTGCACGGGCTGTGGAATCGCGGCAATGACGAGGTCTCGCTGCGCTTCGTGCAGGAGGATGCGGGCACCACCCAGGCGAAAATCGCTTTGGCGCGGGCGGCCGGCGTTGTGATTTGTTCCGGTCTCGCTATCTTGGGCGTGACGCCGGTCGAGGAAATGCGCTGAGACCACGGCGCCCGGACGGCGGATTGGGCAGGATATGGCTGAGGTCGATTTCGAAGAGCATGGTCCCGCCGCTGCGGCGCGGGCTGCCGGGGCTAAACGCAGAACGCGCAGGCTGATCAATCTGGTCGGCGCGCTGCTGTCTGTGGCGCTGCTGGTCTGGGCCGGGGTCTGGGGCTATAAATCCGCCATGCGCAGCGTGATGGGTGTGCCGCTGATCAAGGCGGCAACCGGGCCGATGCGGATTGCGCCGGAAAATCCGGGCGGGGAACAGGCGGCGCATCAGGGGCTTTCGGTCAGTGATGTGGCGGCCTTTGGCGTGGCGACGCCGTTGCCGGAGGAAATCGTGCTGGCCCCGCGTGCGGAAGGGCTGATTGAAGAGGATGGCCCGGGGCTTGCCCCCGAGCCGCCCGCCGCTTTGGTGGCGCGGCCCGAACCCGAAGGCCCGCCGCAGCCGCTGATGCCGGTGGCAGAGGCGGCACCGCCCGCCGCCGTGGCGCCCGTGGCCCCGGGCACAGAAGCCGATACCGCAACGGATGCGCCTGCGCTGGCAGGCCCCGCCGTAGAGGGGGCAGCCCCGCCCGGCACCGCAGAGCTGTTGGCCGAAGAGCTGGCCGGGGCGGAGCCCGTGCCGCCCATTCCGGTGCCGGAACCAGTGGCAGAGCCTGCTTTCGTGCCCGCGCCTGTGGTGCCGGGTGGTATCGGCGCGTCGCTGCGCCCGTTGCCGCGCCCCGGTGGCATGGCTGTGCTGCCGGTGGCCAGCGCCCCGGTGGAGGTGCGCGAGGTTGATCCGGCGACGCTGAAGCCCGGCACGCGGCTGGTGCAGTTCGGCGCATTTGACAGCCCCGATCAGGCGAAAGAGCATTGGGGCAAGCTGTCGGCCACCTTTGGCGAGCTGATGGTGGGCAAGGCGCAGGTGATCCAGTCTGCCGAAAGTGGTGGGCGGACCTTCTATCGCCTGCGCGCCGAGGGCTTTACCGATGAAGCCGATGCCCGCCGGTTTTGTGCGGCGGTGACCGCCGTGGGGCCGGAATGTATTCCGGTGGCCGTGCGATGAACGCCCTGGGGCGGGGGGCCACGATCTTTGGTCTGGAAGGCACAGAGCTGACGGTGGCAGAGGCGGCGTTCTTTCGCGCCGCCGATCCCTTTGGGTTCATCCTGTTTGCGCGCAATATCGACACGCCGGATGAGCTGCGCCGCCTGACGGCCAGCCTGCGCGATTGTGTGGGCCGGGATGCGCCGGTGTTCATAGATCAGGAAGGCGGGCGGGTGCAGCGGATGNNCAACTGCGCGCGGTGGGGATTGATGGCAATTGCGCGCCCTGTCTGGATATTGCCGGGGCTGACACGCATCCGTTCTTGCGCAACCGCTGTTACGGGGATGATGTGGCCACGGTGGTGGCGATGGGCCGTGCCACGGTGGATGGTCATCTGGCGGGCGGGGTGCTGCCGGTGATGAAGCATATGCCCGGCCATGGCCGCGCCACGGCGGATACCCATCTGGATCTGCCCACGGTCACCGCCAGTGCCGCTGAACTGGCGGCCAGCGATTTTGCCCCGTTCGGCGCCTTGGCCGATGTGCCACTGGCGATGACGGCGCATATCGTCTTTGCCGCCTATGATGCGCGGCCCGCCACCTGTTCGCCGGTGATGATGGAGGTGATGCGCCACCAGATCGGGTTTGATGGTCTGCTGATGACCGATGACCTGAACATGGAGGCGCTTTCCGGCACGCTGGCCGAACGCACCTCTGCCGCCATGGCGGCGGGTTGCGATATTGCGCTGCATTGCAAGGGCGTGCTGGATCAGATGGAGGCGGTGGCCGAGGCCGCCGGGGACATGGGGCCGGAAACGCTGCGCCGTGCGGCAGCCGCGCTGGCCGCCCGCCACGCCCCGGATGTGGTTGATCTGGCGGCGCTGCGGGCTGAACATGATGCGCTGATCGGGACCAGCCATGGCTGATCTGTTTGGCGAGGGGCCGGNNAACGGCTGGTGGCCGAGGCGCTGATTGTGGATGTGGACGGGTTCGAAGGACCGCTGGACCTGTTGCTGACGCTGTCACGCACCCAGAAGGTGGATCTGCGGCGCATTTCGGTTCTGCAGCTGGCCGAGCAGTATCTGGGCTTCGTGAACAAGGCCAAGGCGCTGCGGATCGAGCTTGCGGCGGATTATCTGGTGATGGCGGCCTGGCTGGCCTATCTGAAATCGCGGCTGCTGCTGCCGCCCGACCCGACCGACGAAGGCCCCAGTGCCGAAGATCTGGCCGCGCATCTGGCCTATCAGCTGGAACGGCTGCAAGCGATGCGCGAGGCGGCGGCGCGGCTGATGGCGCGCGATCAGAAGGGGCGCGATTTCTTCGTGCGCGGCATCCCCGAGGGGGTGGAGCGGGCGCGCAAGGTGGTTTACACCGCCTCGTTGCTGGATCTGATGCGCGCCTATGCCCGCATCCGCACCAAGGATGAATTCCGCCCCTTCGTGATGGACCGGGATCATGTGTTCACCATGGAACAGGCGCTGGAGCGGATGCGCGGCATGATCGGCTTTGGCGGCGGCTGGTCCGATCTGGAAAGCTGGCTGCCCGATGGTTGGGATGGCAGTCCGATGCGGCGGCGATCGGCAGTGGCGGCCCATTTCGCAGCGATGCTGGAAATGGCGAAGCGTGGCGAAATTGACCTGCGGCAGGGCGAGACCTTTGCGCCGATCCAGATCCGGGCCAAGGGGGCGGCATGATGGAACAGATGGAACGCAGCCTGTTTGAAACCCCGCCCATCGCGGAGCAGGAACGCATGGTCGAGGCGATCCTGTTCGGCAGTGCCGAACCCGTGACGGTGGCCGAACTGGCCGCGCGGATGCCGCATGGCTGTGACCCGGCAGAGGCAGTGGCCTATCTGCGCCGCAGGTATGAGGGGCGCGGGGTGCGGCTGGTGAGGGTGGGCGATGCCTGGGCCTTTCGCACGGCGCCCGATCTGGGGCATCTGATGAACAAGGAAGTGGTGGAGCAAAGGAAGCTGAGCCGCGCTGCCATAGAAACGCTGGCGATCATCGCCTATCATCAGCCGGTCACCCGGGCGGAGATCGAAGAGATCCGGGGGGTGGCGGTCAGCCGGGGGACGGTGGATCAGCTGCTGGAGATGGAGTGGATCCGCTTTGGCCGCCGCCGCATGACGCCGGGGCGCCCGGTGACCTTTGTGGTGACGGAAGGCTTTCTGGATCAGTTCGGGCTGGAAAGCGCCCGCGATCTGCCGGGGCTGAAGGATCTGCGCGAGGCCGGGTTGCTGGACAACCGGCCGCTGCCGGGCGGGNNACCAGGATGACTATGAGGAAGAACCGGTCGGTCAGACCGAATTGTTCGAGGATTGAACGATGGATTTCAAGAAACTGCTGAAGATCGCCGCTGGCGCTTTGCTGGCGAAGGTGGTGGCGAAGGGCGTATCGAAAGCCACGGCCAAGCCGCATAGCACGGCAAAGCCGGGGGCGCGGCCTGTGGCCAAGCCTGCGACGGATGCGCGGGAACTGGTGAAGAAAGCCCGCAAGGCGGCGCGGCTGTCCAAGCGGATCGGCCGCTGAGGCCGGGGTTCCGGGCCGTTCAGGCCCGGAAATGTTTGGCCAGTTTCAGCCCCTGGCCCTGATAGTTCGAAGCGATCCCGGCGCCATAGAGCGTTTCGGGACGCTCGCTCATCCGTTCATAGACCAGCCGCCCAACGATCTGGCCATGTTCCAGCACGAAGGGCGCCTCGTGGCAGCGCACCTCCAGCACGCCGCGCGACCCGTGACCGCCTGCTGCGGAATGGCCGAAACCAGGATCGAAGAAGCCCGCGTAATGCACGCGAAATTCGCCCACCATGGCCAGATAGGGCGCCATTTCGGCGGCGTAATCGGGCGGGATGGTGACGGCTTCGCGTGACACCAGGATGTAAAAGGCGCCGGGGTCCAGGATGATGCGGCCATCGCGGGTGCGCACTTCCTCCCAGAACTCGGGCGCGGGGTAGTGGCCGATGCGGTCCAGGTCGATGACGCCGGTATGCGGTTTGGCGCGGTAGCCCACCAGATCGCCCTCAGCGGGCCGCAGATCGACCGAGAAGCCCAGACCTTCGGAAATCACCGCCTCGCCGCTGACGAGCGGTTCGGCGGCGTGCAGGGCGCGCAGATCGGTATCCGACAGCTGCGCCTGGCCGTGGCGGAAGCGGATCTGGTTCAGCCGCTGCCCGGCGCGGGCCAGCACAGAAAAGCTGCGCGGGCAGACCTCGGCATACAGCGGGCCTTTATAGCCCTCGGGGATGCGGTCGAATTCCACGCCGCCATCGGTAATGGTGCGGGTCAGCAGATCCAGCCGCCCGGTGGAGCTTTTGGCATTGGCGACGGCGGTGATGCCCGGGGGCAGGGCCAGCCCTTCCATCAGCGGGATGACATAGACGCAGCCTTTTTCCAGCACGGCGCCTTCTGTCAGATCCATGCGGTGCATTTCGAATTCGGCGATGCGGTCGGCCACGCGGCGGCCATGCCCGGCCAGGAAAGAGGCGCGCACGCGGTAGGCCACGGTGCCCAGACGCAGATCAAGGCTGGCCGGCTGGATCTGTGCGTCCAGAATGGCGGGCTCTGCGGTGATTTCGCCCCGGCCGATCATCTGGCGCAGGCTTTGGGCGGGCAGCACTCCGATCACGGTCACGCGCATCTCCTTTGGTTGTGAAAAGACCCGCATCTGTTGCCAGATGCGGGTCTTTTTTCAGTGGTCGGGCCGGTGAGATTCGAACTCACGACCTTCCGCCCCCCAGACGGACGCGCTAACCAGGCTGCGCCACGGCCCGAACAAGGCGGATACATAATGATAATTTCGGCGGGGGCAAGCGACAAAACGCATCGCCCGGCAAGTTATCTGCGGCCAGAGCTGCGGCTGTCTTCCAGCCTTTGGCGCAGGCCCAACAGGCGTTGGTATATGGCGGCCAGCGCGGCTTTGCGGGCCGGGTGAAGATCACGGGGCAGGGCGCGGATCAGCGGGGGATACCAGGGCGCCACCGGCGGAATCGGCTGATCTGCCGATTCGGACAGGGCGGGCAAAGGCGGCAGATCGGGTGCCGCTTTGGCCGGTGGCTGCGGTGGCAGATCCGTCTGGGAGGGCGCGTCAGCGTTGGGTGCGCTGCCCTCTGCCCCGGGCTGGTCGGGGGCCTGAGGGGCTGGGGGGTGGTTCCCCGCTGCTGTGACGGGGGTTGCGGGCGGGGGGACAGGCGTGTCGAACAGCGTGGGCTGGGGCGGCTTGGCCGGGGCCTGTGGGGCGGAAACGGGATCAGCCTNNCGCGGCACGACCTCGGCCGGGGGGGGCGCTTCGGGTTCGGGCACATCAAAGGCGGTCGGGTCAAGGAATCCTTCAGCGGCGAAAGAGGCAACATGGCGCACGCCCTGTTCGCGCAGCATCTTCTGCACGCCCCGGATGGTCAGCCCTTCATCATGCAGCAGGCGGCGAATACCCGCGATCAGCGCCACATCGGCGGGGCGGTAATAGCGCCGCCCGCCCGCGCTTTTCACCGGCTTGATCTGCGGGAAGCGGCTTTCCCAGAAGCGCAGCACATGGGCCGGCGTTTCCAGCAGATCGGCCAGTTCGCTGATGGTGCGGAACGCGTCGGGCGATTTTTGCATGGGCGGGGCCCGCCTCAGGCTTTCTTGCCGTCAGCGACCCGTTCTTTCATCAGATGGGACGGGCGGAAGGTCAGCACGCGGCGCGGGCTGATCGGCACTTCATCCCCGGTTTTCGGGNNAGAAACATGTTGCAGCACCGATTCCACCAGCGCGGCAGAATCATTACGCGAAAGGCCGACCTCGCGGAACACGGCCTCGCTCAGATCCATACGTGTCAGAGTCTTGTCGCTCATCTGTCCCCCCGGGGTTTTTCCCAGATTGGGCGCAAATAGCGCTACGAGTCAATATCCCTGAAACGGATCAACGACTTGGCAGCCGATCTTGGCGCAGGAACGGGCTTACCAGCGCAGAACGACCGATCCCCAGGCCAGACCGCCACCGATGGCTTCGGCCACGATCAGATCGCCGGGCTTGATCTGGCCACGCGCCACACCCACCGAAAGCGCCAGCGGGATCGAGGCGGCAGAGGTATTGCCATGATCCTGCACCGTCACGATCACGCGATCCATGGGCACCTGCATCCGCTTGGCGGTGGCTTCGATGATGCGGATATTGGCCTGATGCGGCACGATCCAATCCACATCGCCGCCGGTCAGCCCAGCTTTTTCCAGTGCGGTATGGGCGGTATCAGCCAGTTTTTCCACGGCATGTCGGAACACTTCCTTGCCCATCATACGCAGATGGCCGGTGGTGCCGGTGGATACGCCGCCATCGACATAGAGGATGTCCTTGTGGCGGCCGTCGGAATTCAGATCCAGCGAGAGGATCCCACGATCTGTGGAATCGCCCATGCCTTCCTGGCCTTCCAGCACCAGTGCGCCCGCGCCATCCCCGAACAGGACGCTGGTGGTGCGGTCGTTCCAGTCCATCAGACGGGAAAAGGTTTCGGCGCCGATCACCAGAACCCGGCGTGCCTGCGCCGACAGGATCAGCGCATTGGCATTGGCCAGTGCGAAGACAAAGCCCGCACAGACGGCCTGCATGTCATAGGCAAAGCCGCGCGTCATGCCGAGGCGGGCCTGCACCATGGTGGCGGCCGACGGAAAAGTAAGATCGGCTGTGGAGGTGGCGACGATGATCGCGTCGATATCATCGGGCACCAGACCGGCCTGCGCCAGGGCAGCCTGGGCTGCGCGGGTGGCCATATCAGATGTGGTCTGCCCCTCGGCGGCGAAATGGCGCCGTTCGATACCCGAACGGCTGCGAATCCATTCATCCGATGTGTCGATGGTGGCTTCGAATTCGCTGTTGGGAACAACGCGTTCGGGCAGGTAATGCCCAACGCCTCTGACGACGGCCCGTATTGTCATTCTGTCTGTTCGCTCCCATCTGCCGGGGCATCCTGCCCCGCACGCCCGGCCGATGCAAGCCGCGCCGACAGCCGGTCCAGAAAGCCCGATCGCGCCAGCTGGGCGGCGAGCCGGATCGCGGCGGCGATCCCGGTCGAATCGGCTGAGCCGTGGCTTTTGACCACAGTGCCGTTCAGCCCCAGGAAGACCCCGCCATTCACGCGGCGCGGATCAATACGTTTCTGCAACCGCTTCAAAGAGTTCAGGGCAAGAAGCGCCGCGAATTTCGACATGAGCCCGGCCCCGAAGGCCTCGCGCATGAAATCGGCAATCAGCTTGGCAGTGCCTTCGCCGGTTTTCAGCGCGATGTTGCCGGTGAAGCCGTCGGTGACGATCACATCCACCCGGCCAGAGGGAATATCGCTGCCTTCGACAAAGCCCACGAATTCGAAGCCTGCGGCATCTTNNCGCGAGCATCCGGTCATGCGCCACTTTCAGTTCGGCCCGGCCCTTGTGCTCTTCCGTGCCGACATTCAGCAGGCCGACGCGCGGCCGCTTGAGGTTCAGCCCGTTGCGCGCATAGGCCGCGCCCATGGTGGCATATTGCAGAAGGTCTTCGGCCTCGGCCTTGATGTCGGCGCCGACGTCAAGCATGACATTGAACCCGCCCGCATTGCGCGAGGGCCAGAGGCAGGCAATGGCAGGCCGGTTCACGCCGGGCAGCTTGCGCAGCCGGATCATGCTGATCGCCATCAGGGCGCCGGTATTGCCGCAGCTGACGGCGGCATGGGCCGCGCCTTCCTTGACGCTGTCGATGGCAGACCACATGGAAGTGCCTGCACCATGGCGCATGACCTGGCTGGGCTTGTCTTCCATCGTCACCACGCGGGGGGCGTGGCGAATTTCGCAGCGATCCACAAGTTCCGTGTGTCGCGCGATCATCGGCCGCAGCACCGCCTCGTCGCCATGCAGCAGAAAGGCGAGATCCGGGTCCGATTTGGCAGAGTCAACAAGACCGGCAACAACAGCTGCCGGTCCGCGATCCCCACCCATCGCATCGACGGATATGACGGTGCGCTGCGCAGCCGGGGCCGGAATATCGGTTCCGTTCACCATCTGAAGCAGCGGGGAAGGATGCGGCTTACGCCGCGTCCTCGTCGATGTCGACCTCTTTGGTCAGGGCAACGACTTCACGCGAGTCATAGTGACCGCAGGCGCCACATACATGGTGCGGGCGCTTCAGTTCGCCGCAATTCGAGCACTCGGCCGGGTTGCCGGCAACGAGGGCATCATGGGAACGACGCATGTTGCGACGGGATTTGGTGACTCGGTTCTGCGGGACAGCCATGTCTCGACCTCGGGTTAGTGAGGGGCAAGCCCCTGATTTCCTAAGTGAAATCCCGTTATCCAGCCAATAGGAACCCGGTATTTGCACAGTGTTTGCGAGGCGCGGAACATACTGGGATTCCGGGCGGGCGCAAGTCTTTTCTGAACCTGGCGGATCAGGCCGGATCAGGCCGGATCAGGTTCAGGCCTGACCATCCTCGCCGCCGCCCAGTTTCTGCGCCAGGGCTGCCAGACCGGCAAAGGGGCGCAGATCCTCGTCGCGCAGCGGGGCCACGCCAGGGGCCGCGAAAACCGCCTCGCCCAGTTCGACGCCTTTGGCACGGGGGTAAAGCGGCAGCGCCAGTTCCAGCGCCTCGATGGCCACGAAACCGGCATCCACCAGATCGGGCAGCGGCTCTTGCGTGTCATCCTCGGGCATTTCCACCTCTTCGCCCTCGGGTTCCGGCATTTCGGCCAGATAGCTGCGGCGCACGGATTCGGTGATTGGTGTCACCACCGGCGCCAGCGTGACCGAGCAGGGCTGTTCGACAACGGCGGTCAGCTGTGCCTCCAATTCCCAGTCGCGGCGGCCCAACGGGCGCAATTCGCCCTTGAAGCGGAATTCGGGCAGGGCTGTCAGCCCGAGGCTGCTGGCCACGGCGGCGCGGGTGGCCGGATCGGGCTTCAGATCAAAGCGGGTGGGTTTGCGGGCGGCCAGGGCCGCGATCCGCAGGGGGTGGCTGAGTGGTAGATCAGAGCCTGTCATGGCAAACCTCGTTCGGCGGATGGCTTGTCCGGGGGCGTGCCGGCGTTCCATTCTTGAACTGAAGCCCGTCCTTCGGTAAGCCGATGCAGAGACCGCCGCGGCACAAGCCATTCGGGCGGCAGGAATTGAGACCGGGATAAGGGGCTTGCGCCGTGAAGGCAAGGCCGCTGCTTCCGGCCCAGGCGGGAGAGAGCATGACGCTTGCAGGCAAGGACAGACGCACTGGCACTGCGCAGGCAGGTGCCGGACGGCTGCGGCGGCTGGGTCTGTGGCTGTGCGGCGGACTTCTGGCGGTGAGCCTCGCGGCCTGTTCCGCCGTGTTCCGCGATCACGGCTATGTGCCGACGGAAGAGGAACTGGCGGCGGTCGCCGTGGGGCAGGATACCCGCGAAAGCGTGGCAGAAAAGGTGGGCCGCCCGTCGGCTACCGGGCTGCTGAACGATGTGGGCTGGTTCTACGTCAAAAGCCGCTGGCGGCATTACGGGGCCATGGCCCCGCAGGAAATTGACCGGCAGGTTCTGGCGATCACCTTCACCGAAAGCGGGACGGTGCAGAACATCGAACGCTACGGGCTGGAGGATGGCCAGATCGTCAACCTGTCGCGCCGGGTGACGGATACCAATATCAAGGGGATCAGCTTCATCCGCCAGATCATGGGCAATCTGGGCCGGATGCGCGCCACGGATGTGATTCAGTAACGCACGGATCTGCCGGTTTTTTGGGCCGGGCTGGCTGGAAGGATTGGCGCGCNNGTGCATTCCGTGGCTGGTATCTTCGGTCAGGCCCACCTGCTGCGGGTCGGCGGGTGCGCTGAAGGCAGGCCAGCCGCAGCCGCTTTCGAACTTCGCCTCCTGTTCGAACAGGGGCGCCCCACAGCAGATGCACAGGAAGGTGCCGGGTGCCTTGGGAAAGCCGGGGTGCGAATAGGGCCGTTCAGTTGCGGCCCGGCGGGTGACCTGAAATTCCAGATCGGTCAGCTGGGCCCGCCATTCGGCATCGGTTTTCGCGATGGGGGCGTTCTGTTTGGTGTTTTCGGATTTGGTCATGGGGTCTCCGTCATCAGGCGGTCGCAAATCCGTGATGACTTGCGCCGGCGTGGCCCGGAGATAGTATCTAGGTCACCGGGCGCGATGTGCCAAGGCGGGGCCAGGTGCGGCCCAAAGATCGGGAGAGACGCGTGCAGCCGCTGCGCAAAGGTCATTACCAAGCCCGACTGGCCGATTCCGGCGCCGATCTTCAACGCGCCCAGGCATTGCGGCATCTGTGTTTCCGGGGGGCTGCGGCAGGGCCGGGGCTGGATTGTGACGGCTTTGACGATCTGTGTCGGCATGTGCTGGTAGAAGATACGCAGACCGGCGCGCTGGTCTGCTGTTACCGGCTGATGCCGCTGCAGGGGGGCGATGCGATCCTGAGCAGCTATTCGGCGCAGTTCTACGAGTTGTCGCAGCTGGCAGGTTTTCGTGGCCAGGCGCTGGAGCTGGGGCGGTTCTGCATCCATCCCGAACGGCGCGACCCGGATATCCTGCGGCTGGCCTGGGGGGCGATGACCCGCATCGTGGATGACCTGCGGGCCGAGCTGCTGTTTGGCTGCGCGTCGTTTCATGGCACCGACAGCGCGGAATATGTGGAGGCCTTCACGATGCTGAAGGACAGGCATCTGGCGCCGCCGCGCTGGCTGCCGCGCGTCAAGGCGCCGCGGGTGTTCCGTTTTGCCCAGGCGCTGGCGGCGCGCAAGCCAGATGCCAAGCGCGCCATGCTGACCATGCCGCCCTTGCTGCGCACCTATCTGATGATGGGGGGCTGGGTGTCGGATCATGCGGTGGTGGATGCCGAAATGAATACGCTGCATGTATTCACCGGGGTAGAGATCGGCGCGATTCCGGCGGCACGGGCAAGGGCGTTGCGGCTGGTGGCGGCGGGATAGGCGCAGGGCCTGATCGTCGCGCCGGGCGGGATCCACCCATGGCGCCCGGCCTGCGGCCCACAACGGAAAACCGGTCGGAACAGCGGGCCAAGGGAATCGGGGATCGGGCGAAGATCGGCGCCTGCGGCACCATTGCTTGACCGCGGCGCGTGGCGCGGCTACCTCGGGCGCATCATGGCACGCGCACCCCTTCTCCAGCTTTCATCCATTTCGCTTACCTTTGGTGGCGATCCCATTTTTGACGGTCTTGACCTTGTGGTTCAGCAGGGCGACCGCGTCGCGCTGGTGGGGCGCAACGGATCGGGCAAATCCACCCTGATGAAAATCATGGCGGGCCTGATGGAGCCAGATGCGGGGACCCGCGTGGTGCCGCCCGGCGTGACCGTCGGCTATATGGAGCAGGATCCCGATCTGTCGGGCTTTGCGACATTGGGCGATTATGCCGCCAGCGGTTTGCCCGAGGAAGAAGCCTACAAGGTGGATGTGGTGGCTGAGGGGCTGAAGTTCCGCCCCGAGACGCCGGTTTCTGCGGCATCGGGCGGTGAAAAGCGCCGGGCCGCGCTGGCCAAGCTGATGGCGGAAGCGCCGGAGCTGATGCTGCTGGACGAACCCACCNNCCTGGGCCGAAGAGGACGAGGCCCGCCACAAGCTGGATCGCAAGATCAAGGCCGAAGCCAAATGGGCGGTGGAAGGCATCAGCGCCCGCCGCAAGCGCAATCAGGGCCGGGTGCGCGCGCTGCAGGATCTGCGCGCCGAACGCGCCGGGCAGATCCGCCGTCAGGGCACCGCCGCGATGGAATTCGACAGCGGGCCGACCTCGGGCAAGAAGGTGATCGAGGCGGTGGGGCTGAACAAATCCTACGGCGACCGTCAGATCATCCGCGATTTCGATCTGCGCGTGCTGCGCGGCGACAGGGTGGCCTTTGTCGGCCCCAATGGTGTGGGCAAGACCACGCTGCTGAAGATGCTGATCGGTACCGAACAGCCTGACAGCGGCACGGCGGTGCAGGGCACCAATCTGGCCATTGCGGTGTTCGACCAGACACGCGCCCGGCTGGATCCCGAGGCGACGCTGTGGGACAATCTGGTGGGCGATCCGCTGATGGCGGTTTCCGGCGCATCGGATCAGGTGATGGTGCGGGGGCGGCCCAAGCATGTGGTGGCCTATCTGAAGGATTTCCTGTTCGATGAACGGCAAGCCCGTGCCCCGGTGAAAAGCCTGTCGGGCGGCGAGAAGGCGCGGCTTCTGCTGGCCAAGCTGATGGCGCAGGAATCGAATCTGCTGATCCTTGACGAACCGACCAACGATCT
>DOMY01000316.1 GCA_003509785.1 Gemmobacter sp.
ACAGAACACACCGCCCGCCGCCCGCCCCGATGCGCCGCCCCCCGCTCCGCCCCGCCCGCCGGCCACCTCCCCGGCGGCGGCAGATGATGGTGCATCCCAACGTTCGCCCCGCCGCTATCTGCTGTCGGGCTATGTCATGCTGGCGCTCCTGCTGGGTGGCTTCGGCGTCTGGAGCGTGACCGCCCGCATTTCGGGCGCCGTCATCGCCTCGGGCCAGATCGAGGTCGAACAGCAGCGCCAGATCGTTCAGCACCCCGATGGCGGGGTCGTCGACCTGATCTCGGTGCAGGATGGCGATCTGGTGAAGGCGGGCGATCTGCTGATCCGGCTGGACGGGTCTGCCCTGCTGTCAGAACTCGCCATCGTCGAAGGCCAGCTTTACGAAATCCAGGCCCGCCGCGCCCGGATGGCGGCCGAACGTGATGATGCCACCGCCATCACCTTCCCCGCCGATCTGCTGGAACTGGCCAAGTCCCGGCCCGAAGTCGCCGAACAGATCGAAGGCCAGATCAACCTTTTCGATGCCCGCGCCGAAACCCTGTCGAAACAGATCGGCCAGATGGATGAACGCCGCGCCCAGACGCGCAGCCGCATCGGCGGCATTGATGCGCAGATCGTGGCGCTGCAATCGCAGCTGGATCTGATCCTGAAGGAACTGGTCGATCAGCAGGCCCTGCTGGACAAGGGGCTGGCCCAGGCCAGCCGCGTGCTGGCCCTGCAGCGCGAAGAGGCGCGGATGCGCGGCTCGGCGGGCGAACTGGCCGCCAACCGCGCCCAGGCCCTTGAAAGCATTTCGGAAATAGAGCTTGAAATCCTCCGGCTGGAGGCCGCCCGCCGCGAAGAGGCCAATACAACCCTGCGCGATCTGGGCTATCAGGAACTGGAACTGGCCGAACGTCGCCGCGCCCTGGCCGAACGCATCAGCCGTCTGGAAATCCGCGCCCCGGTTTCGGGCATCGTGCTGGGAATGCAGGTCACCACGCCGCAGGCCGTGCTGCGCCCCGCCGATCCGGTGCTGTATCTGATCCCGCAGGACCGCCCGCTGGTCATCGCCGCCCAGGTCTCGCCCCTGCATGTCGACGAGGTCTTCGCAGGCCAAGAGGCACGGCTGCATTTCGCCTCCTTCTCGGCGCGCACCACGCCCGAGTTGATGGGGCATGTCACCGTCGTCTCGGCCGATGCCCTGCATGATCAGAACACCCAGTCCTCCTACTACCGCGCCGAAATCGTGCTGCAACCCGGCGAGGTGGAAAAGCTGGAAAATCTGGTGCTGCTGCCCGGGATGCCGGTCGAGGCCTATATNNCGGCATGCCGGTCGAGGCCTTCATCCGCACCGGAACACGCACCCCCATGGCCTATCTGCTGCAACCCTTCACCGATTACTTCAAGAAGGCCTTCCGCGAAAGCTGACCACCGCCTTGCGGCCATAGCTGCTGCCGCTTTGCGGCCAAACCTGTCGGGGGCGGTCTTGCCGCCCCCCGCGCTTGCCGCTAGCCTCCGCCCGGAACAACAGGAGGCCACCATGTCCATCGAAGCCCGTCTTGCCGAACTCGGCGTTACCCTGCCCGATGCCCCGGCACCGGCCGCCAATTATGTGCCCTTCGTGATCACCGGCAATCTCTGCCATGTCTCGGGCCAGATCAGCGCCGATGCCAATGGCCAGATCAAGGGCAAGCTGGGCGCCGATTTCACCGTCGANNCGAACAGGGTGCCGCCGCCGCAAAGGCCTGCGCCATCTCCTTGCTGGCACAGGCGAAAAAGGCCTGCGGCGGCGATCTGGGCCGCGTCGTGCGGCTGGTGAAACTGGTGGGCTTCGTCAATTCCACCCCCGATTTCACCGATCAGCCCAAGGTCATCAACGGCGCGTCGGATTTCATGGTCGCCGTGCTGGGTGATGCCGGCCGCCATGCGCGCTCTGCCGTTTCCGCCGCCTCGCTGCCTTTCGGCGTTGCGGTGGAAATCGAGGCGATTTTCGAGATCGCCTGATGTCCGCCCCCCTGCACCCCGATTTTCTGCGCCTGCCGATCGCCCACCGCGCCCTGCATGATCGCGCGGCGGGCCGCCCGGAAAACAGCCGCGCCGCGATCCGCGCCGCCGTGGCCGCAGGCTATGCGATCGAGATCGACCTGCAGCTGTCCTCGGATGGTGTCGCCATGGTCTTTCACGACGAAACGCTGGACCGGCTGACCACCGCCACCGGCTGGGTGCAGGATCACAGAGCCGCCGATCTGGGCGCCATTCAGCTCCGGGATGCCGCAGACGGCATCCCGACCCTGACCGAAGTGCTTGATATCGTGGCCGGAACCGTTCCCCTGCTGATCGAGGTGAAGGATCAGACACTGGTGCCCGCCGGCCGCATCGGCCCGCTGGAGGCCGCAACGGCCACCGCGCTGGCAGGCTATCCCGGCCCGGTGGCGCTGATGTCCTTCAACCCCGACAGCCTGGCCGAACTGGCGCGGCTCTGCCCCGATCTCCCGCGCGGGCTGACGACCGGCAGCTATGATCCCGAAAGCTATGCGCCCCTGCACGCCGATCTTTGCAACCGGCTGCGCGAGATCCCGGATTACGACTGGGTCGGCGCCTGCTTCATCAGCCATGAAGCTGCCGATCTGGCCCGCCCCCGCGTGGCCGAACTGCAGGCACAGGGCGCCGCCGTGCTGTGCTGGACCATCCGTTCACCGCAAGCCGAAGCTGCAGCCCGCAAGATCGCCCGCAATATCACCTTCGAAGGCTATCTGGCTGCAAAAACTTGACTTTCCTGCCCACGGCCTCATCTTCCCGTTGTCGAAATATCCTCGGGGGGCACGGGGGGCAGACAGCCCCCCGCCCCTCCGCAAGTCGAGGAGCCGGTGTTGCCGGAACTGACCGTCACGCTTGCCGAATCCTTTGCCGCCATCCCCGCCGCCCGCTGGGATGCGCTGGCCTGCCCCGAGGCGGCAACCGGCCGGCCGGATGATCCCTTCACCACCCACCGCTTCCTTCTGGCGCTGGAAAGCTCGCGCTCGGTTGGCCCCGGCACCGGCTGGCTGCCCCGGCCGCTGCTGGTGGAGGATGCGGGCCAACTGATTGCGGCGGCACCGCTTTTTGTGAAATCGCACAGTCAGGGCGAATATATCTTCGACCATGGCTGGGCCGAGGCCTATGAGCGGGCGGGCGGGCGCTATTACCCGAAACTGCAGATCGCCGTGCCCTTCACCCCTGCCACCGGGCGGCGGTTCCTGACCCTGCCGGGCCACGAGATCGCAGGCCAGGCGGCGCTGATCGAAGGTGCCACCACCATCGCCCGTCAGAATGGCCTGTCGTCGCTCCATGCCACATTCTGCACGGAAACAGAGGCCGAAGCCGGCGCCGCTTTGGGCCTGATGCCCCGGGTGACGCAGCAATTTCACTGGCATAATCAAGGCTTTGCCAGCTATGATGACTTTCTGGCCAGCCTCGCCTCGCGCAAGCGCAAGGCGCTGCGCAAGGAACGCGAAACCGCGAACGGGCATGGGCTGGTGATCGAAAACCTGACCGGCGATCAGATCCGCCCCGAACACTGGCAGGCCTTCTGGGAGTTCTATCAGGACACCGGCCGCCGCAAATGGGGGCAGCCCTATCTGACGCGGGCATTTTTCGACGAGATTCACCGCACCATGCGGGATGATGTGCTGCTCGTCATCGCCTCCGATCAGGGGCGGCCTGTGGCGGGGGCGCTGAATTTCCTTGGGAAATCGGTGATTTACGGGCGCTACTGGGGTTGCATTGCCGATTACGCCTGCCTGCATTTCGAACTGTGCTATCATCGTGCCATTGACCATGCGATTGCCCATGGCCTGAACCGGGTCGAGGCAGGCGCGCAGGGCGAACACAAGCTGGCGCGGGGCTATCTTCCGGTAAAAACCCATTCTTTACATTGGGTTGCAGATCCGGGCTTTGCGCGCGCCGTGGCCGATTATCTGGATCGCGAACAACGCGCTGTCGATGAAGAGATCGAGATCCTGACCGCCTATGGCCCGTTCCGCCGGGGCGCGCTTCAGGGCGAATAGACCGCTGCACCCGGCATGTGCCGATGGAGGAAAGCCTATGCAACTGCTGACAGATGCTGAACGCGCCGAAGCCCTGCCGGGGCTGGGCGAAACTGGCTGGCGCGCCGTGCCAGACCGCGACGCCATCCGCAAGATATGGAAATTCAAAGGTTTTTCAGAAGCCTGGGGATTCATGTCTCGCGTGGCTCTGGCCGCGGAAAAGGCCGATCATCACCCAGAATGGGCCAATACCTATAATGTCGTGGATGTGGTGCTGACCACCCATGCCTGCGACGGGCTGTCGGCGCTGGATATCGCGCTGGCACAAAAGATGGATCGGCTGGCGGGCAGTGCCACGGTGCAGACCGATCATTCAGAGCCGGTGGATTGCCTGTGCAAGCTGGAACACGGCAGCCGCAACTGAGGTCTGGTTGCGGTATGGCCCGCGTCGGTTCTGCGTCGGGTCTTTGTCCCGACAGAAAGGGGCCGGGCATCTGCATGCCCGGCCCCCTTGCTTTCGCTGTGGATCAGATCGCTGCCAGCAGCGCTTCCCCGCCCGAGGCTTCGCAGACGCCGGGGCTTTCCTCGACATGCAGCACCTTGACCAGGCCATCTTCGGCATAAAGCGCATAACGCTTGGACCGGCCGATCAGGCCGACGGCAGGCGCCGAGAATTCCAGCCCGAGCGCTGCGGTAAAGCTGCCATCGGCATCGCCCGCAAAGGTGATCCCGGCTTCGGTCGCGCCGGTGGATTCGCCCCAGGCCTTCATCACGAAGGGATCGTTGACCGAAACGCAGATGATTTCATCCACGCCCTTGGCGGCGAAAGCATCCTTGGTGCGCATGAAGCTGGGCACATGGGCGGTGGTGCAGGTGCCGGTATAGGCGCCCGGCAGACCGAAGATCACGACCTTGCGGCCTTTCACCTTGTCGGCCAGATCCAGCTTTTCGGGGCCATTGGCACCGAAAACCAGAAGGCTGGCTTCGGGCAGGGTGCTGCCTGCGGAAATTGTCATACTGTGTCCCTCGCGCGTTGCGTTTCCGATGCTGCCAGATATAGGGTCCGCCGCAGGACAGGGCCAGAGGCGAGGCCGATTTCGCCGGGTGGAGACAGGGAATGGCACATTTCGTGGTGGTGGGGGCCGGGCAGGCCGGGGCAGCCCTGGTGGCAAAGCTGCGCGGGCTGGGGTTTCAGGGCGATATCACCCTGATCGGCGAAGAAACCGCGCCCCCCTATCAGCGCCCGCCCCTGTCGAAAGCCTATCTGCTGGGCCAGATGGAGGAAGAGCGGCTTTGGCTGCGCTCTGCCGATTTCTATGCCGATCAGCGCATCACGCTGAAGCTGGGCCATCGGGTGGCGGGCATCGACGCGGCGGCGCAGACCATCACCCTGGGCGGCGAAGTGATCGGCTATGATGCGCTGGTGCTGACCACGGGTTCGGTGCCGCGCCGCCTGCCTGCGGCGGTGGGCGGCGATCTGGACGGCATCTTTACCGTGCGCACCCTGGCGGATGTGGATGCCATGCGCGCCGAATGTGTGGCAGGCCGCCGCGTGGTGATCGTGGGCGGCGGCTATATCGGGCTGGAGGCGGCGGCAGTGGCCGCCAAGCTGGGCCTGACGGTGACGGTGGTGGAAATGGCGCCCCGCATCCTGCAACGGGTGGCGGCTCCCGAAACTTCGGATTTCTTCCGCGACCTGCACCGCGCGCATGGCGTGCGGATCATCGAGGGCGTGGGGCTGGAGGGGCTGGAGGGCGAGGGCCGGGTGACGGCGGCGCGGCTGGCCGATGGCGCCGTGATCCCCTGCGATTTCGTCATTGCCGGGGTGGGCATCCTGCCGGTCACCGATCTGGCCGAGGCGGCGGGCTGCGCGCTGGAGAATGGCATCCGCACCGATGCGCAGGGCCGCACCTCTGTGCCGCAGATCTGGGCAGCGGGCGATTGCGCATCTTTCCCGCATCAGGGCGGGCGCATCCGGCTGGAATCGGTGGGCAATGCCATAGATCAGGCCGAGCTGGTGGCGGAAAACCTGCTGGGCGCGGGCAAGGACTATCAGGCCAAGCCTTGGTTCTGGTCGGATCAATATGAGTGCAAGCTGCAGATCGCCGGGTTGAACAGCGGCTATGACCGCGTGGTGGCGCGGCGCGGCGCGGGCAGCGCCAGCTTCTGGTATTACGCGGGCGACCGCCTGCTGGCGGTGGATGCGATGAACGATCCGCGCGCCTATATGGTGGGCAAGCGGCTGATCGAGGCCGGGCGCAGCCCCGATCCGGCGGCAGTGGAAACGGTGACAGATCTGAAAGCGCTGATGGCATGAGAATTATCGGCGGCAGCGCGCGCGGCCTGAAACTGGCGGATGTGGGGGCGGGCGATCCCGCCGCCCATCTGCGCCCCACATCAGACCGGGTGCGCGAGGCGATCTTCAACCTCTTGGTGAATGGCCGGGTGGCGCAGACGGGCGATCCGCTGACCGGCGCGCGGGTGCTGGATCTGTTCGCAGGCACCGGCGCCCTGGGCCTTGAGGCGCTGAGCCGGGGGGCGGCGCAGGTGGCCTTTGTCGATGACGGCACCGCCGCCCGCGCCCTGCTGCGCCGCAATATCGAGCTGATGCGGGCGATGGGCAGCACCGATGTCTGGCGCCGCGATGCAACGGCGATGGGGCTGAACCGCGGGCCGGGCTATGGGCTGGTGTTCCTCGATCCGCCCTATGGCAAGGGGCTGGGGGAAAAGGCGCTGGCCTCCTGTCTGGCGGGGGGGTGGCTTGCGCCCGGCGCGCTGGTGGTCTGGGAGGAAAGCAGCGCCCCGGTGCCGCCTGCCGGCTTCACCGAGATCGACCAGCGGAAATATGGCGAAACATTCATTACCCTGTTGAGGCTGGCATGACACCTGCGGCGGTTCTTTTCGATTGCGACGGCGTGGTGGTGGACAGCGAGCCCATGACCTTTGATCTGCTGGCCGAAGATCTGGCCGCGCGCGGCCTGATCCTGACCCATGCAGAAATGGAGCAGCAGTTTCTGGGCGGCACGATCGAACGGGTGGGGATCAAGGCGCGGGCAATGGGCGCCGATATCCCCGAAGGCTGGACCGATCTCTTCTATGAAAAGCTCTATGCCCGGCTCGCCGAGGGCACGGCGCTGATTGCCGATGTGCTGCAGGTCTTCGATGCGCTGGATGCGGCGGGCATCCCCTATGCCATCGGATCGAACGGCACGATGCGCAAGATGGAGATCACGCTGGGCCAGTATCCGGCGCTGGCCGCGCGGCTGGAGGGGCGGATCTTCTCGGGCCGCGATCTGAAGATGCTGAAGCCCGATCCCGATCTGTATCTGTTTGCCGCCCGCAAGCTGCGCATCCCGCCGCAGGGCTGCGTGGTGATCGAAGACAGCCCGACGGGCGCGCGCGCCGCCGCCGCTGCGGGGATGCGCTGCTTCGGCTATGCGCCCAGCGGCGATGGTGCCGGGCTGGTGGCCGAGGGCGCCCGCCCCTTCCGCGCCATGGCCGATCTGCCCGGCCTCTTGGGGTTGTAAGCCGCGCCTTGCGGCTTGCTCCTTTCCAAATACTCAAAAAACAAGAAGACAAGCGGCCGCAAGGCCGCGCAGGCGCCCTGAAAGACTTGCGCGCCCGGCAGGGCGCGCGCCGCCTGGCAAGCGGTCAGGCGGAGAACCAGCCCCTGAACTGATCGCGCAGCAGGTTCTTCTGCACCTTGCCCATGGTATTGCGCGGCAGATCGGGCAGCACCACTGCCGCCTTGGGCTGCTTGAACCGCGCCAGCCGGTCGGCAATCGCGGCCAGCACCGCCTCGGGCACCAGCTCCGCCCCCTTCTGCGGCACCAGCACGGCAAAGACCGCCTCGCCGAAATCCGGGTGCGGCAGACCGATGACCGCGCTTTCCAGCACGCCCGGCACTTCGTCCAGCAGCAGCTCCACCTCTTTGGGATAGACGTTGAACCCGCCCGAGATCACCAGATCCTTGGCCCGGCCCACGATGGTCACATAGCCATCCGTCCCCTGCCAGCCCAGATCGCCGGTGATGAACCAGCCATCCTCGCGCAGTTCCTCGCGGGTTTTCTCTGGCATCTGCCAGTAGCCCTTGAAGACATTCGGCCCCCGCACCTCGATCACGCCCACCTCGCCCCTCGGCCGTTCGGTGCCGTCCTGCATCACCCGCAGCTCCACCCCCGGCAGCGGCAGGCCCACGGTGCCCGCGCGCCGCTCGCCCTCATAGGGGTTGGAGGTGTTCATGTTGGTTTCGGTCATGCCATAGCGTTCCAGAATGCGATGGCCGGTGCGAGCTTCGAAACTGGTATGCGTTTCGGCCAGCAGCGGGGCAGAGCCGGAAATGAACAGCCGCATATGCCCCACCAGATCGCGGGTGAAGCGGGCATCGTCCAGCAGGCGGGTATAGAAGGTGGGCACGCCCATCATGCTGGTGGCCTGCGGCAGCAGGCGCAGCACGGTCTCCAGATCGAAACCGGGCAGGAAGATCATCCGCCCGCCGGTCAGCAGGCTGATGTTCGAGGCCACGAACAGCCCGTGGGTGTGGAAGATCGGCAGAGCGTGCAGCAGCACATCATCGGCAGTGAAGCGCCACAGATCCACCAGCACCTGCGCATTGGACAAGAGGTTACCATGGGTCAGCATCGCGCCTTTCGACCGGCCGGTGGTGCCAGAGGTATAAAGGAAAGCCGCCAGATCATCGGGGCCGCGATCCGCCGGGCTGATGACCTCGGGCTGGCCCGCCGCCGCATCGGACAGGCTACCCGATCCATCGGGGTTCAGCGTCAGAACCTGCGCGCCGTGGCGGGCGGCCACCGGCGCCAGTGCCGCCTGTTTCGCCCCGTCGCAGAGGAACAGCTTCGGCGTGGCATTGCCCAGAAAATATTCCACCTCATCCGCCGTATAGGCGGTGTTCAGTGGCAGGAAGATGGCCCCCAGCGCCACGGCAGCGCCATAGACCGCCAGCGCCTCGGGGCTTTTGGCGATCTGCACGGCGATCCGGTCACCCACCCCCAGCCCCGCCGCGCGCAGGGCATGGGCCTGCCGCGCCACCAGCCGCAGAAAGGCATCACCCGACAGCGTGCCGCCATCCGGCAGGATCAGAAAATCCTCTGTCCGCCCGTGCAAAGGGGCAAACAGCGCATCGAACAGGGTATTGGGCATGGCAATCCTCCGCTTGCTGGGGCGGTTGATGCCATGGCAGGCGGGCGGGCATCAAGCCTGCGGAAAGATATGGCGCAGAGTCAGTTTCATTTCAGGAAACAGGCTTTGCATGGCTTTGCGGTCTGCGTCCTGATTTGCACCCGGCGCTGCCGCAATTCCGCCCCGATCCGGCCCCAGCCTGATCAGCATGAAACAAGGAGAACCCTGATGTCCTTCGTGACCCGGCTGATCGACGCTCTGCGCAATGGCACCCGCTTTCCGGCCCAGCCGAAGGGTGATTTCTTCGACGCCCGCCTGCAACGGATGCAAAGCCGCAACGGCACGGCCTGCCGCGCGACGCCGTTCAGAAATTCGCGGCTACATTCGGCAGTCTGAGTTCGGTTATCAGGTCGCGCACTTCCTGCCGGGCGGCGATGTTGGACAGGTTCAACTGATCCACCCCGGTATCGCGCAGATCCAGCAGCGTCAGGCCGCGCGGAAACAGCTCGCGGAAGATCACCCGTTCGGTAAAGCCCGCCGCCACGCGAAAGCCGATGCGGCGTGACAGATCTTCCAGCGCGGCGCCGACCTTCTTCTTGTTATGCATCTGTTGCGCGCCAAGGCGGTTGCGCAGCACGATCCAGTCGATGGGTTTCAGCCCGGCCTGCGCCCGCAGCTGCCGCGCGCCCCAGACCATTTCCGAATAGATCGACGGACCCTTGACCTTGTTGGTTTCCGGGTCGATCCGGGCCAGCAGATCGAAATCCACGAAACTGTCGTTCAGCGGCGTCACCAGCGTATCGGCCAGGCTATGCGCCACCTGGCTGAGCCTTGTGTGCGAGCCGGGGCAATCAATCACGATGAAATCGCTGATCGGGTCCAGTTCGGCAATGGCCAGCGACAGCCGGTATTCCAGCGGGTTTTCGCCCGGTGGCACCTGGGCGGGATCGACCTCTGGAAGTTCCAGGTAATTGGGGCTGGGCAGGTTCACATTGCTGCGAGCCAGCCAGGCGCGGCGGTTTTCCACATAGCGGCCAAAGCTGCGCTGCCGCAGATCCAGATCCAGCGCACCGACACGCCAGCCCATCCGCACCAGCGCGGTGCCAACATGCATACAGGTGGTCGATTTGCCCGAACCGCCCTTTTCGTTGCCGACAACGATGATATGCGCCATGGCCGCCCCTGAATTTCCGGATCTTTCCGCCCGCACTTCTTAGTTGCGGCTGCAGCAGGAGGGAAGCGCGAAGCGCGCCCGGCGGGTTCAGAACAGAAAGTCATCCGCCGTCAGTGGCTGTTCCGACGCATGATGGATCGTCAGGCGCAGATCTTCGGCCAGAACGAGCTGGCTGACGCCGGGGCGCAGGCTGACAAGCGCATCGGCCAGAAGGGCAAAGCTGGTCAGGCCGCCAAAGGCTGTCAGGTCGATGCGGTCTTCGCCGACAGCGAAATCGCGGATCACATCGGCACCGGCGCCCGGCACGAAGGCAAACTGATCGGCGCCAGCCCCACCCCACAGCGTATCATCCCCCGCGCCGCCGCGCAGGGTATCGACCCCGGCACCCCCGGCCAGCCAGTCATCACCGGCCCCGCCGCGCAGGCTGTCATCGCCCGCAAGGCCGCGAAGCCGGTCATTGCCGCCCTGCCCCGCAAGCAGATCATCGCTGTCGGCATGGCCGGTGATGCGATCCGCCACCTGTGATCCGGTGACCGTGATCCGGTGCAGGCCGGGTGTATCATAGGACAGCTGCGCCAGAGACAGGGTGCCGCCCTCTGCCATGGAGATCTGCAACCGGGTCTCATAGCCGGTGACCGATGCGCTGCGGCTGATGCCCCCTGCACCGAACTGCCCGGCCTGCAGGGCCAGAGTGGCGCCGGCTTCGAAATCCAGCGCCTCGACGGAACGGATGGTCCAATGCCCGACATCCACGACCCCGGCGCCATATTGATCGGACCGGACCGAAATCTGATCCTTGCCCGCGCCGCCTGCCAGCGTCGACGCCAGATCCGCAACGGCAAATTCATCCTTGGTCAGCGTGAACAGCAGAAATACGTCGTCTCCGCCCTGGCCCAGAGCGGTATCACCGCCACCCCGGATCATGAACAGATCCCCCTGACCACCGCCCAGCATGTGGTTGGCGCCGCCGGTGTCATCATAGGTGATGGCGTTTTCCGCCCAATAGCTGCCCAGCCCGCCATCCAGCAGGCTGCGGGCCGCGATCGGGCCGAACAGATCGGCGGTGAAAGCGGCGTGCAGCTCGCCGCGGGGGCCCTGCGTCTGGATCAGGGCCTGCGCAAGATCGGCATCCCAGCCGCTTCCCAGGCCGCCGTCACTGGCCAAAGCCAGCGCGAACATGTGCCCCGCCCCATCGTTTGCCAAAAGGCTGTCCGGGGTCTGCTGCACGGTCACTGCCGCTTCGGTCTGGCCAGTCAGCCCGAACAAGACCCGGATGTCGGCGGCGTCTCCGCTGCCGTTATGGAATGTGATCGTGGCCATCTGCCCTGCCCCCTGTGTCTTGGGCGGAAGATGCAAATGGAAAAGGGCGCGCCAATGGCGCGCCCGTGGTCATTCTGCCACAAAATCGACAGCTTGGATCAGAAACCCAGACCGGCGTATTTGTTCTTGAACTTCGACACGCGGCCGCCGGTGTCCATCAGCTTGGCGGTCTGGCCGGTCCAGGCGGGGTGCGACAGCGGATCGATGTCGAGCGACATGGTGTCGTTTTCCTTGCCCCAGGTGGTGCGGGTCTGGAAAATCGTGCCGTCGGTCATCTTCACGTTGATGAAGTGGTATTCGGGGTGGATGCCCTGTTTCATGGCGCCAGTCCTCACTCAGCTTTTGCTTTGTAGTTGGTGTCTTCGGCGATACGGGCCGATTTGCCGCGACGGTCGCGCAGGTAGTACAGCTTCGCACGACGCACACGGCCACGGCGCACCACTTCGATCGAATCGATGTTGGTGGAATAGAGCGGGAACACGCGTTCCACGCCTTCACCGAACGAGATCTTGCGCACGGTGAACGAGGCAGAAATGGTCGCGCCGCCCTTGCGGCCGATCACAACGCCTTCATAGTTCTGCACGCGCGAACGCGACCCTTCGGTAACCTTGTAACCGACGCGGATGGTGTCGCCGGCCTTGAAATCCGGGATGGTCTTGCCGAGGGCGGCGATTTGCTCGGCCTCGAGTTGGGCGATCAGATTCATCGCAGTTCCTTACTGTTGCTTGCGGTTGTTCCGCAAAGTTGGTGCCGCCTCAGAGCTCTTGGTCTTCACCCGGGTCCCTACCGTGTTTGGCACAGTAAGCCCGCCAGAGATCAGGTCTGCGTTCCTTCGTCAGCCTTTCGGCCATATCCTTCCGCCAGGCAGCAATCTTGCCATGATGGCCGGAAAGAAGCACTTCCGGTATCTGATGGCCCTGCCAGTCGGTTGGTCTGGTGTACTGTGGAAATTCAAGAAGTCCATCCGAGAAAGACTCTTCCTCGGTGGACACATGATTCCCAAGCACGCGCGGTATAAGCCGCACCGTTGCATCAATCAAGGCCTGGGCCGCGATCTCGCCCCCGGTCAGGACGAAATCGCCCAAGGATACCTCTTCGATGCCATAGGCGTCGATCACCCGCTGGTCCACGCCCTCGAAGCGGCCGCAGATCAGGGTCAGCCCATCGGCCTGCGCCCATTGCTGCGCGCGGGCCTGGGTGAAGGGCTTGCCGCGCGGCGACATAAACACCACGGGCCAGCGCTTGCGATCCGACGGGGTGCCGATGGCCGCCTGATCCAGCGCGCGGGCCATGATATCGGCGCGCAGCACCATGCCCGCCCCCCCACCAGAGGGATTGTCATCGACATTCTTGTGCCGCCCCTCGCCAAAGGGGCGCAGGTCGATGGGTTCCAGCGACCACAGCCCCATGTCCAGCGCCTTGCCGGTCAAGGACAGGCCCAGAGTGCCGGGAAACGCCTCGGGGAACAGGGTGATGATCTTGGCCACCCAGGCGCCCCGCACCCGCTGCGGCGCCATCAGGTCGCGCGGCTGCAGGCTGGCCGAGATGGACAGGCGGCCATGGCTTTTGCCCCCGGCTTTTGGCGGCGGGCTTGCGGTTGCGGGCGGATCGGTTTCTTCGGTCATGCCGCCTTGTAACGCGGGCGCAGGCGGACGGAAAGCCGCCCCGCGCAGATCACGGCGCGGGGTCCAGCCCGTTCAGCGGTGCAAGCTGGCGGTTCAGCGCGATCAGATCGGCCAGCGCGGCGGCGGCACCGGGGCCTGCAGCGCTGCGCGCAGCCTCCAGCGCGCCGGCATTGGGGCAATCGCCCCAGGCATCGGCATCGGCGTTCAGCAGCAGGATGCAGCGCCGGGCCACCAGCGCCAGCAGCCGGTCATCGCCACTGGCCACCTGCAGCGCCCGCACCGGCGCCGCCCGGCCCCGGCAGGCCTCGGCACAGGGTTGCGAGGTGGCATGAAGCACGAAGGCCGCGCACAAAGGCTGCGACATCGGGGCAGCCTGCACCCGCGCCAGCAGCGCATCATAAAGCGGCGCTGTCTGGATCTGGCCATCAAGGCGGGACAGGCAAGCCTCCACCTCGGTCAGGGGGGCATCGGCGGGCAGCGCATCCAGCGCGGCGAACAGCTGTGCCGCCCCGACCCCCGCCCCACGCGGCCGGGCGGGGCCGGGCGCGGCAATGCCCAGCAGCGCCTCGTCCAGCAGCTGATCCATCGCCAGGCCACGTTCGGGATCAAACACCATCCGCGCCAAGGGCACCGCGATGAACGAAAGCGCCAGCGGCATCCCCACACCGAACACGGGTTCAAACCCCGTGACATGGCCAAAGGCGCGACCAAAGACGAAACAGGCGCTGACCAGCACCAGCTGCACCGCGGCGCGGCCCGCCAGCGCCAGCCAGGCCGGAAGGGCCAGCCAGGCGCGCGGATGTTCCGGCCAGTCCTGCGGGCGGATCACCACAAGCCACAGCAGAAAGATGGCCGCGAAAGCAGGCACTGCCGACCAGGAAAAGTCGGCCGCGCCAGCCAGCACCGGCCCAAGATAAAGCAAGATCGCTGCGCCCCGCAGCAAACCGATTCGCAACATTTACGCCCCCGCCCGGCGCAGAACATCGCGCCGGGGCCGACAGACAGCATGACGCGGCTTTGGCCCTGCGTCCAGCGCCGCCGTCACTCCAGCCCTTCCGGCAGATCCGCGATCAGGCAGCGCGCCGCCATATCCACCAGCGGGACATTGGCCATGGTAAAGGGCAGCAGCAGCCCGCGCGGCAGGCCCGGCCCGTTGATTTCAAGAATATCGCCCGCGCCATGGTTATGCACCGCAGCCACCGTGCCGATGGCGCTGCCGCCCGGATCGCGCACTTCCAGCCCGATCAGATCGGCATAGTAATATTCGTCATCGGGCAGGCGCGGCAGGCGATCCTTGTCGGCGTAAAGGTTCACCCCTTTCAGCGCATCGGCCTCTTCCTTGGTGGCGATGCCGGTCAGCCGGGCGCCCAGACCGCCCGCCACCGGGCGCGTCAGCTTGACCTTGAAGCTGCGGCTGCCGTCTTCGGTGTAAAGCGTACCGTAATCGGCAATGGCGGTAGGTTCGGCGCAGAAGCTTTTCAGCCGCACCTCGCCCTGCACCCCGAAGGAACCGGCAATGGCCCCAACACAAATCCGGTCGGTCATGTCAGCGCGTCTCCATGATAAGCGCAGGGGCGCGGCTTTCCCAGCCCGCGCGTTCAAGTTCGGGGGTTTCGCTGTCTTCTTCGGGGAAACCCAGACACAGATAGCCGATCAGGCGCCAGCCCGGCGGCACCGCCAGATCCTGCGCCAGCCGGGCCGGATCCAGGATCGACACCCAGCCCAGTCCCAGGCCTTCGGCCCGCGCCGCCAGCCAGAACTGGGTGATGGCGCCGACCACCGAATAGGCCCGCGTTTCGGCCATGGTCTGCGCGCCAAGCCCCGCGCCCTTGGCGGTGCCTTCGTCGCAGAACACCGCCAGATGCACCGGCGCCTCGCGCATGCCCGNNCATCCCCGACAGCTTCAGCTGCGCATAAAGCGCCGCACGATCCACCGATCCATCCTGCGCCGCAGTTCCGGCATAGGCGGCCAGCGCCTCGGCATTGGCCGCTTCGAAATTCGCAATCGCCGCGTTTCGGGCCGCCGGGCTTTGCACCCGGATGATCCGCCACGGCTCTGACAGGCCGACCGAGGGGGCCAGCGCAAATGCCTGAAGGCAGCGGTTCAGAACCGCTGCCTCCACAGGGTCGGTGCGAAAGCGGCGCACATCGCGCCGCCAGCGCATCAGATCCCAAAGTTCAGCCCTGAAATCAGGGGCATAGCTGCCGCGCATGGCAGCCTGCGATCACTCTTCCGCCGGGGCGGCTGCGCGGGCGGCTTTCTTCTTGGCACGCTCGGCCATGGCTTTGCCCGGCACGGCAGCTTTCGGGTTGCTGCGGACTTTCTTTTCCACGATGCCCGCAGCTTCCAGGAAGCGCGCGACGCGGTCGGTCGGCTGTGCGCCCTGGCCCAGCCAATGCTTCACACGCTCCACATCCAGCTTGACGCGGTCTTCGCTGTCTTTGGCCAGCAGCGGGTTGTAGGTGCCCAGCTTTTCAAGGAAGCGGCCGTCGCGCGGCATCCGCGAATCGGTGGCGACGATGGCGTAATGCGGGCGCTTTTTCGAGCCGCCGCGGGCCAGACGGATTTTCATGGACATGGGGTTTCTCCTTTGGGTCCGGTTTGGCGGGCTTGCCCGCCGGTTTTCAAGTCTGACGGGCTTGCCCGCCGGATGGTTATTTCTGCAGGTTTTCGTGATGCCTGATGACTTCGGAAATGATGAAGGTCAGGAATTTCTTGGCAAATTCTGGGTCCAGATCGGCTTCTTCCGAAAGCCGTTCCAGCCGGTCGATCTGCCGGGCTTCGCGCGCGGGGTCCGAGGGCGGCAGGTCATGTTCCGCCTTCAGTCGCCCGACCGACTGGGTATGCTTGAACCGTTCGGCCAGCGTGTAGACGAGGATCGCATCAAGCCGGTCGATGCTTTCGCGATGCTCTTTCAGCAGGGCGGCGGCGCGGGTGGTGGCATCGGTCATGCAAGATCCTCGGGCGCGGGGTGGCGGTAGACAAGGCAGGGGTCGCTGCCCATGGGTTTGGCCTGCGCATCAAGCCGGGCGCCCAGCCGTTCGGCCAGCGCGATGGAACGGGTGTTGTCGGGGTGGATGTAGCTGACCGCCGTGGCCCACCCCAGACCATCATAGGCAAAGCGGCGCGCGGCCAGCGCGGCTTCATGCGCCAGCCCCTTGCCTTCGGCGGCCGGGTTCCACACCGTCCAGCCGATTTCCTGTTCGGGCCAGGTTTCGGGGAACCACGGCCCGGTCATCCCCAGCGGCGTGTCATCGCCCTTCAGATGCCAGATGAACATGCCATAGCCGCGATGCACCCAATGGCCGGTCATGTGGCACATCGAGCGCCAGGCCTGTTGATCGTCCAGCGGCCCTCCGATATACCGTGCCCGGTCCGACATGGCGCAGGCGCGCCAATGCGGGTAGTCGCCGCTTTTCGGCGCGCGCAGGATCAGGCGTCCGGTTTCCAGAACCGGGGTGGGCTGCAGGGCAATGGTCATGCAGAGGCCCCCCTCACCCTGCCCTCTCCCCCGAGGGGAGAGGATGGTGCGGTGCGGGATGGCTGCCACCGCCCCCTTCCCCGAACCGGGGAAAGGCCGGGGCGGGCGCCTGAGCCCACCGGCAGCGGATATGCCATCACCAGAATCATTTCTTCTTCATCAACCCCGAAAGGCCCGAAGGCAGCGACATGCCGCGCGGCAGCCCGCCCATACCCATGCCAGGCATCCCGCCCATGCCGCCCATGCCGGATTTCATCGCCTTGGCGGCTTCTTCCAGCTGTGCCGGGTCCATGTTCTTCAGATCGGGCATGGCGCCCCCCTTGGCGCCCATCATCGCCTTGACGGCCTGTTTCATCATGCCGCCCTTGCCCATCTTCTTCATCATGTCGGCCATCTGCTTGTGCTGTTTCAGCAGACGGTTCAGCTCTTGCACCTCAAGCCCGGCACCCGCCGCGATCCGCTTCTTGCGGCTGGCCTGCAGCATGTCGGGATTGGCGCGTTCCTTCTTGGTCATCGAATTGACCAAGGCAATCTGGCGGCGCAGCATCTTGTCATCGAAACCGGCGGATTCAGCGGCCTNNGGCGGCCTTGGCCATCTTGCCCATGCCGGGCAACATGCCCATCACGCCCTGCATCCCGCCCATCTTCATCATCTGTTCCAGCTGGGCCTTCAGGTCGTTCATGTTGAACAGACCCTTGGAAAAGCGCCGTGCCATGCGTTCGGCCTGTTCGGCCTCGAAGGTCTCGCGCGCCTTTTCCACCAGGGCGACAATATCGCCCATGCCAAGGATGCGGCCCGCAACCCGTTCGGGTTCGAAGGCGTCGATGGCATCCATCTTTTCGCCCAAGCCCACAAAGCGGATCGGCTTGCCGGTGATCGCGCGCATCGACAGCGCGGCGCCGCCGCGGCCGTCGCCATCCATCCGGGTCAGCACCACGCCGGAAATCCCGACCTTGGCGTTGAACTCGCTGGCCACGTTCACGGCATCCTGGCCGGTCAGGCCATCGACCACCAGCAGGGTTTCGCGCGGCTGCGCCAGATCGCGCACTGCCTGAACCTCGTCCATCAGCACTTCGTCGATGTGCAGCCGGCCCGCGGTATCCAGGAACAGCACGCTATAGCCGCCAAAGCTTGCCTGCTGTTTCGCCCGCTTGGCGATCTGCACGGCGCTTTCGCCCTTGACGATCGGCAGGCTGTCGACGCCGATCTGGGTGCCCAGAATGGCCAGCTGCTCCATCGCCGCCGGGCGGTTGGTGTCAAGGCTGGCCAGCAGCACGCGATTGCCGTTCTTTTCCTTCAGACGCTTCGCCAGCTTGGCGGTGGTCGTGGTTTTCCCCGACCCCTGCAGACCCACCATAAGAATGGTGGCTGGCGGATTGTCGATCTTCAGCGCTTCGGGCTCGCCCTCGCCTGCCAGCACGCGCACCAGCTCGTCATGAACGATCTTCACGACCTGCTGGCCCGGCGTCACCGATTTGGTCACGGCCTGGCCCGTGGCCTTGGCCTTCACCGCCTTGACGAAATCGCGCGCCACCGGCAGCGAGACATCGGCCTCCAGCAGGGCGGTGCGCACTTCGCGCAGTGCGGTTTCCACATCGGCATCCGACAGCGCACCCTGCTTGGTCAACCGGTCAAAGACACCGCCAAGGCGTTCGGACAGATTCTCGAACATGGGTCTTCTCCTGCGTTGGCCAGAGGCCGGGGTGGGCGCAATGCAAGGTGGCACCCGTGGGCGCAACGCGCTGACGGATGGCGATCCCCGCAAAAGCGATGGGACCGGAAGCAGCAAGCCTCCGGGGATTTGGGCCGGAATAGGCCAATTGGCGCGCCGAGTCAACGCCTGCAGACCGGGCCTGCAGATAGGGCGCCTGCAGATCGGCAGCCGGGTTACAGCCCCCGCGCCGCCAGCGCCGCGCGCAGGCGCCCCACCGCAGCAGCATCCCAGGAGCCGGCCCCCAGCACCGCCTGCCAGCCGTTCAGGTAATCGCCCGCCGCATAGACATGGCCATGCCCCACCGGCGTCATCGTCGCGGTCATCATGTCGAACAGCAGCTGCAGCAGCGTGACCACCGGCACCCAGACCAGACCGGGCGACACATCGGGGCCGCGCGGCTCGGTCATCCAGGCGGGCTGGCGCCAGATCATGTCGGCGCGAAACATCACGATCGGGTCCGAGGGATATTGCAGATAGACGATCCGCACCGGCCCCCAATCCGCCCCCCATTCGTCCACAACGCCGGACTGCGCCTCTGGCACCGCCCCCTCCTGCGCCATGAACCGGATCAGGCTGCCATCGCGGAACTGCGGCGCCCAGACCGGGCTGCCCGCGGCCCGGCCCGCCACCACCGCATTCCAGGACCGCGTGGTGAAGGGCGGCCCCACCCACAGCGCCCCCTGATAGGGATCACCGATCATGTCGTAGAAATCTGCCGCCAGATCGCCGTTCATCGCGCCCAGCGACAGGCCGAACAGATAAAGTTTCGGCCGCCGGTCCCTGGGCAGCGCCGTCCAATGGCCATAGACCGCGCGGAACACGGCCCGCGCGGTATCCGCTCCATAGGTCGGCTCCACCAGCAGCGACAGCCAGCTGGGCAGATAGGAATATTGCACCGAAACCGAGGCGATATCGCCATCCGTCAGATATTCCACCGGCTCCATCCCCGCCGGATCGACCCAGCCGGTGCCTGTCGGGAAGGCGATCACCAGATTGGACCGGGCAAAACCGCCGATGCGGATCAGCTCGCGCAGCGCCAGTGCCGCGCGGGCCTCGGGGGTGGCTGCGCTGTTCAGCCCGGCATAAACCCGCAGCGGCTCCATCGCCGGGCGGCCGGTGATCGCGGTGATCGCCGCCGCATCCGGCCCGCCCGCGATGCGGTTGCGCCCCTCGGCCCCCAGACTGTCCCAGCCGATCAGCGAGGCCGCACTGCCAGTTTTCAGCGGATCGGCGGGCGGGGCAAAATCCGGCGGATCGGTGGCATCCAGCGTCGCATAGCTGCGGTCCAGCACCCCCAGCACCCGTTCCATCANNATCAGCACGCCCGCGCCAATCGACCAGAACAGCCAGCCCGTCACCGCCAGCGACAGGAACAGCGCCATGCGCCGGGGCAGGAACGGCTCTGCCTGCGCAGACAGGATGCGCAGCACCCGGCGGAACAGCCGCCCCAGCAGCACCAGCACCGCCCCCAGCCCCAGCGCGATACCCGCGATGGTGAAGGGCCGCGCGGTTTCCACCGGCACCATGCCCATGGCGGCGCGGATCTCGTTCTGCCAGCCGCGCGCCATCCACAGCGCCCCGATCATCACCAAAGCGGCCAGCACCCCCGCCAGCAGGCTGCGCCGCAACAACACCCGCCCCGGCGGATCGGCGGGCTGNNCAGAACCACCCACAGCCAGATCAGCGTCAACCCGGCGCCGATGCCATAGCCGCAGCCAAAGCTCAGCCCGGCCAGCACCCCCTGCAACTGCGCGCTGCGCGGAATGAGGCTGGGCGACAGCGCCGCCGCAAAGGCCGCCGCCCCCAGCAAAAGGCCCAGCGGCGCAAGCCGCCCGAACAGCGGCTGATCTTCGGACCTGCGGTAAAATCTCATCGGGGAAAAACCTGTTTCGCGTGGCAGGCCAAGGCTCTGCAAGCCGGGCGCGCCCGTCAAGCCGTTTCTGGCGCCGCGCGGTGGGTGCCGGATCCGGCTGTCGCTCATGCTCTTGTGGCTGGCGCGCATCGGGGTAAGCTGCCCCCGCGCAACCGGAGGCCTGCACATGGAAAACTGGGATGAAATCCGCACCGCCTTTCAGGTGGCCCGTCTGGGCACGGTATCGGGTGCAGCCGAGGTTCTGGGCGTGCATCATGCCACGGTGATCCGCCATATCGACGCGCTGGAAAAGCGGCTGGGGGCCAAGCTGTTCCAGCGCCATGCCCGCGGCTACACCCCGACCGAGGCCGGGCGCGATCTGCTCAGCGTGGCGCAGGCCACCGAAGACCAGTTCAGCCAGCTGTCCTCGCGCATCAAGGGCCAGGGCGAAACCGTGACGGGCGAGCTGGTGGTGACCTCGATCACCGGGCTGGCCGATCTGCTGACCCCGGTTCTGGCCTCGTTCCAGGCCAAACACCCCGGCCTGATCGTGCGCTTCCTGACGGACATGCGGCTGTTCCGGCTGGATTACGGCGAGGCGCATGTGGCGATCCGCGCCGGCGCCATCCCCGAAGAGCCGGATAATGTGGTGCAGCCGCTGATCCGCCTGCGCACCGGGCTTTACGCCGCGCGCAGCTATGTGGATCGTTTCGGCCTGCCCGCAGGCCCGCAGGATTTTGACGGCCATCTGTTCATCGGGGCGGATAATGCGATCAGCCGGGCACCCTTTCACCGCTGGCTGCGCGATACCGTGCCGCTGGAACAGATCGCCTATCGCGCCACCGATACCGCCACGCTGGAAGCCGCGGTGAAATGCGGCGCCGGGATCGGCTTCATGTCGCATTACGCAGCCGCCGCCCATCCCGATCTGATCGAGGTGATGGCCCCACGCGATGAATGGGCACCGCCGCTCTGGCTGGTGACCCATGTGGATCTGCACCGCACGATCAAGGTGCAAAGTTTCCTCGCCCATCTGAAAGCCGCCGTTGCAGGCTGGACCGACGTATGATCCTGACCCCGGCGCAGCGCGGACATCTGGCGATGTTCGCCTTTTCGGCGCTGGTGGCCGGGTCTTTCTCGCTGGGCGCGCGGGCTGCACCGCATATCGACCCCACCGCCCTCACCCTGCCGCGCTTTGCACTGGCGGGGGCGCTGGTCGGCGCGGCCGCCTTCCTGACAACCGGGGTGCGGCGGGCGCATTTCGTGGCCCCCTGGCGCTACGGCGTGCTGGCGGCGCTGCTGGCCGCCTATTTCGTGCTGATGTTCGAAGGGCTGAAGACCGCGCCGCCGGTTTCTGCTGCCGCGGTCTTCACGCTGACGCCGCTGCTGGCGGCGGGCTTTGGCTGGCTGGTGCTGCGCCAGATCACCACGCCGCGCATGGCGCTGGCCCTGGGGCTGGGCGCGGCCGGGGCGCTGTGGGTGATCTTTCGCGGCGATCCCGCCGCCGCCCTGCGGATGCAGATCAACCGGGGCGAGGCGGTCTATTTCGCGGGCTGCGTGGCCCATGCGCTCTATGCGCCCATGGTCCGGCGGCTGAACCGGGGCGAACCCGCGGTGGTCTTCACCTTCGGCATGATGCTGGCGGGACTGGGGCTGCTGGCACTTTACGGCTGGCCGCAGATGCTGGCCACCGATTGGGCTGCGCTGCCGCCCATCGTGTGGATCTGCCTTGTCTATGTCGCCGTCGCCGCCAGTGCCATGACCTTCGTGCTGCTGCAATATGCGGCGCTGCGCCTGCCCTCGGCCAAGGTCATGGCCTATACCTATCTGGTGCCCAGCTGGGTACTGCTGTGGGAAATCGCCTTTGGCGCGGGTCTGCCCGCCCCCCGCCTGCTGATCGGCATGGCGCTGACCGTGCTGGCGCTTGTGCTGCTGCTGAAGGATGAAACCGCCGCCCGCCCCGCGCCCTCTGCCCCGCCCTCCGCCCCGCCGCCTGCTGCGCAGTGACTGTGCCCTGATGCAGGGCGACATTGCGCAACGGCTCGCCTATTTTCGCCCCGAACCATGAAGGAGCGACAGGATGGAATTCGGGCTTGATACCTTTGGCGATGTGACCCGCGATGCACAGGGCCGCCTGCTGCCGCAGGATCAGGTGCTGCGCGATGTGGTGGAACAGGCGGTGCTGGCCGATCAGGTGGGCGTCGACGTGATCGCGCTGGGCGAACACCACCGCGACGATTTCGCCATTTCCGCCCCCGAGATCCTGCTGGCCAATATCGCCGCCAAAACCGCGCGCATCCGCCTGGGCACCGGCGTTACCGTGCTCTCCACCGATGATCCGGTCCGGCTGTATCAGCGGTTCAGCACGCTGAACGCGATTTCCGGCAACCGGGGCGAGGTGATCCTGGGCCGGGGGTCGTTCATCGAAAGCTATCCGCTGTTCGGCTACGATACCTCGGATTACGAAACCCTGTTCGAAGAAAAGCTGGATCTGTTCGCCACCGTCAACCGTGGCGGCGCGGTCAAATGGCAGGGCAGCCACCGCACGGCGCTGAAAGTGCCGGGCGTCTGGCCCCCGGCGCAGCCCGGCGGGGTGCGCGCCTGGATCGGCGTCGGCGGCAGCCCGGAATCGGTGGTGCGCGCCGTGCGCCATGACATGCCCATGATGCTGGCCATCATCGGCGGCGATGCGCGCCGCTTCCGGCCCTTTGTCGATCTGTATCACGATGCCTACAACCAGATCGGCGGCAGCCCCAAACCGCTGGGCGTCCACTCCCCCGGCCTGATCGCCGAAACCGACGATGCCGCCCGCGAGGTGGCCTTCACCGGCTACAAGGCCCTGCATGACCGCATCGGCCGCGAACGCGGCTGGCCCGCCCTGACCCGCGCCGCCTTCCTGCAAGAGGTGGAACACGGCAGCCAGTATGTCGGCAGCCCCGAAACCGTCGCCCGCAAGATCGCGGCCACGGTCAAGGCGCTGGGCCTGTCGCGCTTCAACCTGAAATATTCGGCCGGCACCACCGCCCATGCCGATCTGATGCGCTCGGTCGAACTTTATGGCACCCGCGTCATGCCGCTGGTCCGCGACATGCTGGCCGCAGGCTGACACCCGCCCCCGCAAAGCAAAACCCCCGGTCGCAGGACCGGGGGTTTTCAAACTGACGCCTGGGGCGGATCTCAGTTGTCGTCGTCTTCGTCGTCATCCTCGCCATGCGGCAGGTTGAAGAAGCTGTCGGCGTCCGAATAATCCGCCGGATTTTCCTCTTCTTCTTCCGGCTTGCCAAAGGCCGCCACACCAGCCAGCGCGCCCGGCATCTTGGGATCGGTGCCCATGCCCAGCGACTGTTCGGTCGACACCAGCTTGCGCCGCTCGTCATCCGACATCACGCCACCTTCGGCGGCGCGCTTGCGCGCGGCCTGCTGCACGGCCAGATCAAGCTCGGATTGCTTGCACAGCCCCAGCGCCACCGGATCAATCGGGGCGATGTTCTGGCTGTTCCAGTGCGTCCGCTCGCGGATGGCCTGAATGGTGGGCTTGGTGGTGCCGACCAGCTTGCCGATGGCGCCATCGCTGAGTTCCGGGTGGAACTTCACCAGCCACAGAATGGCGGCCGGGCGATCCTGGCGTTTCGACAGCGGGGTATAGCGCGGGCCACGACGTTTTTCCTCGCCCACGGCGGCGGGGTTGAACTTCAGCTTCAGCTTGTAGAACGGGTCTTTCTGACCCTTCTCGATCTCGATCTGGTCCAGCTGGCTGTTGCCCACCGGATCGAAGCCCTTCACCCCGGTGGCCAAATCGCCATCGGCAATGCCTTGCACTTCAAGCTCGTGCATTCCGCAGAAATCGGCGATCTGCTTGAAGCTGAGGGTCGTGTTGTCCACCAGCCAGACGGCCGTGGCCTTGGCCATGAGCGGTTTCGACATCGGAACACTCCTTTACAAATCTCTCCCGGGCCGGGAAAACGGCTGCAGCCAGATCCGGCCGCGACTTCCACATTTCAGGGAATTCAATCGCGGCTTATAAAGCGGATTTGCCACGGGGGAAAGAGAAAATGCGCCTTGCTTTGCTTGCCGCTCTCGCAACCTTGATCGCCGCGCCGGTTCTGGCCGAGGGCGAACAGGCGGGCGATTTCGATTACTATGTGATGGCGCTCAGCTGGTCGCCCAACTGGTGCGCGCTGGAAGGTGCGGGCCGCTTTGCGCCGGAATGTGATGATGGCGCGGGCCTGGGCTTCACCCTGCACGGGCTTTGGCCGCAATATGAAAGCGGCTGGCCCAGCTATTGCCGCACCACCGCCCGCGATCCCTCGCGCAGCGACAGCGCCGCGATGGAAGATGTGATGGGCAGCGCAGGTCTCGCCTGGTATCAGTGGAAGAAGCACGGGCGCTGCAGCGGGCTTGCCGCTGCCGATTACTACGCCACCGCGCGCCGCGCCTTTGCGACGATCACCCAGCCCCCGGTCTTTGGCCAGATGGACCGGCGGCTGCAACTGCCCGCCGAAGTGGTAGAGGCCGCCTTTCTGGAATCCAACCCCGGCCTGTCCCGCGACCAGATCACCATCACCTGTGCCGATGGCCATATTCAGGAAGCGCGCATCTGCCTGACCAAAGACCTGCAACCGCGTCGCTGCGGCCCGGATGTGATCCGCGATTGCCGGATGCGCGATGCGGTGATGGAACCGCCGCGCTGATCCCCGGTCGTTTACGCGCCCGTGCGCCTGTCCCGACAGCTGCGGGACGGCGGCGGGACGCCTGCGGGACACAGACCCTACGGCGCCGCGCCGGTCATCCCCGCCTCCGGGTCATCGCGCAGTTCGGTTTCCAGAAACCGTTCCAGCGCATCCAGATCCACCGGATCGAACTGCCCGAAACCACGCATCCAGACCGAGGCCGCCTTCAACGCATCGGGCTCCAGCTTGCACCAGATCACCCGGCCCCGGCGTTCGCGGCTGATCAGCCCGGCCTCGGCCAGCACCTGCAGATGTTTCGAAATCGCGGCCAGCGACATCTGGAACGGCTCTGCCACATCGGTCACCGCCATGTCGTCTTCCAGCAACATGGCAAGGATCGCCCGCCGTGTCGGGTCGGCCAGGGCGGCGAAGATCGGGCTCAGGGCATCGGTCATCCCCCATCCTTGGCCTGCTGCCCTGTTATCGTCAACCGGATGGTTGAATCCGGCACCCTCAACCGGATGGTTGAATATACCTCACGCCGCCGTGACAGCGCAAACGGCCCGCGCCGCGCTGCAGGTATTTTGGAAAACGTCGTAAAATCAGCAGCTTGCACCGTCGAATTCGCACCATTGCTGCCTTGACTCAGATGCCCCCGTTCCGTAGGTTCGCCGCGACTGTTCAAGGGGCCTCACAATGGCAGACGAACCCGATCCCGAACGGCTCCGCGCGCTGGATGCGCGGCTGTCCAAGGTGAAGGGTGCCAAGGTGAACCCCTCTGGCACAGGTAAGGATTTCTCGCAGGGCGAACAGGCCTGGCGGATGGTGATAGAGCTGGTTGCGGGGCTGCTTCTGGGCCTGGGCATCGGCTACGGTCTGGACCATGTGTTCGGAACGATGCCCATCTTCCTGCTGATCTTCGTGCTGCTGGGCTTCGTCGCTGGGATCAAGACCATGCTGGGCACCGCCCGGGAAATGGCCGAGAAACAGGCGAAGACCGAAGAGGCGCAGACGCAGGCGGATCGCTCCGCCGGAACCGAAGGATGACAGACGTGGCAGCGGAAGCAGAAACCGGCTTTGCAATTCACCCGATGGATCAGTTCATCGTGTCGCGGTGGTTCTGCCACGACGATGCCGCCACGGTGATCAACGAATGTACCGCCAATATCAAATGGTATGAAATCACCAACGTCACCGTCTGGATCGCCCTGACCGTGCTGGCGATCATTGCCCTGATGGTGTTCGGTTCGCGTGGCCGTGCGATTATTCCTTCGCGGATTCAATCGGTTGGCGAGATGCTTTACGGCTTCATCTACAAGATGGTCGAAGATGTGACCGGCCATGAAGGGGTGAAATACTTCCCCTATGTCATGACGCTGTTCCTGTTCATCCTGTTCGCCAACCTGCTTGGCCTGATCCCGATGAGCTTCACCACCACCAGCCATGTCGCCGTCACCGTGACGCTTGCGCTGCTGGTCTTCCTGGGCGTCACCATTCTTGGCCTTGTCAAGAACGGCATCGGCTTCCTGGGCATGTTCTGGGTGTCTTCGGCTCCGCTGCCGCTGCGCCCCGTGCTGGCGATCATCGAAGTGATTTCCTACTTCGTGCGTCCCGTCAGCCACTCCATCCGTCTTGCGGGCAACCTGATGGCTGGCCACGCCGTGATGAAAGTGTTCGCAGGCTTTGCCTCGATGGCTGTCATCTCGCCGGTCGCTGTGGGTGCCGTGACCGCGATCTATGGTCTGGAACTGCTTGTTGCCGTGGTTCAGGCTTATGTTTTCACCATTCTGACCTGCGTCTACCTGAAAGACGCGGTGGGCGGCGCCCACCACTAAGGTCCGGACTACCAACCCTAAATTCGAATTCCAAAGGAGACGAACAATGGAAGCTGAAGTCGCACAACTCGCGCTTATGGGCAAATACATCGGCGCCGGTCTGGCCGCCATCGGTCTCGGCGGTGCTGGTATCGGTGTGGGCAACATCGCCGGTAACTTCCTGGCTGGCGCCCTGCGCAACCCCTCGGCTGCTCCGTCGCAGACCGCCAACCTCTTCGTCGGCATCGCCTTTGCCGAAGCTCTGGGCATCTTCTCGTTCCTGATCGCCCTGCTGCTGATGTTCGCCGTCTGATCCTGACTGCCTGAGCTTCTCGGCCGGTGGGGCATAACGCCCCCCGGCCAAGTGTTTGACGGACGTGAGGAATCAACATGGCGACCGAAGCGCATGAAGCGGCGGCGGGTAGCTCCGCCGGTATGCCGCAGCTCGACATCTCGACCTGGGGCAACCAGATCTTCTGGCTGCTGGTCGCGCTTGTCGTGATCTATTTCGTGCTGTCGCGCGTGGCCCTGCCCCGGATCGGGGCAGTTCTGGCCGAGCGCAGCGGCACCATTACCAACGACCTGGCTGCAGCCGAAGAGCTGAAGCAGAAGGCGGTCGCCGCAGAAAAGGCCTATAACGACGCGCTGGCGAAAGCCCGCATCGAGGCGGCCAAGATCGTGGCACAGGCCAAGGCAGAGATCCAAACCGATCTCGACGCCGCAACGGCCCGTGCCGATGTGGAAATCTCGGCCAAAACCGCAGAGTCGGAAGCCCGCATCGCGGAAATCCGTGCCAATGCGATGGAAAGCGTGACGGAAGTTGCGAAAGACACCGCGCTGGAACTGGTTTCCTTCCTGGGTGGCCAGGCCGATGCCGAAACCATCTCGGCGGCGGTTTCCGCCCGGCTGAAAGGATAAGCCCATGAACAAGCTGATCCTGATTGCCGCAACCCTGATGGCGAGCCCGGCCCTTGCGGCCACCGGCCCGTTCTTCTCGCTGCGCAACACGAACTTCATCGTGCTGCTGGCCTTCATCCTGTTCGTCGGTATCCTTTTCTACATGAAGGTTCCGGCGAAGATCGGCGCCATGCTTGATGCCCGCGCGGCAGCAATCAAGGCCGAACTGGAAGAGGCCCGCGCCCTGCGCGAAGAAGCCAAGACCATCCTCGCCTCCTACGAGCGCAAGCAGAAGGAGATGATGGAGCAGAGCGAGCGTATCGTTTCCGGCGCCAAGGAAGCGGCCATGGCCGCTGCCGTGCAGGCGAAGGAAGACCTGAAGGTGTCCATCGCGCGCCGTCTGGCTGCTGCGGAAGAGCGTATCGCCTCTGCCGAAGCTGCCGCCGTCCGCGAAGTGCGTGAAACGGCTGTGGATGTGGCGATTGCCGCGGCATCCGATGTGCTGGCCCGCCAGATGAGCGCCACGGCCTCTGCCGCTTCGATCGACGCGGCGATTGCCGAAGTCGGCGCCAAGCTGCACTGAGCCTGACACGATTGCAAAACAGGAAAACCCCGGTTTCGGCCGGGGTTTTCTGTTATCTGGATTTCTCGTGTTCGATGCGCTGACGGGCCACCGCCTCGTTGCGTTCAGACCGGGCCTGTTCTTGCAGCGCCAGCTCGACATAATCCATATGAGCCGATACGGCGACGCGTGCAGCGGCGGGATCACGGGCCTGAATGGCCTTGTTGATGGCGCGGTGCTGATCCAGCAACATGTCGCGCGTCATGCGATTCTTGAACATCATCATGCGGTTATAGAAGACGCCCTGCCGCAGCAGATCGAACATCGACCGCATCATGTGCAGCATGACGACGTTATGGCTCGCCTCGATGATGGCCATGTGGAACTGGGCATCCAGCGCCGCCTCGTCTGCCGGATTGCGCTTCTGATGCGCGGATTCCATCTTGGCGAAGATCGTGGCGATCACCTCCAGATCGGTATCCGACCCCAGGCGCGCGGCGCGTTCGGCAGCCAGACTTTCCAGATCGCGGCGAAAATCGAGATAATCATACACCGCCTCGTCATGCGCGGCGAAGAGTTCGATCAGCGCCGGGGAAAAGGCCGAACCCAGCACCTCGGCGATGAACACGCCCGATCCCGGGCGGCTGTCGACAAGGCCCTTTTGTTCCAGTGATTCAAGGGCTTCGCGCAAGGATGGGCGTGAAACGCCCATACGTTCGGCCAGATCGCGTTCGGCAGGCAAACGCTCTCCTGGCCGCAGGATGCCCCGCAGGATCAAGAGTTCGATCTGTTTTGACACACTTTGTGCCAGTTTTTCGGCCGTCACTTTTTCGAAAGGCATGGTCCCCTCGCCTGAGTGGTCAAGAATTATGACCAACAGCAGGTTTCAGCAACAGGAAAGGGGCGCGCTTTCGCACGCCCCTGTCAGAAAACCATACCTGTCACAAAGCCATGAAGGCCGATCAGTTCGGGATGATGGTGATTTCGACCCGGCGGTTCTGCGCGCGGCCATCCGGCGTCGCATTGGAGGCGATGGGCTGGTTGTAGCCCCGGCCATAGGCCGCCACACGGGCCGATTGCACCCCGCCCGACACCAGAACGCTGGCAACGGATTGCGCGCGGCGTTCCGACAGATCCTGGTTGTAGGCGGCAGAGCCGGTATTGTCGGTATGGCCCACCACCTGCACCCGGCTGGCCGGATAGCGCACGAGGTTTGCCGCCACGGCGCGCAGATCGCCCTGCAGATCGGGGCGCAGGCTGGCGCTGTCGGTGGCGAACAGGATGTCCTGCGGCATCGTCAGCACAAGCGCATTGCCGGTATTGGTGATCTGGGTGTTCGGGCTCATCTGGGCGCGCAGTTCGGCGGCCTGCCGGTCCAGCGAATTGCCGATGGCGCCACCCACTGCGGCGCCGGCTGCGGCACCGATCACGGCCTTGGCCAGACGGTCATCCCCACCCGAGGCTGCCCCCGCCACGCCGCCGACAATGGCGCCGAAGGTGGCCGCGCCCTTGGCACGGGCATTCGGGTCTTCATACTGATAGGGATCAACGCAGCCTGCCAGCACGGCAAAGCCTGCGACGCCGAGAAGGAGGGAGGGCTTCAGGATCATGATTTGGCCTCTTGCATGGTCACCCCCGCGGGGTGTCGCCGCAGGTTATATCAACAACGCGCCAGACCGGAAATCGTTGCATGGAACCGCGCGAAAATTTGCCATCACGTTCCCGTGGCATCCAGACGCGCCGATTCCCATGCCAGCATGGCGCGTTTGACCGGCAGCCCCCAGTGATAGCCGCCCAGGCCCCCGGATTTGCGCAGCGCCCGGTGGCAGGGAATCAGAAGGCTCACCGGGTTGCGTCCCACCGCGGTGCCCACCGCCCGCACCGCCGCCGGATGGCCGATGACGCGGGCGATATCGGAATAGGTGGTGACATGGCCGGATGGGATGGACAGCAGCGCCTCCCACACTTTGATCTGGAACGGGGCGCCGATCAGATAGAGCGGCGCTGCCCCCTCCCCCGCGCCGAGGGCGGCCTGAACCCAGGGGCGCAGCGCCGCCGGGTTTTCGATGAATTCCGCCTTTGGCCAGCGCGACCGCAGATCCTGCATCACCTGCGCCTCGGGCTGTTCGGCAGCAAATCCCATGCCACAGATGCCGCGTTCGGTGCCCATGACCAGCGCCGGGCCGAACGGGCTTTCGAACCAGCCCCAGAGGATGGTCAGACCCGCGCCCGCGCGGGCATATTCGCCCGGCGTCATCGCCTCCCAGCGCAGGAACAGATCATGCAGCCGCCCGCCGCCCGAGAGCCCGGTGGCCAGCGAGGTTTCCAGCACCGAATGACGGTCCGCCAGCAGGCGTTTCGCATGGTCCAGCGTCAGATACTGCTGATAGCGCTTCGGGCTGACGCCAACCCAATGTGAAAACACCCGCTGGAAATGGGCCGTGCTCATCCCCATCCGGTCTGCCAGCGCATCGAGGGTCAGGCCCGGCCCGCCCGCGTCGATCTCGGCCAGGGCGCGGGCGATCATGCGGTAGTGATAGGCGGTATCTTCGGCAAGGCGGGGATCGGCTGCGGTCATGGCGGGCTCCTTTCTGCCAGAATAGGTGGCAAATTCACGCGGCGCGACCCGGAAGCTGCGGCTTTGCTTGCGCGCGGGCGCGGGCTTTGGCAAGAGGCGGGAGCAAGAGGCAGGGCATGGCGCGGCAACTCGGTTATCATACGATCCACCAGATCTTCACCCGGTTTCAGGCAAAAGAGCCGGAACCGCAGGGCGAATTGCATCATGTGAATGCCTATACCCTGCTGGTGGCCGTCGCGCTGAGCGCGCAGGCCACCGATGCCGGGGTGAACAAGGCCACCCGCCCGCTGTTCGCCACGGTAGATACGCCGCAGAAGATGCTGGATCTGGGGCTGGAGGGGCTGACCGAGGTGATCAAGACCATCGGCTTGTTCCGCCAGAAGGCGAAGAACGTCATCCGCCTGTCAGAGATTCTGGTGAACGACTATGGCGGCGCAGTGCCCTCCAGCCGGGCGGCGCTGCAATCGCTGCCGGGTGTGGGGCGCAAGACGGCGAATGTGGTGCTGAACATGTGGTGGCACATCCCGGCGCAGGCGGTGGATACCCATATCTTCCGCTTTGGCAACCGCACCGGCGTCTGCCCGGGCAAGGATGTGGAAACGGTAGAACGCGCCATCGAAGACCATATCCCCGCCGAATTCCAGCAGCACGCGCATCACTGGATGATCCTGCACGGGCGCTATATCTGCACGGCCCGCAAACCCCGCTGCGCGGATTGCCTGATCCGCGACCTTTGCCCCTTTGAGGAAAAGACCGAATGAAGAAATACGAAGTGGTGGGCATCGGCAATGCCATCGTTGATGTCTTTGCCCAGGCTGACGAATCCTTTCTGGAGCTGATGGGAATCGAGAAGGGCATCATGCAGCTGGTCGAGCGCGAGCGGGGCGAGCTGCTTTATGCTGCGATGCGCGACCGGGTGCAGGCGCCGGGGGGTTCGGTGGCCAATACGCTGGCGGGCCTGGGCAATCTGGGTCTGAAGACCGCCTTCATCGGCCGGGTGCATGATGATGCTCTGGGGCGGTTCTACGCCCGCAGCATGGATGAACAGGGCACCGATTTCGTCAACCCGCCGGTGCCAGGGGGCGAGCTGCCCACCTCGCGGTCGATGATCTTCGTTTCGCCCGATGGCGAGCGGTCGATGAACACCTATCTGGGGATTTCCTCGGAACTGGGGCCGGAAGATGTGGCGCCCGAGGTGGCCTCGGATGCGGCAATCCTGTTTCTGGAGGGCTATCTGTACGACAAGCCGAAGGGCAAGCAGGCCTTCGAACGCGCGGCGAAACTGTGCCAGCAGGCCGGTGGCCGCGCGGGGATCGCGCTTTCGGATCCGTTCTGCGCCGACCGGCACCGCAGCGATTTCCGCCGCATGGTCAAGGAACTGGATTATGTGATCGGCAACCAGCACGAATGGGAAAGCCTGTATCAATGCGGGCTGGACGATGCGCTGGCGCAGGCGGCGCAGGAGGCGCGGCTGGTGGTCTGCACCCGGTCCGGCGAAGAGGTGATCCTGCTGCGCGGGGATGAACGCGCCGTGGTGCCGGTACGCCGGGTGGTGCCGGTGGATGCCACAGGCGCGGGCGATCAGTTCGCGGCAGGCTTCATCTATGGCATGGCCACCGGCCAGAGCCTGGAGATCGCGGGCCGCATGGGCTGTGTTGCCGCCGCCGAGGTCATCAGCCATTTCGGCGCCCGGCCGGAAACCGAGCTGAAGCGGCTGTTCCGCGCCGAAGGTCTGATCTGACGCGATAAAGAAGGGGGCTCCGCCCCCGCCCTCCGGGCTCCCCCGGGGTATTTGGACCAAGAGGAAGACATGGCCTTTCCTCTTGGCAAAAATACCCTGGGGGTGAGCGCGGCACGCGCGAGGGGGCAAGGCCCCCTGCCCGGCCTGTGCGCTGCCTGCCCTCAGCCGTTTTCGCGCAGGATGCTGCCCGCAAGATAGAGCGAGCCGCAGATCAGCACCCGCGCGGCAGGCTGGGCCGTGGCGATATCGGTCAGCGCCTGTGCGACAGAGGGCGCGATATGGGCCGCGATCCCGGCCTGGGCGGCGGCGGCGGCGGTGGTTTCCGCCGGGAGTGTATTTGCCTCGCCCGGGATCGACACCGCATGAAGGGCGGCCAGATGCGGGGCCAGCGGGCGCAGATAGCCGGTGATATCCTTGGTGTTCAACATGCCGCAGATGGCATGGGTGGGGCGCGGCGGCATCTGCGCCAGTGTGGCGGCGATGGCCGCCCCGCCTGCCGGATTATGGCCGCCATCCAGCCACAGCTCGACCCCCGGCGCGGCATCGACCAGCGGGCCGTATTTCAGTCGCTGCATCCGGGCGGGCCAGAAGGCGCGGGTGACGGCGGCCTCGCAGGCGGCATCATCGGCGCCCAGATGGCGCAGCGCGGCCAGTGCGGCGCCTGCATTCTGGATCTGATGCGGGCCGGGCAGATTGGGCAGCGGCAGATCCAGCAGGCCGGTTTCATCCTGATAGATCAGCCGCCCGCGTTCGGTGCCGACATGCCAGTGCTGACCATAGGCCAGCAGCGGGGCGCCCAGACGGGCGGCGCGGGCCTCGATCACCGCGAGCCCCGCATCTTCTTGCGGGCCCACCACACAGGGCACGCCGCGTTTGAGGATGCCCGCCTTTTCGCCTGCGATTTCGGCCAGAGTTTCGCCCAGATATTGCTGATGGTCGATGGAGACCGGGGTGATGATCGTCAGCGCCGGGCGATCCACCACATTGGTGGCATCGAGCCTGCCACCCAGGCCCACCTCCAGTAGCGTATAATCGGCGGGGATGCGGGCGAAGGCCAGCAGGGCGGCGCAGGTGGTGATTTCGAAGAAGGTGATTTCTTCGCCACCATTGGCGGTCACACATTCATCCAGCAGCTGCGCCAGCGCCTCTTCCGAGATCAGCGCGCCCGCCAGCCGGATGCGTTCGTGAAACCAGGCCAGATGCGGCGAGGTATAGGCATGGACGCGCTTGCCCTGCTGTTCCAGCCCGGCGCGGATCATGGCCTGAGTGCTGCCTTTGCCATTGGTGCCTGCGATATGGATCACCGGCGGCAGGCGGCCTTCGGGATGGCCAAGCGCCGCCAGCATCCGCTGCACCCTGTCCAGCGTCAGGTCGATGATCTTGGGATGGAACGCCATCATCCGCTGGAGCATGGCGTCAGAGCGGGTGGTATCGGTCATGATCGGCCCCGGCGGTCTGGGTGATGCGGAAAGGCTGTTCAGCATGGCAATGGCCGCCAGCGGCGGCCATTGGATCAGGCAGGGGGCGCGCTCAGGCCTTGGCCGGGGCGGCCTCGGGTTCGACGCCGGGCAGATCGCCGCGCACGGCCGGGGCCTGGCGGGTGACCATACGGATGATGGTCACCAGCTCATCCTTGAGGTTCTTGCGGTGGGTGACGCGGTCCAGCATCCCGTGATCGAGCAGATATTCGGCGCGCTGGAAGCCTTCGGGCAGCTTTTCGCGGATGGTCTGTTCGATGACGCGAGGGCCTGCAAAGCAGATCAGCGCATTGGGTTCGGAAATATGCACATCGCCCAGCATGGCATAGCTGGCCGTCACGCCGCCGGTGGTGGGATGGGTCAGCACCACGATATAGGGCAGGCCCGCTTCTTTCAGCATCTGGATGGCCACGGTAGAGCGCGGCATCTGCATCAGGCTGAGAATACCTTCCTGCATCCGGGCGCCACCGGCCGCGGCAAACAGCACCAGCGGGCGTTTCAGGGCCACGGCGCGTTCGGCGGCGGCCACGATGGCATTGCCGACATACATGCCCATGGAGCCGGCCATGAAGGCGAAATCTTGCGCAGCGGCGACAATCGGGGTGCGGAACACCTCACCCTCGGCCACCAGCATGGCTTCTTTTTCGCCCGTGGCTTTCTGCGCGGCCTTCATCCGGTCGGGATATTTCTTCTGGTCGCGGAAATGCAGCGGGTCGATGACCGGTTCGGGCACCTTCACCTCGATGAACACGCCGCCGTCGAACAGCGCCTTGAAGCGGTCGCGCGGGGTGATCGCCATATGGTGATCGCAATGGGTGCAGACGTTCAGATTATCCGACAGCTCGCGGTGAAACAGCATGGTCCCACATTCGGGGCACTTCGTCCAAAGGTTCTCGGGCACTTCGCGGCGGGAGAAGAGCGAGTTGATCTTGGGGCGGACGTAGTTCGAGATCCAGTTCATGCGGGCTGGCCCTTTGTTCTTGGTCGCCCCCGAGATAAGCCCGGAAGGCCGGAATTGCAATCATCGCGGCGCCCTGCCCTGCCAAACGGCCGACCGGGCCTTGCAACTGTCAGAGCAGGGTTTCCAGCGCACGGACCACCAGCCGGTGATCCTCGACCGAGGGCAGGCCAGAAACGGTGGCCACGGCCACCAAACCAACGCCCCGAACCCGGATCGGCACAGCCCCGCCATGGTCGGCATAATCCTGCGGGGACAGGCCATGATCGGCCAGGCTGCGCCCCGAGGCCTGCATCTGCGCCCCGACCAGCAGCGAAGGCAGATGGAACAGCAGCGCGACATTGGATTTGCGGCGCGCCCAGTTGTCATTATTGGGCGCGGCCCCCGGCAGGGCGGCGTGAAACAGCGTGCGGTCGGCGGTGCGGATGTTGATGACCACCGGCAGCGCCGCGGCGCGGGCCAGTTCTACCAGGGTGAGGCCCAGTGACAGGGCGGTTTCTTCGGTGAAGGCGGCAAGGACAAGGCGCTGCGCCTCGGCTTCGAGCGTGGTGATTTCCATGGGGCCTCCTGTGCGTTGCGCAGGGTGACTGTAGAACGCGAAAGCCCGCCGATGCCACAGCGATTGCACGCGCGGCGCTTGCCGGGGCGCGGGCTGCGGCATAGGTCTGGCGGCAGGGCAAAGGGGGCGCAGCGGATGACCGGAACAGCAAGGGCAATACGGGCCGCCGGGGCGCTGGGTCTGGTGGCGCTGGGGTTGACCGCCTGCATGACGCCTTCGGCGCAGGGCCGGGCGAGCCTGTTTGGCGGCGCGGTTCAGGTGGCCGCCCCCGCGGGCTATTGCACGGAACCCGCCGCACAGCTGGCGGGGGCCGAGACGGCGATCCTGCTGATCGGGCGCTGTGCCGGGGCGACGGAGCGGGCGCCTGCTGTGCTGACGGCGGCGGTGGGGGCCGAAGGCAGCGGCGCCGGGCTGAATGTTGCCGCGGGCGGCGCGGAANNGGGCGGCAGGCGCTGAGCCGCAGGGGCCGGGCGACGGATGTGCAGGTGCTTGAGGCGCGGCGCAGCGGGGATGCCTTTCTGATCCGGCTGCAGGATCGCGGGCCGCAGCCATCGGCGCCGGTGCAGGCCGAAAGCTGGCGGGCGGTGCTGGCCCTGGAGGGGCGGCTGGTGACGCTGACGGTGGCAGGGCCAGTGGATGCGCCGCTGAACCGCGATGCGGGGCTGGCCCTGCTGCAGGCCTTCGTGGCGGCCACGCTTGCGGCGAATCGTTCCTGACCCCACCGGCTGGGGTAGTTTTTTTCACAATTTGCGGGGATAAACGATTCGTGACCCTTGGGCAGCCTTCACGGGTGCGCCGGGGCAAGCTGCCGTTTGCGCAAGGATTTTTACCCTCCGATGACCCGCAGGTTGGACACATTTCTGGACAGGGTGCTGCAGCGCCGGTTCCTGCGGCGGTGGGAGCATTGGGCCAATCTGGCCGATACCATCAGCCTGGAACAGCTGCGCCAGATCCGGGGCCGGGCGCGGCAGATGCGGCGGCAGCTGGATCGGGTGATCCATTCCGCCGAACACCGGCTGGCCCTGCCGGTGATCGGGCCAAATGCGATCCGTCGCCCGATGGGGTCTGACTGGGCCTGGCGCCATGATCTGTGGAAAGGGGCGATTCCGGTGCCCGGCGCGGCATCGGTGCCATCGCGCGCGCAGATCTGCGAAGGGGCCACCATCTATCATGACTGCCGCCGGTCAGAGCTGACGGTGCGCCAGATCCGCAACACGCGCGAGGCCGATCTGGCCCCCTTCGGCCTGCGGATGGATGTGTTCCGGTTTGACGGCACCTTTCTGTCGCTGGTGCTGGAACTGCCGCCCGAATCGGTTCAGGGGCTGAAGCTCAAGCATCTGATCCGCGTCGATGCCATCGTGGAGATGGAAAAGCCGCTGGAGATCTTTGCGCGGCTGAACATCAAATACGGGCCGAATGTCGAACAGATCGTGCATGAACTGCCGCTGGCCGCCGAAGAGGTGATGGTGGAATTCGATCTGGCCTATACCAAGATGAACGAAAAGCGGGTGGACCGGCTGTGGGTCGATCTGATCTTCGAAGGGCCGGAGATGAATCAGGTCATCCTGCGCGACGTGACCTTTTCGCGCCGCCCCCGGGCGGAAATCTGACAGGAGAGCGGGATGGCCGAAGCAAGCTTGACGAAAACGCGGGTGCGCGCAGGGATCTGGGAAGGCGTGCTGACCGGGGCGGGCGACAGCCCCGCGCTGGAGGTCTGGCATCTGGACCAGAAGCTGCCGGGCCTGACCCTGACGCCGCAACCCGATCAGCCGGGCAGTCTGGCCGTGCAACTGCCGATTCCCGCCGCGATTCTGTCAGAGGGGGTGCAGACCCTGCTGTTCCGCGATTCTGGCAGCGGGCAGGTGCTTGCGCATTTCACCATCATCACTGGCGTCGCCATGGAAGACGATCTGCGGGCCGAAATTGATCTGCTGCGGGCCGAACTGGACATGCTTAAGCGCGCATTTCGGAGACATTGCCTTGAAACGGCGGGGTGAAAGCGCCGATTTGGGCGGTTGCCGAATTTCGTGACATATTTTGCTCAAATTTCACCTTAATTGGCTGACAGTCTAACTCCAGTTCCGGTGCTGATCTGCACGACCTGTGCAGCGCCACCACCGCAAAGTATTGGAGGGTAAGATGAATACTGCGCTTTCTTTGGCCAATGGTGTGGCACTGATGGCATGTATCGCCCTCTTCTACGGATATGTTCAACGCAGCGGCAGCCGACGGTGGATGCGCCATGTGGTCCTGGGCCTTTGGTTCGGGCTGGGGGCGGCGCTGTCGATGTTTCAGCCCTTTCTGCAGGATGGCGGCTATCTGATTGACGGTCGCAGCCTGTTCATCGGCTTTGCCGCCGCCTTTCTGAGCGGGATCGGCCTGTCCACCGCGCTGGCCGTGGCGGTTCTGACGCGGATGATGCTGGGCGGGGACGGGGCGCTGATCGGCTGTTCCTCGATGCTGATTGCCGGCGGGATGGGGATGCTGTGGTCGGCGGTGCGCGAGCGCAACCTGATCCCCGGCGTGGTGTCCTTTACCTTTCTGGGCGTGGCGATTTCGGTCGCGGCCGTGACCATGATCTTCCTGCCGATGGCGATCCGGCCTTCGGCACTGCAGACGCTGCCGACCGTCATCCTGTATCACTTGGCCGGGTCGATCCTGTTCGGCACGCTGCTGCAGCGGGAACGCGACAATGCCCGCCGCGAACGCGAGATGGTGAATGATGCGATGACCGACCCGCTGACCGGCCTGCTGAACCGTCGTGCCCTGCCCGGCCAGTTCAGCAATGCCGCCCGCATCCTGGGCAGCAAGGGCACGGCGATGCTGGTGGTGGATCTGGATCACTTCAAGGCGATCAACGACCGTTATGGCCATGATGCCGGTGATCTGGTGCTGCGGGCGGTGGCGGGTGTGCTGTCGCAAACCATCCGGTCGCAGGATACCGTGGTGCGGTTTGGCGGCGAAGAATTCGTGGTGCTGCTGCCCGATGTGAATGAAAACGGTGCGGCGCAGGCGGCCTGGCGGATCTGCCAGCAGATGCGGATGGGGCTGCGGCTGGATGACGGGCAGGTGGTGCAAGTTTCGGCCAGCGTCGGGGTGGGCTTTGCCCCGGTGACCGATCAGGGGCTGGATGTGCTGCTGAAAACCGCGGATCAGGCGCTGTATGACGCGAAACGCCAAGGGCGGGACCGGGTGGTGATGCGCAGCCTGCCGATGCCGGAAGCCGATCAGGATGATGTGTTCCTGCCCCATCAACGCGCCGTCGCCTGAACCGAGATGCCCTATGCCGAAGGCCGGACCCTTGCGGGCCCGGCCTTCGGCATTTTGGGGGGTGGTCAGGCCCGGATGGTGGGCAGGGTCATTCCCCAGTCGTCATTCCCAGGTGCGGAAGAATTTATCCGCAGGCGACAGGGTAAAGATCTCGCAGCCATCTGCCGTGACCCCCACCGAATGTTCGTATTGTGCCGAAAGGGATTTGTCGCGGGTCACCGCCGTCCAGTCATCGGCCAGAACCTTGGTTTCGGGGCGACCCAGGTTCACCATCGGCTCGATCGTGAAGAACATCCCTTCTTCCAGCACCGGGCCGGTGCCCGGACGACCGTAATGCAGCACATTCGGCGGCGCGTGGAACACAAGGCCCAGCCCATGGCCGCAGAAATCGCGCACCACGCTCATGCGGTTCTGTTCGACGTAAGACTGTATGGCAAAGCCGATATCCCCGAAGGTATTGCCCGGCTTCACGGCGGCGATGCCGCGCATCAGGCTTTCATGCGTGACCTCGATCAGCCGTTCGGCCTTGCGCGCCGGGGTGCCTGCCACAAACATGCGGCTGGTATCACCATACCAACCATCGACAATCACCGTGACGTCGATGTTGAGAATGTCGCCATCCGCCAGAACCTTGCCACCGGGAATGCCGTGGCAGACCACATGGTTGACGCTGATGCAGGAGGCGTGCTTGTAACCCTTGTAGCCGATGGTTGCAGAGATCACGCCCATGCGGGTGACCTCGGCAGTGATGAAATCATCCAGCGCGGCGGTGGTCACACCGGGTTTTACCAAAGGCGCCACATTATCCAGGATTTCCGCCGCAGCGCGGCCCGCCGCGCGCATCCCGGCAAAATCTGCCTCGGTATAGATGCGGATACCTTCTTTGGTCGTGCGGCCGCGGATGTCGTTCACCGGCGTATCCTTTCCCTCTGTGCGGAAAAACAGATAATCGCGCCGGGCGCAAAAGGCCAGAGCCGGGGCTTTGAAACCCCGGGCGGCACGCTATACCTTGGACGCAACGAAAGAGGGAGACAACCGATGACCAACCCAACCGCCGCCATGCTGGTGATCGGGGACGAGATCCTTTCGGGCCGCACCCGGGATGGCAACACCCATTATCTGGCCGGCGAGCTGACTCAGCGCGGCATCCGGCTGGCCGAAGCCCGCGTGGTGCCCGATGAACAGCCCGCCATCATCGAGGCGGTCAACGCCCTGCGCGCCCGCTGGGATCATGTGTTCACCAGCGGCGGCATCGGGCCGACGCATGATGATATCACCGCCGATGCTATGGCGGCGGCCTTTGGCGTGGCGATCACCCATCGCGCCGATGCCACGGCGCTGCTGCAGGCGCATTACGACCGGGCGGGGCTGGAGTTCAACGCCGCGCGCCAGCGGATGGCGCGCATCCCCGATGGCGCGGCCCTGATCGACAATCCGGTCAGCACGGCGCCGGGCTTTACCCTGGGCAATGTGCATGTGATGGCGGGGGTGCCCAATATCTTTCAGGCCATGGTGGCCAGCGTGCTGCCCACGATCACCGGCGGCCAGCCGCTGCTGAGCCAGTCGCTGCGCGTCAACCGGGGCGAGGGCGAGATTGCCGGGCCTTTCGGCGCGCTGGCGGCCGAATTTCCCGATCTGTCGATGGGATCTTATCCGTTCATCCAGAACGGGGCGCATGGCACGAATCTGGTGATCCGGGGCACCGATCCGGGGCTGGTGGATCAGGCGATGACCCGGCTGTGCGCGCTGTTCGCCTGATGGGCGGGGCGCTGGATCTGGCGGCGGTGATGGAGGCCACCTGGCCCCCGGCCCGCAGTTTTCGCCATGGCCCCTGGCAGTTGCGCGACGGGCAAGGCGGTGGGCAGCGGGTTTCGGCAGCCTCTGCCGCGGCGGGATGGGATGCCACCGATCTGCCAGAGGCCGAGGCGGGCATGGCGGCGCTGGGGCAGAAGCCGCTGTTCGTGATCCATGCGGGCGATGATGCGCTGGATGCGGCGCTGGCCGCGCGGGGCTACCGGATCAATGATCCGGTGGTGGCCTATGCGGCGCCGGTGGCACAGCTGGCGGGGCCGGTTTCGGGCATGGCCGCCTTTTGCCACTGGCCCCCGCTGGCGATCACCTGCGATGTCTGGGCCGAAGGCGGCATCGGCCCGGCGCGTGTTGAGGTGATGCAGCGGGTGGCGGGGCCGAAAACCGCCATTCTGGCCCGCACGCAGGACAGGCCGGTGGGTGCCGCCTTTGTGGCCTGCCATGGCGACATTGCCATGCTGCACGCGCTGGAGGTCTTGCCTGCGGCGCGTCGGCAGGGTTCCGCCCACAATATGTTGCGGGCCGCTGCGGTATGGGCACAGGATCAGGGTGCCACGACGATGTCACTGGTGGTGACGCAGGCCAATGCCCCGGCGCGCGCCTTGTATGAACGGCTGGGCATGGTAGCGGTGGGGGGCTATCATTACCGCGTGAAAGACCAATGAGGCCACTTCAGACCCTGCGCCTGCTTTGCCTNNTTTGCGCGGCCCCGGCGCAAGCCATGACCCCCAGCTTCCCGGCGCCCGCCACCGAAACCGCGCGCGAGGCAGAGCCCGAAACCTCTTATCGTCTGCCCGTCGGGCCCTGGTCGGCCGAGGGGCTGCCCGGCAAGCTGGCGGAGGGGGATCTGGAACAGGTGGCCTGGCGAATCAACGGGCCGCTGACCACCCTGGCTTTGGCCACCAGCCTGCGCAAGCAGATCGAGGCCGAAGGCTGGGCCGTGCTGTACAGCTGCGAAACCATGGCCTGTGGCGGCTTTGATTTCCGCTATGCCGTGCCGCTGCTGCCAGAGCCNNTCATCGCGGCGGAAAAGGGCGCGCAGGTGCTGAGCCTGATGATAAGCCGGTCCGATCAGGCCGGGTTCGTGCAGATGACGCGGATCGTCCCCCCCGGCAGCCCACCCGCCCCGGTTGCGCCCACCGCCCCGGCGCAGCCTGCTGTAGCGGTGGGCGATCTGGCGCCGCAGCTGGAACGGGCGGGCAGTCTGGTTCTGGGCGATCTGGCCTTTGCCACCGGCGCATCCGATCTGGAAAACCCGGATGCACCCTCGCTTGATGCGCTGACGGCCTATCTGACCGCACAGCCCAGCCGGCGTATCGCGCTGGTGGGGCATACCGATGCCTCCGGCACGCTGGCCGCCAATATCGCGGTATCGCGCGCCCGGGCGGCGGCGNNTACGCGCCGCGCTGATCGCGCGGGGCATCGCCGCAGACCGGATTGAGGCCGAAGGCGTGGGCTATCTGGCGCCCCGGGCCTCCAATCTGACCCCGGAAGGGCAGCAGGAAAACAGAAGGGTCGAGGTCATGCTGACCTCGACCCAGTAGGGACGCACCTTCGAACAGACGCCTTGGCGGCTCACCAGTTGTCGGGGCCTTTTTCAAGGAACTGGCGGGCCAGAAAATCAATGAATGCCCGGACCTTGGGCTGGGTAAACCGGCCCGGCGGATAGACGGCATAGATGCCCAGCATTTCGACCGGCAGGCCGAGAATCGCTTCTTCCACCTGGCCCTTCTTCATCGCATCCGCATAAAGGAAGGACGGCAGATAGGCGATGCCCAGCCCCGCCACCGCCGCATTCAGCAGCGATTGCCCGTCGTTCACCGTCAGCCAGCCGTTCGAGCGCACCTGCCGCTTTTCGCCCGAGGGCGCGGTGACCTTCCAGACATTGCCATTGGCCTGGCTGGAATAATGCAGCAGCTTGTGGTCGTTCAGATCATCAATCTTGTGCGGGCGGCCATATTTCTGGAAATAGGCCGGCGAGGCGATCATCCGTTTCGAGGTTTCTGTCAGCTTGCGGGCGCGCAGGCTGCTGTCTTCCAGATCGCCCACCCGGATCGCCATGTCGAACCCTTCGGAGATCAGTTCGACGTAACGGTTGTTCAGCACCATGTTCACGGTGATATCCGGATATTCCTGCAGGAAATCCCCCAGAATCGGTGACAGCAGATTCACCCCGAAATCGGTGGCCACGCTGATGCGCAACAGGCCGGACGGCGCGGATTGCATCGATGTGACGAGCGCATCCGCCTCGCCTGCGTCATTCAGCACGCGGCGCGCGCGGTCGTAATAGGCCAGGCCAATTTCCGTCGGGCTGACCCGTCGCGTCGTGCGGTTCAGCAGGCGGGCACCCAACCGGGCCTCCAGCGCCGAAACGTGCTTCGACACGGCGGACTTCGAGATACCCATCTTCTTGGCCGCGTCGGTAAAGCCTCCTTGATCCACAACAGTGGCGAAGGCTTCCATTTCGGTCAGTCGGTCCATCGTTTTCCCCATGCCAGAAGTAACGGGTTCTTCTCTGGCTTTTTTAACCGCAAATCGGGCGAGATAGCGGCGATGGCGCGACGGACTGGGGGAATTAGCACTGATCGTTGAAAAGAGGGAAACACCGGCTCACAAAATGGCGGCCAGCCGGGTGCCTTGGTCGATGGCGCGCTTGGCGTCCAGCTCGGCTGCCACATCGGCGCCGCCGATCACGTGCGGAACGATGCCCATGGCCTGCAATGGGGCCAGCAGCCCCCGCTCGGGTTCCTGGCCGGCACAGATCACCACATGATCCACCGGTAGCAGCTGCGCCACACCGTTCACGGTGATCGCCAGACCTTCGCGCGTTACGGCATCATATGTTACCCCGCCCAGCATCCGGACCCCCTTCATCTGCAGCGCGGCGCGGTGAATCCAGCCGGTGGTCTTGCCCAGCTTGCGCCCGGGCTTTTCCGGCTTGCGCTGCAGCAGCCAGACTTCGCGGGCAGGCGGTTCCGGCTGCGGGCCATCGGCTGCCAGCCCGCCCGGCACCAGCGCCGGATCGCCCACGCCCCATTCGCGGCGCCACAGGCCCGCATCCAGGGCCGGGCTTTGCCCCTGATGCACCAGAAACTCTGCCACATCGAACCCGATGCCGCCCGCCCCGATCACCGCCACGCGCGGGCCCACCGGCGCCCCGCGCAGCACATCGCGATAGCCCAGCACCTGCGGCCCCGCCTCACCCGCGATGCCCGCCGCGCGGGGGGTGATGCCACTGGCCAGGACAACCGTGTCGAAGCCGGTCAGATCTGCCGCCACCACATCGGCCCCCAGCCGGGTTTCGATGCCGCTGGTGGCGACACGCGCCGCGAACCAGTCGATCAACCCGCGAAACTCTTCCTTGCCCGGCACACGGGCGGCCAGATGCAGCTGCCCCCCCACCACCGGCGCCCGGTCGAACAGCACCACCCGATGCCCGCGTTCGGCTGCGGTCAGCGCCGCCGCAAGCCCGGCAGGCCCCGCACCCACAACCGCCACCCGCTTTGGTGCGGCGGCAGGCGCGATCACCAGCTCTGTCTCGTGGCAGGCGCGCGGGTTCACCAGGCAGCTGGTCAGCTTGCCGCTGAAGGTATGATCCAGGCAGGCCTGATTGCAGGCAATGCAGGGCGCGATCTCGGCTGCCCGCCCCGCCGCCGCCTTGGCCACGAAATCCGGATCAGCCAGAAATGGCCGCGCCATAGACACCATATCCGCCATGCCCGCCGCCAGCAGACCTTCGGCCACTTCGGGCGTGTTGATCCGGTTCGAGGCGATGACGGGTATCCCCACCTCGGGCCGCAGGCGCGCCGTCAGATGCGCAAAAGCCGCCCGCGGCACCGAGGTGGCAATGGTCGGCACCCGCGCCTCGTGCCAGCCGATGCCGGTGTTCAGCACATCCGCCCCCGCCGCCTGCACCGCCCGGGCCAGCTGCACCACTTCGTCCCAGCTTGAACCATCCGGCACCAGATCAATCAGCGACAGGCGATAGATCAACACGCCTTCCCCGATCGCAGCCCGCACCCGCAGCACCACCTCCAGCGGCAAACGCATCCGGTTTTCATAGGCGCCGCCCCAGCGATCCGCGCGCCGGTTCACATGCCGCACCAGAAACTGATTGAGGAAATAGCCCTCGGATCCCATCACCTCCACACCGTCATAGCCCGCCTCGATGGCACGGGCTGCGGCGGTGGCAATATCGGCGATCTGCTTTTCGATCCCGTCCTCGTCCAGCGCCTGCGGCACAAAGGGCGAGATCGGCGATTTCACCGCCGAGGCAGAAACACAGTCCTTGCCATAGGCATAGCGCCCGGCATGCAGGATCTGCATCGCAATCCGGCCGCCTGCGGCATGGACCCTGTCGGTGACAATGCGGTGATTTTCGATGTCCTGCGCCGAAAACAGCCCGGCCGCGCCCGGAAACACCCCGCCTTCGCGATTGGGCGCCATACCACCCGTGACCATCAGCCCGACGCCGCCGCGCGCCCGCGTGGCATAGAATTCCGCAACCCGGTTCCAGTCGCCGGTTTCTTCCAGCCCGGTGTGCATGGACCCCATCACCACACGGTTGTGCAGGGTCAGGCTGCCCAAAGTGATCGGTGACAGCAGATGCGGATAGGTCATGGCATGCTCCTCCTCAGGCCCGGCCACACTGGCAAAGCCCGGTCAGACTGTCACCGCCAACGCTGCGTCACGAAACGCGGCTGCCCTTTCCTCTTGGCCCAAATACCCCCGCCGGAGGCAACGGAGACAAGCGGGCGACAGCCCGCGCAGGCGACCCATGGCTTGCGCGCCCGCAAGGGCGCGCGCCGCAGGATCCCCGGCTTCAGGCCAGATGCGGGCGGAACTGCGACTCTACCGCGTCATAGACCGCACGCTTGAACGGCACGATGGAGGCCACCATCTCGTCGGCACGGCTCCACTGCCAGCGGTCGAACTCGGGGTGATCGGTTTCGATATTCACCTGATCGTCGCGGCCCAGATAGCGGAACAGGAACCATTTCTGCTTCTGCCCGCGATACTTGCCGCCCCAGACCTTGCCCAGCAGCTCGGGCGGCAGGTCATAGGTCACCCAGCCGTCGGATTTGGCGATGAATTCCACCAGATCCTCGGTCACGCCAGTTTCTTCCCACAGCTCGCGCAGGGCTGCCTTGCGCGGCTTCTCGCCCTCGTCGATCCCGCCCTGCGGCATCTGCCAGGCCGGGGTGGCGCTGTCCTTGCGGTTGCCGGTGAAGATCAGCCCGTCCCGGTTGATGAGCACCACGCCCACGCAGGGGCGGTAGGGCAGGCCTGCGGCATCCACGGCCTCGCTCACGGCTGCACCGCGATGGCGGCGGCGCCTTTCAGGATGTCCACCGCATAGGCCAGCTGGTAATCTTCGTCGCGCAGCTTGGCGGCCTCTTCGGCGCGGGTCTGTTCTTCCTGATACTGGCGCTTTTCATCCTCGGTCATGCTGTCATTCGACAGCACGCCGCGCAGATCGGCCTCGGTCCGGGCGCGGGCTGCAGTTTCCGATTCCGGCTCGGCGGTTTCGTCGGCGGGTTTCGCGGGCGGCTGGTTCACCACGATATCGGGCGAGATCCCCAGCGCCTGGATCGACCGGCCCGAGGGCGTGTAGTAACGCGCCGTGGTCAGCCGCATGGCACCCTCGCCGCGCAGCGGGATCACCGATTGCACCGATCCCTTGCCGAAGCTCTTGGTGCCCACCACGATGGCGCGGCGATGATCCTGCAACGCCCCCGCCACGATTTCGGAGGCCGAGGCGGAACCGCCGTTGATCAGCACGACGATGGGCTTGCCCCCCGCCAGATCGCCCGGTTCGGCATTGAAGCGTTCGCCATCCTGGGCGCTGCGGCCCCGGGTCGACACGATCTCGCCCTTGTCGAGGAAGGCGTCGGAGACCTGGATCGCCTGGGTCAGCACTCCGCCCGGGTTGTTGCGCAGGTCGAGNNTCGCCATTCTCCAAAAAGTCGTCGGCCACGGCAATCGCCTGGGTCAGCAGGCCGCCGGGGTTGTTGCGCAGGTCGATAACCACGCCCGACACCTTTTCCATCCCGCCGACTTCTTCCAGCGCCTTCTTCAGCTCTTCCTGCAGGCCCGGGAAGGTCTGGTTGTTGAAGGTGGTCACCCGCAGCACCACGGCATCGCCCACCACACGACCGCGCACCGCCGTCAGCTTGATGACATCGCGGATGATCGACACATCGAACGGGTCCGGCGTGCCTTCGCGCACCACGGTGATGATGATTTCCGAGCCCACCTCGCCGCGCATCAGATCCACGGCATCATCCAGCGTCAGGCCCAGCACGCTTTCGCCATTCACATGGGTGATGAAATCGCCGGCCTTCATTCCCGCCTTGTCGGCCGGGGTGTCATCCATCGGCGAGACGACCTTCACAAAGCCGTCTTCCTGCGTCACCTCGATGCCCAGACCGCCGAACTGGCCGCGGGTCTGCACCTGCATGTCGCTGAAATCATCCGCCGCCAGATAGCTGGAATGGGGATCCAGCGAGGACAACATGCCGTTGATCGCCGCCTCGATCAGCTTCTGGCTGTCGACCTCTTCCACATATTGCGCGCGGATGCGTTCGAAGATGTCGCCGAACAGATCCAGCTGTTCATAGATCGAAGTCTGCTTCTGGGCCTCCTGCGCGATGAGGGGTCCGGCAAACTGGGTCGTCAGCAGAACCCCGGCCACGGTGCCACCCAGCGCCGCCATCACGAATTTCTTCATCGCCAAAAGCTTCCCTTCCTCACGGCTCTTGCTGAGCCTCCGCCAGCGGCGCCGTCGCCGCAAACCATGGCATCGGGTCGATCGCCTCGCCCGTCTGCCGCAACTCTACATAAAGCGTCGCGGTTTCCCGCCCGCCTGCCTCTTGCGCCGAGGCCAGAAAATCTTCCATCGCGGGAGAGCCGCCGCCCATCAGGCCCAGCGGCGCCCCGGGTTCGACCACTTCACCCACTTCGCCATAGACGGTTTCCAGCCCCGCCAGAACCAGAAGATAGCCCGCCCCGGGTTCAAGCACGATCACGTTTCCGAAACTGAGCAAAGGGCCGCGATACCGGATCGTGCCGGACCAGGGCGCGGTGACGAGCGCCTGGGGCCGGGTGGCAATCACCATGCCGGGGCGGCGGACACCGGCGCCATCGGCCTCGCCCGGGCGGCGCAGCAGCGTGCCCAGGGCGGGCAGCGGCAGGTTGCCCCGGGCAAAGCCGAAATCGGCCATCCCCTCCACCTCGATCTCGTTCAGCGCGAGGCCTGCGGCAAAGGCATCCAGCGTATCGGCGCTTTCCAGCAGGCCCTTCAGCACTTCGGGGTCTTCGGTAAAGCGGCGCGGCAGGTCCGTCCGGTCAGAAATCGCCTTGGACAGCGCGGTGCGCGCCACCTGCGCCGATTTCAGGCCATCAGACAGGGTGGTGCCCGCAGACAGCTGCAGCGCGCGCAGATCGCGCACCTCTTGCAGCTGGCGGCGCAGGGCCTCGGCTTCGGCCTGCAGGGCGGGTGTGACCTCGGCAATCATCATGCCGGATCGCACGGTGCCCAAAGGCCCGGTGGGATGCAGCAGCAGCAGGGGCGCGGGATCGGCCTCCATCCGGCTCAGCACACTGACCAGCTGGGCCACCTTGTCGCGCTGCGCCTCGAACTGCATGACCAGCGTGGCTTCGCGGATCGACACCTGCCGCAGGCTTTCGCGCAGTGCCGTCAGCCCCTGTTCATAGGCGGTGATCGTGCCGGTCAGTGCCTTGACCCTGTCCTGTGCCTCGACCGCGCGGTTCAGCTCGGCCACGGCCTCCTGCAGATCGGCGGAGGCCTGCTGCGCCTGTTCAGACACGCTGGCCGCCTGCGCGGCCCCCGCAAGGGCACAGGTCAGGCACAGGGCAAGGGCGGCAAGGTGGCGCATCATCCGATCAGGCTTTGCCCGGTCATTTCGGCAGGTTGCGGCAGCCCCATCAGCTGCAGCACGGTCGGCGCCAGATCGGCCAGACGGCCGCCCTGCCGCAGCACGGCGCCCGCGGGCCCGCCCACCAGAATCACCGGCACCAGATTGGTGGTATGGGCCGTATGCGGGCCGCCGGTTTCGGGATCGACCATCAGTTCGCAATTGCCGTGATCGGCGGTGACGATCATCGCGCCCCCCACCTTTTCCAGCGCCGCCAGCGCCTGGCCAAGCCCGGTATCCACCGCTTCGCAGGCCTTCATCGCGGCTTCAAGGCTGCCGGTATGGCCCACCATATCGGGATTGGCAAAGTTCACCACGATCAGGTCATAGCCCTTTTCGATGGCCCCCACCAATTGCGCGGCCACTTCTGGCTCGCTCATTTCCGGCTGCAGGTCATAGGTGGCCACCTTGGGCGATTTCGGCATGAAGCGATCCTCGCCGGGCGAGGGCAGCTCTTTCCCGCCGTTCAGAAAGAAGGTGACATGCGGGTATTTTTCGGTTTCGGCCAGCCGGAACTGCGTGCAGCCCTGTGCGGCCACCCATTCGCCCAGCGTATTGGTGATCTCCTGCTTGGGATAGCAGGTGGTCATGAAGTCATTGTGGCGGGTGGAATAATCCACCATGCCCAGCATCGTGGCCCAGGCAGGGCGGGCCGAGGCATCGAACCCGTCAAAATCCTGGGCCCCCAGCGCCATGAGGATTTCGCGCGCCCGGTCGGCGCGGAAATTCAGGCAGAAGAAGCCGTCGCCATCCTGCGCCCCGGCATAGCCGCCGATCACTGTGGGGGCGATGAATTCATCGGTTTCACCCCGCAGATAGGCGGCATCCACGGCGCGGTTGGCATCGCTGGCGGTTTCGCCCTCTGCGCGGACGATGGCGGCGAAGGCGCGGCCCACGCGTTCCCAGCGGTTATCGCGGTCCATCGCCCAGTAGCGGCCGATCACCGTGCCGACACGGGCGCCCTGCGGCATCTGTTCGGTCAGTTCACGCATGAACGTCACCGCGCTGGAGGGTGCCACATCGCGCCCGTCGGTGATGGCATGCAGCACCACCGGCACGCCTGCCCCGGCCACGGCGCGGCAGGCCGCCAGCACATGCACCAGATGGCCATGCACACCGCCATCCGACACCACGCCCATCAGATGCGCCGTGCCGCCGGTGGCTTTCAGCAGGTCGATGAAGGCCAGCAGGGCCGCGTTCTGGAAGAAACTGCCATCCTCGATCGCAAGATCAATCTGGCCCAGATCCATCGCCACCACCCGGCCTGCGCCGATATTGGTATGCCCCACTTCGGAATTGCCCATCTGCCCGCGCGGCAGACCGACATCGGGACCATGGGTCGTCAGCAGGCCATGCGGGCATTGCGCCCAGATCCGGTCGAAGTTCGGGGTTTGCGCCAGCGCGGGCGCATTGGCCGACCGTTCCTCGCGGTAGCCCCAACCATCCAGAATACACAGAACGACAGGTTTCGGGATGGTCATCGGCGGCCCTTTCCTTGGTTTCAAGGCGTTTTACGCCGGGCCGCGCCGTGCCGCAACTGCGCTTCGCACCTGCGGCACGGCCAGAGCACGGTTTGCCGTTCAGTCTTTCTTCTTGGCCTCGGCTGCGGCCTTCAGGCGCTCCAGCAGGGCGGCCTTGTCAGACTGACCGCCAAAGGGGTTTTTCGTGCTGCCCTTGGCATTGTGTTCGGCATGTTTCGGTGCGTTTTTCACTGGTTTTGTACCACTCTGCTTTCCGTAATCCATCTGATCTTCCCAAAGTTGTCGCCCGATGCCCTGGCATCGCGCCCGTTATATCCGATGCCTGTCATACCCGATGCCCATCATACCCGATGATAGGGCGCCCCCGACAGGATGGAAGCCGCCCGATACAGCTGTTCTGCCAGCATGACCCGGACCAGCATATGCGGCCAGACCATCCGGCCAAAGCTGATCGAAAAATCCGCCCGCGCCCGCAACCCTTGGTCGATACCATCCGCGCCCCCGATCACGAAGGCCAGATCCTGCCGCCCGCCATCGCGCCATTTTGCCAGAAGATCGGCAAATTCGGGGCTGGACAGCAGCTTGCCGCGTTCATCCAGCGTGCAGATCAGCGCGCCTGACGGGATGGCACGGGACAGAAGCTCTGCCTCGGCCGTCATGCCGCCGCCGCGCTTGTCCTCCACCTCGTGTTCGGCAAACGGGCCAAGCGCCAGCGCCCGGCCCGTGCGATCAAAGCGCGCGGCATAATCATCTGCCAGATCACGTTCAGGGCCGGTGCGAAGCCGCCCCACCGCGCAGAGATGAACCCGCATCAGACCTCGGCGGTGGGCCGCTGCAGATCGGCCGGAAGCCACATCTTTTCAAGCTGATAGAATTCACGCACTTCCGGGCGGAACACATGCACGATCACATCGGCCGTGTCGATCAGCACCCAGTCGCCGGTTTCCTTGCCTTCGATCTTGCACAGGCGGCCGAATTCCTGCTTCAGCCGTTCCACCAGCTTTTCGGAAATCGCAGCCACCTGACGGGACGAACGGCCCGAGCAGATCACCATGTAATCGGCCACTTCGGACCGGCCGCGCAGGTCGATCTGCACGATTTCTTCGGCCTTGTCATCTTCCAGGGAGGCAACGATGCGTTCCAGAAGAAGTTCACTTGACGGGTCGGCGTCGTTCACGCGCGTGGCCCTCGGTCCGACCGGAAGCCCGGTCGCAGGATCAGAATGAGACAGGACATCGTCCTCCAGCTGTCGCGCCGCCATCCTCCCCCGGCGCTGGGTGTATTCAATAACGTAACCCCCGCAGGGCCCGGGTTCAACAATCCCGCCCCGCAAATGCAAGCCGCAGCCCATATCCGCCCTTGCGGCCCGCGTCCAGCCAAGAAGCGGCGCCAGAGGGGCCGGGCCTTGCCGGGGCGTGCGAAACATGGCCGTATGCCGCTATCTGCCGAAAGGAACAGCCATGCCCGACCCGATCTTCGCCCCCGTTTTCGCGCCCGTCTTCGATGGTCACAACGATCTGCTGTCGCGCCTGTGGGATGCGGGCGACAGCGCGGGGCGCGGCTTTTTTGACGGGCGTGCGGGTGATATCTCGCTGGATCACTGCCGCGCGGGGGGCATGGCGGGCGGGTTCTTTTCAATCTGGGTGCCGGGCGAGGCCGCCGATGCGCCTGACCCGCGCGCCATGTATCGCGCCTTTCCGCCGATCAGCGTGGAAAAGGCGCATCGGGTGACGCTGGAACAGGCGGCGATCCTGATCCGCATGGCCGCCGCCCGCCCCGATGCCATCCGCCTGTGCCGGACCGTAGCCGAGATCGAGGCGGCGCGGGCCGCGGGCGCCATTGCGGCGATCCTGCATCTGGAAGGCTGCGAGGGCATCGGCGCGGGCCTTGACGAATTGCAGGTGCTGCATGCCGCAGGCCTGCGCAGCCTTGGCCCGGTGTGGAGCCGCGACAACATCTTTGGCCATGGCGTGCCTTTCAACTTTCCCGCCTCGCCCGATACCGCGCCGGGGCTGACCGAGGCGGGCAAGCGGCTGGTGGCGGAATGTGACCGGCTGGGCGTGCTGGTCGATCTGGCGCATCTGAACGAGGCCGGGTTCTGGGATGTGGCACAGATCAGCACGAAACCGCTGGTTTCCACCCATTCCGCCGCCCATGCGTTGTGCCCTGCCACGCGCAACCTGACCGACCGGCAGCTGGACGCCATGGCCGAAACCGGCGGACTGGTGGGGCTGAACTTCGGCGTGGCCTTCCTGCGCGCGGATGGGATGAAGAACCCGGATACGGCGGCAGAGGTGATGATCCGCCATCTGGACCATCTGATGGCGCATCTGGGTGAGGATGGCGTGGCGCTGGGATCGGATTTCGACGGCACGATGATCCCGGGCTGGATGGGCTCGGCCGCGGGCCTGCCGGGGCTGGTGGCCGGGATGCAGAGGGCGGGCTATGGCGCGGCGCTGATCGAAAAGCTGTGCTGGGGCAACTGGATGGGCGTGCTGCGCCGGATCATTGGCTGACCGGGGGCCGCCGCACCAGCCAGCCGCCAAAGCCAAGGCCCAGAGCCGCAAGCAGCAGACAGGCGGCATAGACCGCATCGGGGCCACCGGATTGCAACAACATGGCCCCCGCGCTTGGCCCGGCGGCATTGGCAAGGATCGGCGCTATGGCCAGGGCGCCGGATACGGCACCGAAGCCCTGCCGCCCCAGCTTTTCCGCCTGCAGCACCGGCCGCAGGATCGACAACAGCCCCGCCCCGCTGCCCTGCGCCAGCGCAAAGGCAAAGATCAGCCCGGGCGCCGCCCCCGCCACCCACAGCAGCGCCGCCGCCAGCAGGATGCAGCCCAGTGCGATCAACGTGGCGGCGCGATTGTCGACCCGCCGTTCGTTCAGCATCAACAGCAGCCGCCCCGCCACCTGCGCCGGGCCGATACAGCTGGCCGCCAGTACCGCAAGGCCGGGTGCCGCGCCCCGATCGGCAAACAAGGGCAACGCATAGGTGATGAGAATGGCATGATTGAGCCAGATCGCGCCGAAGATCGCCGTCAGCAGCCAGAAGGACGGATGGCGCAGCGCCGCCGACAGCGCCCCCGGTTCAGGCGCCGGACGTTTGCCGCCCTGCCGCTCCATCCGGCGCAGGATGCCCACCCCCCAAAGGTTCAGCGGCACCACCCCGCCCACCACAAGCCCGGCAAAGGCCAGCAGCGCGTTCCGCCCGCCCAGATGCCGCCCCAGCAACTCGCCCAGCGGAAAGGCCAGGGTGGACGCGAAACCGGCCACCAGCGTGATGCGGGTGATGGCCGCCCGCGCGCCCGGCCCCAACCGGCGGGTGAGGAAGGCAAAACAGGTTTCATAGACGCAGCCCGCCTGCGCCAGCCCGATCAGCCCCCAGATCCAGAACCAGGCGGCGGGGCTTGCTGCCTCTGACAGGCCAAGCAGCCCGCCCGCCCCGATCAGCGGCATCAGGATCAGCATCTCGCCGCCCCAGCCGCGGTCCACCAACCGCCCGGTCAGCATGGTCAGCGCCGCCGTCAGCAGAAAGGCGAAGGTGGGCCCGGCGGCCAGCTGTGCCTTGGTCCAGCCGGTTTCCGCCTCCAGATGCGGCAGCAGCGCGGCAAAGCTGTAATAGAGCGCGGCATAGGTAAGGGTCTGGCCAAGGGCCAGCAGCCAGACCGCCAGCCCCTCGCCGCGCATGGGATCAAAGCCCGTAAAGCGCGCCGAACTTGGCGTCGAGGTAATCCAGCAGCGGCGCTTCGGTCGGGGCGGCGCCCGTGGCGCGGGCGATCACGTCGCGCGGCTCATAGCGGCCACCATGACGCTGCACCTTTTCGCGCAGCCTGCCGGTGGCCGGGGCCAGATTGCCGCGCGACAGCTGATCGTCCAGATCCGGCAGATCGCGGCGCAGGGCCTGATGCAGGCAGCCTGCATAGACATTGCCCAGGGTATAGGTCGGGAAATAGCCGAACAACCCGACAGACCAGTGCACATCCTGCAACATGCCATGCGCCGGGCGATCCACCGCCACGCCGAAATCGGCCAGGAACCTGTCGTTCCACGCGGCCTCCAGATCGGCCACCGCCAGATCGCCCCGGATCAGCGCCCGTTCCAGATCGAAGCGCATCATGACATGCAGGTTGTAATGCACCTCGTCGGCTTCGGTGCGGATGAAACCGGGCTGCACCCGGTTCACGATGCGGGCGAAATCTTCGGGGCTATCCACGCCGAATTCGCCGAAGCGGTCGATCATCTGGCGGAACATCCAGCCCGTGAAGGCCGGGCTGCGGCCCAGCTGGTTTTCATAGACCCGGCTCTGGCTTTCATGCACGCCCATCGACACGCCGGCGCCCAGCGGCGTCAGCAGATAGTCGGGGTCGATGCCAAGTTCATAGCAGGCATGGCCCACCTCGTGGATGGTGGAATAGAAGCAGTTGAACGGATCGGTTTCCACAACGCGCGTGGTGATCCGCACATCGCTGCCAGAGCCAGAGCTGAACGGATGCACCGCCAGATCCAGCCGCCCGCGCGTGAAATCATAGCCAAAGCGCGCCGCCAGATCGCGGGCAAAGCGCATCTGCGCGTTTTCGCCAAAGTGATGGTCGAGCTTCGGCGGGGCCGTCGCCTCCAGCACCGCCGCGCGCAGGCGCACCAGACGCGGGCGCATCCGGTCGAACATGGCGGCCGTGGTTTCGGCAGTGGCGCCGGGTTCGTAATCATCCATCAGCGCATCATAAAGATCGCCGCCCTGCGCCAGCGCCGCCGCCTCCTGCTGTTTCAGCGCGATCACTTCGGCCAGGGTGGGCAGGAAATCGGCCACCTTGTCGGCGGCGCGGGCATCGGCCCAGATGCCCTGCGCGGTCGAGGTGACACGGGCCAGCCGCTGCGCCAGATCGGCGGGGATCTTGGTCGCGCGGTCATAGCTGCGACGGATCAGCCGCAGCTGGGCGGCGTCTTCGTCATCCTGCGGTTCGGCCTCGTCCAGCCAGTCAGCCAGACGCAGATCGGTGCGGCGGGCGTGCAGCACGCCCTCCAGCGCCGCCATTTCCTCGCCCCGCTGTTCGGCGGCACCGCGCGGCATCATGGTTTCCTGATCCCAGCCCAGACGGCCGGAAATCTGTGCCAGCGCCTCGGTCTCGCGCTGGAAGGCCATCAGATCGTCAAACACGCTCATCATTGGGTTCCTTCGCGGATCGACCCGGCAACCGGGTATTGTGAAAGGTAACGGGCACGGATGATCAGCACCCACAAGAGGATCGCGCCCACCTGATGGGTGATGGCCACATGCAGATGCGCGCCGGTCAGCACCGTGACGATGCCCAGCACCACCTGCAGCAGCATCATGCAGAACACCGCCAGAAATGCGGTGCGCGTGGCCCCATGTGCCGATTTGCGCCCGCGCAGAAACACCACCACACCAAAGGCAAACAGCAGATAGCCCGCCATCCGGTGCATGAACTGCACCAGCCCGGCATTTTCAAAGAAAGCATGCCACAGCGGCAGGCTGCCACCCTGGCCATCCGGCACATAGAAGGCATCGGCGGGAAAGAACTGGCCGTTCATGCCCGGCCAGGTGGGAAAGGCGCGACCCGCGTCGATGCCCGCCACCAGCGCGCCCAACAGAATTTGCAGGAAAGCGAAGTGCATCAGGCCGGTGGACAGGCTGAACAGTTTCGCTTCACGCGCCCGGCGGGCCTGCAGCAGCTGTGCTTCGGTCCGGCCCAGTTTCTGCACATACCAGGCGATCAGCCCCAGGATGACGAAAGCCAGCCCCAGATGCACGGCCAGCCGGTAAGAGGCCACGGCCACCATCTGGCCTTGCAGCCCCGAAGACACCATCCACCAGCCGATGGCGCCCTGCATCCCGCCCAGCGCCCCCAGCATCAGCAACCGCCCGGTCCAGCCGGCCGGGATGCTGCGCGTCACCAGAAACCCGATGAACCCCACCGCCCAGACAAAGCCGATCACCCGGCCCAGCTGACGATGCCCCCATTCCCACCAGTAGATCGTCTTGAACTCGGCCAGGGTCATGCCTTTGTTCACCAGCTCATACTGCGGGATTGTCTGGTATTTCTGGAATTCGGCAGCCCAGGCGGCCTCGTCCATCGGTGGCAGGGCGCCGGTCACCGGGCGCCATTCGGTGATCGACAGCCCCGAATCGGTCAGCCGCGTCAGCCCGCCCACCACGATCATGGTCGCCACCAGCGCAAATATGACCAGAAGCCAGACCCGGATCGCGGATCGCGCGCCCGTGGTGCCCCGGTCGATCAGCCCGGGCTTCGGGGCCGGGGTGCGGCGGGCATCGGAACCCACCTCTTCGAAGATGCTGCGCTTCTGTGCCATGCGTGGCCCTCCTTCGTCGAGGCGGAGACTAGGGCGGGGCCGCGCGGGGTTCAAGGGCGGCCGGGTCTGCCCCGGCCACAAGCTCACCAACCCGAAGGTCAGTAGATGAAGTCGCTGGTATCCAGATCGGCCAGCTGGATATCCTCGATCCACAGCCGGTGATTGCCGATGCGGAACAGCACATCATCGCCATCCTGCGACAGGCGCGCGGCAATATCGGCGAAACTGTCGATGCGGCTGAAGGCGCGCAGGTCGATCAGATCATCCCCGGGGTTGAAATCGGTGATCCGGTCGCGGCCATGCTGAAAGATGAACTGGTCATCGCCGGTGCCGCCGGTCAGCGTGTCATTGCCGCGGCCCCCGTTCAGCGTATCATTGCCCCGGTCACCCGAAAGGCTGTCACTGTCGCGGCCGCCATCCAGGAAATCATCACCCTTTCCGCCAAACAGGCTGTCGCGCCCCTGCCCGCCGCGGATCAGATCGTTGCCGCCCCCCGCCATCACCAGATCGGTGCCATTGCCGCCGTCGATGGTGTCATTTCCCGCCCCGCTCTGGATCGTATCTGCGCCATTGCCGCCGACCAGCCGGTTGCTGCCCGATTCGTCGATCAGGAAATCGTCACCGGCATCGCCGTAAAGCCGATCGTCCCCGGCGCCGCCATCCAGCGTATCGCCGCCCCGGCGGCCGAACAGCGTATCATTGCCCTCCAGCCCGAAAATCTGATCGCCGTCCTGATCGGTGCCCCGAAGACGGTTGTGCCCTGCCGTGCCGCTGATGGTTACCATGATGTTTCTGCCTGTATTCGTGAACTGCCTGACCTGTGCCGCCGGTTGAACCCGGATTTGTCAGAGGCGATGCGGCTACAGGCAACGCTAATGTAACACCTCTTGCCCGCAAGGTGCAGCCCCGGATCGGGCGGGTGGCGGCCCTGCGCCTGTGCCAGCGCCGCGATCAGCAAAAAGCCGCCCCGACCTGTGCCGGGGCGGCCTGATCCGCCTGCGGGGCCTTTGCCCTGCCCGGTTTCAGAAGATGAAATCTTCGCCGTCCAGTGCCGAAAGCCGCATGTCGTCGATGGTCAGGCGATGGCTGCCCAGGGTCAGAACCACATCATCCCCCTGCTGCACCATGCGCCCGCGGATATCTCCGAAATCGTCGATGCCCGCAAAAGAGGTCAGACTGATATCGTCATCACCGCTTTCGAAATCGGAGATCCGGTCGCGCCCGGCGGTAAAGACAAAGATATCCGCCCCTTCGCCGCCGGTCATCAGATCATTCGCGCCGCCGCCATCCAGCGTATCGTTGCCCTCGCCACCGGAAAGCCGGTCAGCCCCGGCATCGCCGCGCATGTAATCATCGCCTTCGCCTCCCAGAACGGTATCGTTCCCGGAACCAGCCACGATCCAGTCATTGCCCGATCCTGCATCGACACTGTCATTGCCGGTGCCGCCATCGACCGTGTCATTGCCTTCGCCCGCGCGGATCGTGTCATTGCCCGCGCCGCCGCTGAAACGGTCATTGCCGCTTTCATCGGTCATCAGGTCATCGCCCGCATCGCCGTTCAGATTGTCTTCGCCCTTGCCGCCGATCAGCACATCCGCGCCATCGCCGCCATACAGCAGATCATCGTCATCATTGCCTTCGACACGATCATTGCCGCCATTGCCATAGACGGTATCCGCGCCATCAAGGCCAAGGATCAGATCGTCAAGCGTCGTGCCGTTCAGCCGGTTTGCCTCGTCGGTGCCAGTAATCTTTGCCATCTCATTCTCCCTGCCGATGCCACACCACATCCATTGCGGTGTCACAGGAAGAACGCGGGGCGCAGCCGCCTATTCCGCGCCGAGCTAGTTATTTTTCAGGCGTATCCGTTATGGGCGGATAGGCGCTGCCCACGGCCTTGCGCTGGCCGCCCTCGCCCAGCTTGAAGGCGATCTGCCGCAACATGCCGTGAAAGGTGCGCACTTCGGCGGCGGTCAGCGGCAGGCGCGACCACATGTTGCGCAAGGACACTTTCATCCCAGGCGCCTTGGCAGGCGGGAAGAAGAAGCCCGCCAGCTCCAGCCGCTCTTCGAAATGCTGCGCCAGCGCCTCGATCTCCTGCGCCTTGGCATATTCCGTGCGGGCGAAATTCATCACCTCGGGCGCCACATCCGGTTTCTGGCGGCCCCATTCATAGCCCATCAGCAGCACGCATTGCGCAAGGTTCAGCGAGGGAAATTCAGGGTTCACCGGCACGGTGATGATGGCATTGGCCTGCACCAGATCCTCGTTCTCCAGCCCGGCGCGTTCAGGGCCGAACAGGATGCCCACCCGCTTGCCCTCGGCCCCCAGCGCGCGGGCATATTCCATCGCGCGTTCGGGGGTCATCACCGGCTTGGTCAGCTCGCGCCCGCGGGCCGTGGTGGCAAAGACATAGTCGCAATCGCCGATGGCGGCGGGCAGATCGTCAAACAGCCCGGCATTGTCCAGCACACGCCCCGCCCCCGAGGCCATGGCCACCGCCTTGGGGTTCGGCCAGCCGTCGCGCGGGCCGACGATGCGCATCCGCCTCAGGCCGAAGTTCAGCATGGCCCGCGCCGCGGCCCCGATATTCTCGCCCATCTGCGGACGGACAAGGATGATGGCGGGGTCGATCATGCGGGCCTCGGCTTTCTTGCTGCGCGCCGCCTGATACCGGCAATC
>DOMY01000241.1 GCA_003509785.1 Gemmobacter sp.
GCCCATCCGGGTGGCCGCCGCGAAACTGGAAGAAGCCACCGCGATCGGGGCTGATTTCGTCGTGACCGGGATGGAAGAGGCCATGGCCGCCGCCCTGTCCGATGATCCGCCCCGCGCCCTGCCCCAACCCGAAACCCGCCCCGCGCGCAGCCGCACCCGCCCGCCCCGCGCCCCCCGAACGGAGATCTGATATGCCCACCCGCCGCGAAGATACCGCCGATCTGCTGGAAACCCAGGTTGCCGAACTGAAGGCAGATCTGGCCCGCCTCGCCGCCCTGCTGGCCGACCGGGGCCAGACCGAGGCCGAAACCCTGCGCGATACCGCCCGCGCCGAGGCCGAAAAGCTGCGCGCCAAAGGCGCCGAGGGCGTGGCCCAGGCCGAAGACTGGCTGCGCGGCCATCCGGGTCAGGCTCTGGGCATCGCGGCGGGGCTCGGTTTCCTGCTGGGCCTCCTGCTCGGCCGCCGCTGATGGAGGGGCTGCTGGCCCTTGCCGTTCAGACGCTGGCCCGCAATGCCGCCGCCCGCGCCCGCGCCACGGCCCGCCGGGCCACCCTGCTGGCGGTGGCGGGGCTGTGCCTGCTGCTGGCGCTGGGGTTCCTGACTGCGGCCGGCTGGACAGCGCTTGCCCTCTGGCAGGGCAGCCTGCGCGCCTCGCTGATCTTTGCGGGCGGCTTCCTGCTGCTGGCGCTGCTGGTCTGGCTGATCGCCCGCCGCCGCCCCCGCCCCCCGGCCACCACATCCTCGGAGATCGAGGCGCTGCAGGCCCAGGCACAGGCGCTTCTGGCGCAGGCCCCCGACGTGGTCGCGCGCTATCCCGCCCTGCCGCTGCTGGTGGCCTTTCTGGGCGGGCTGGCCGCCGCCATCAGGCTGCGGCGCTAAGGGCTAGAACGGCACCGGCGCCGAAAAGGTGATGCTTTTGCCGGTTTCGGGATGCCGTAGCCGCAGGCTTTCGGCATGGAGCATCATGCGCGGGTAATCCTCGCGCGCCGGTCCTTCGGCATAGATCAGATCCCCCAGGATCGGATGCCCCAGCGCCAGCATATGCACCCGCAGCTGATGGCTGCGCCCGGTCTGCGGCATCAGCCGCACCCTTGTGGTCTTGCCATCATGGCGGATCACCCGCCAGTCGGTGACGGCAGGCTTGCCCTGTTCGTGGTTCACATGCTGGCGCGGCCGGTTCGGCCAATCCACGCACAAAGGCAGATCCACCGTACCCTCTTTCGGCTCCAGATGCCCCCAGAGCCGCGCGATATAGATCTTCTTCGTCTGCCGTTTTTCGAACTGCTGCCCCAGATTGCCCTGCGCCGCCTTGGTCAGCGCAAAGACCATCACGCCGGATGTATCGCAATCCAGCCGATGCACCAGCAGCACCTCGGGGAATACCCGGCGCAGGCGGTCGATCAGGCAATCTTCCTTGCCCGGGTCCTTGCCCGGCACCGACAAAAGCCCCGCCGGCTTGTTCACGATCAACAGCGCCGAATCGTGGTGCAGGATGTCCAGCGGCACATCCGGCGGGTTGTATTCATAGGGCGGCATCAGGCGATCCCATGCCCCGCCGCCTTCAGCTGCCGCGCCAGCTCTGCGATATGCGCAGGCCCCACATCGCAGCAGCCGCCCACGATGGTGGCCCCCTGTGCCACCCAGCCCATTGCGGAATCGGCGTATTTTTCCGGCGTCAGGTCATGGCGGTGGGTCAGCTCGGCCACCGTCGGCGCATCCGCCAGAAACCCGTCGGAAATATGGGTAAACCCGTTGGCATAGGCCCCGAAGGGCTTGCCAAAGCTGCCCAGAACCGCAAGCGCATCGCCCATCGCCTCCGGGACAGAACAATTCGCCAGCACCGCCGCCGGCTGATAGGTTTCCACCAGCCGCCGCAAATCTTCCAGCGGCTCGCCCGAGCGCAGCAGATGCCCCTGCCGGTCATGCACCGACACCGAAAGCCAGACCGGCAACCCCGCCTGCACCGCCCCTTTCAGGGCGCCTTCGGCCTGTGCCACGGTCGACAGCGTTTCCAGCAGGATGAAATCGACATGCGGCGCCAGCAGTTGCGCCACCTCGGCCACCTTGGGCGCGGCCTCGTCCACCGGCAGCACCACATCATCGCGATAGGTGGCAACCAGCGGCCCGATGGAGCCTGCGATCCGCCCCGATCCATGCGTCGCCCGCGCCGCCTTTGCCGCCTCCAGCGCGGCCATGTGCAGCGCCGTGAACTGGTCATCCAGCCCGAAGCGCAGCAGCCGGTCATGATGGATGGCATAGGTATTCGTCGTGGCAATGGTGGCGCCCGCAGCGAAGTAATCATCATGGATCGCCCGCACCAGCCCGGGATGATCCAGCATCACCCGCGTGGCCCACAGGGGCGAGGGCGCATCGCCCGACCGGGCCACCAGTTCCTGCCCCATGCCGCCGTCAAGAAGGCTGATCTGTGCCATTGCTCACTCCCATACCAACCGCAGTGCAAGGCCGCCGAACATCAGCGCCGCCACCCGGTTCAAAATTCCCATCCGTGCGCCCAGACGCCGCCCGGCCATCCCGGCCAGCGCGCCATAGCCCGCCGTTATCATCGTGCCCGTCACGGTAAACACCGCCCCCAGGATCAGGATCTGCTGCCAGACCGGCCCGCGCGCCGCATCGGTGAACTGCGGCAGAAAGGCCAGCACGAACAGTGCAACCTTGGGATTCAGGGCATTGGTCACAAACCCGCGCCACAGCGCAGCCATCGCTCCACGCTCGCCCCGGCCCGCAACCGCATCGCCGCGCGACCGCCAGCTTTTCCACGCCAGCCACAGCAGATAGCCCGCGCCCGCCCATTTCAGCCCCAGCAGCGCCGCCGGATGCGCGGCGATCAGCGCGCTGATCCCCAGCGCCGCCAGCCCCACATGCCACAAACCGCCCAAGCCCACGCCCAGCCCCGCCACCGCACCGGCGCGCGGCCCGCCGGCAATGCCGCTGGCCGTGGCAAACATCACATCCGCACCGGGCGTCAGGTTCAGCACGATCCCGGCAGCCAGAAAGGCGGCCAGATCGGCAGGCGGCACAAGGGCAAGGATATCCATCATCGCCGCACAATCCTACTGCACCCGCCAAAGATCAAGACCGGGTTTGACAGCGCCCTCCCGCCCCGCCATCCTCCCCACAACCGGAGACGCAGATGGATCACGATACAGCCCCCGCCCCTGCCATGGCCCATGCGCTGACCGGGCTGGGGCTCAACCTGCTGTGCCGCGATGTGGCGCGCGAAACCGCGTTTCTCTGTGCGGTCTTCGGCATGACGGCGCATCAGGCCGGGCGCGATTTCGCGCTGATGCGCACCGGCACCCAGCTGTTCCAGCTGCATTCCGACGGCAGCTTTGCCGCCCATCCGCTGGCCGCGCTGCTGCCTGAAACCCCACCGCGCGGCGCGGGAATCGAATTGCGGCTTTATGATATCGACCCGGATATGGCCTGCACCCGCGCCGCCCAACATCCCGATACCATGATCCTGCAACCGCCCACCGACAAGCCCGGCCATGCCCTGCGCGAGGCGGTGATCCTCAGCCCCGAAGGCTATGCCTGGGTGCCCTCCCGCCGGATTCACCCCTCGGTCTGAGAGGCGACATGCACTTCGGTGCCCCATTCGGCACAACGCGCCATCAGCGGTTCGGGCAGCGGCAGATCGGTGAAGATGGCATCCACATCGGCCAGGCTGGCCAGCCTGGCAGGCGCACTGCGCTGCAGCTTTGACGCATCGGTAACCAGAAACACCTTCCGCGCCTGCCGGATGATCGCCCGGCTCACCCGCACCTCGGCCAGATCATAGTCCAGCAGATCGCCATCCGGGTCGATGGCGGATGTGCCGATCACCCCGTAATCCACCTTGAACTGCGCCATGAACTCGCTGGTCAGATCGCCCACCAGCCCGCCATCCGACCGGCGCAAGGCCCCCCCCGCCACCATGATCTCGCACGAGGCATTGGCGACCAGGATATTGGCCACATTCATGTTGTTGGTCACCACGCTGATCTGCCGGTGGTTCAGCAATTCGCGCGCCACCGCCTCTGTCGTGGTGCCGATGTTCAGGATCATCGAACAATTGTCGGGGATCGCCCGCGCGCAGGCCCGCCCGATCGCCGCCTTGGCGGCATCATTCATGCCGCGCCGTTCCTCATAGCCGATGTTGCTGACGCCGGTGCGGATCACCGCGCCGCCATGCACCCGGTCCAGGTGGCCCGCCTCTGCCATCTCGGTCAGGTCGCGGCGGATCGTCTGCAACGTCACGCCAAAGCGTTCCGCCAGCGTTTCCACCACCACCCGGCCTTCGCTGCGCGCGATGGCCAGAATCTCGCTTTGCCGAAAGCTCAGAACCAAGACCGATCTCCTTGATACCCGTCACATCACTATGGCGGCCCTCCGGCCACCGCACCCGTTTTACGCGGCCCGCGGCCCGCCCCGTCGCTTAAGCGGCATCGCGGAACACCCGCGCCAGAATGGCCGTCAGCTGCGCCGCATCCTCTTCGGTAAAGGCCGCCGGTGTATTGCTGTCCAGATCCAGTACCCCCAGCAGCTGCCCCGCCCCGTTCCACACCGGCAGCACCAGCTCTGCCCGCGTGGTAGAGCTGCAGGCGATATGATCCGGAAAGGCATCGACATCCGGCACCAGCTGCACCTGCCCCGTGCGCGCCGCAGCACCACAGACGCCCCGCGCGAAGGGGATCACCAGACAGCCATGCCCGCCCTGATAAGGCCCGATCTTCAACAGCTCTGGCCCGACCACCCGGTAGAACCCGGTCCAGTCGCTCAGCGGATGGCCATGATGGATCTCGCAGACCACCGTGGCCATCAGCGCCACGATATCCGTCTCGCCATGGCACAGGGCCTCGATCTGCTGCGAAAGCGCGGTGTAATCGGCGGTCATGGGATCTCCTGCTTGGCTTTTCCATTCAATATGCAAATGCGGGCGCCCCGGAAAGCCCGGCTTTTGCAGGGCTGCTAACCGGATGCTAACTTCCGGGCTCCAGAATGGGCCGATCACAAGCAAGGACGCCCCAGATGGATCTTTTGGCCAAACCAACGCCCGAACACCTTGTGGTCCAGGTGCTGGCAGACCGCATAGATGCCGCAGGCGCGATCCGGTTCAAGGATGGGATGCGCGAAATCACCCAGCGCAGCAGTGGCCCGGTCTTGCTGGATCTGTCGCAGGTCCGGTTTCTGGACAGTTCGGGTCTGGGCGCCGTGGTTGCGGTGATGAAACTGCTGGGCCCCGACCGGCGGCTGGAACTGGCCCGCCTCACCCCCGCCGTGCAAAAGGTGTTCCGCCTGACGCGGATGGATTCCATCTTCACCATCCATGAAACCCTGCCCGAAGGCGCGCCTCATGCCCGCTGATGCGGCGGTCATGCCGCAGCAGGCGCCGCCCCTGCAGCTGTGCCTGCGGGCCGATCCGCTGGCGGTGCGCCACACGCTGGCCCGGGTGATGGCCGATCCGCTGCTGGCCCGGCTTGACCCCGATTTGCGCGACCGGGCAGAAATCCTGCTGGCAGAGGTGCTGAACAACATCGTCGAACATGCCTATGCAGGCCAGCCCGGCCCGATCCGCCTGTGCATTGGCCCAAACCCCACCGGCCTGCTGATCCTGGCAGAGGATGAAGGCCGCCCGATGCCCGCCGCCCGCCTGCCCCCCGGCGATCTGCCGCCGCTGACCGGCGATCTGCCGGAAGGCGGCTTTGGCTGGTGCTTGATTCGCAGCCTCGCCACCAGCCTCACCTATCGGCGCGGCCCGAACGGCAATTGCCTGACCCTCATCCTGCCCATCAACGATTCCGCAGATTCGGCCGGATTGGCGCGCAGTCAGAAAAACTGACACGATCTCGCCGCTTTTCCCCCGCAAATCCGCCCGCCGAATCCGTCACAAGCAGACCTGTAGCTGCATAAGGCTTCCCTCGGCGCCGCGAGCCATTGCCCCCACCCAGATCGTGGCGCCGAGGCACTTCCTTTCGGGCAACAATCCTCCTAGCCTCGTCGCAAAGCCCGAGGAAGACATGCGCAATTTCGAACTGCCCGGCCGCTCTGCGGTCTTTGCCCGCAACGGTATGTGCGCCACATCGCACCCGCTGGCCGCCAAGGTCGCCGTGGATATCCTGCAGGCGGGCGGCAATGCCGCCGATGCGGCGGTGGCGGGCGCGATCCTGCTGGGCATCTGCGAACCGCAGATGAGCGGGATTGGCGGCGATTGCTTCATCCTGCTGAAACCCGCGGGCGAAGACCGGGTGATCGGCCTCAATGGCTCTGGCACGGCGCCTGCGGCACTTTCTGCCGATGCCCTGCGCGCCAAGGGCCTTGCGGCCATGCCCATCTACGGCATCGACACCGTCACCCTGCCCGGCGCCATGGATGCCTTTTGCCGTCTGAACGCCGATTGGGGCCGTGCGCCCCTGGCCGATCTGCTGGCCCCCGCCATCCGCTATGCCGAAGAAGGCGTGCCCATCGCGCCCCGCGTCGCGCGGGATTGGGCCGAAGATGCGGGCGTGCTGCAGGGCGATGCCCGCCGGTTCTATCTGCAGGATGGTCAGGCGCCGCGCATCGGCCAGATCTTCCGCGCCCCCGGCCAGGCCGAGGTGCTGCGCCGTGTGGCCGCCGAAGGCCGCGCCGGGTTTTACGAAGGTGCGGTGGCCGCAGATATGGTCGCCTCGCTGCAGGCCATGGGCGGCTGCCACACCGCGCAGGATTTTGCGGATACCCGCAGCTTCTACACCGATCCGGTTTCGGCCCCCTATCATGGCATCGAACTGGTGGAACATCCGCCCAACGGGCAGGGCGCCACGGCATTGCTGCTGCTCAACATCCTGAAACATTTCGATATTGCATCCCTTGATCCCTTCGGCGCCCCGCGCGCCCATCTGGAGGCAGAGGCGTCAAAGCTGGCCTATGACGCGCGAAACCGCTTTCTGGCCGATCCCGATCACACCGCCCGGCTGGCCCATATGCTGGCCCCCGAAACCGCCGCACAGCTGGCCGCGCTGATCAACCCGCGTCAGGCCATGCCCGCCGCCGCCCCACTGACCGAAGCTGTGCACCGCGACACTGTCTATATCACCGTGGTCGATGGCGCCGGGATGGCGGTCTCGCTGATCTATTCGATCTTCTGGGGCTTTGGCGCGGGCCTTGCCTCGGCACAGTTCGGCATCAATTTCCAGAACCGCGGCGCGGGCTTCAGCCTGACCCCCGGCCATCCGAACGAAGCCGCGGGCGGCAAGCGGCCGATGCACACCATCATCCCCGGCATGGTGAAACAGGCGGGGCGCGTGGTCATGCCCTTTGGCGTCATGGGCGGCGCATATCAGCCCTGCGGCCATGCCCGTTTCGTGACCAATCTGGTGGATTTCGGCATGGATCTGCAAAGCGCGGTCGATGCCCCGCGCTGTTTCCCCGCGCCGGACGGGCTGAAGGTGGAAAGCGGCTATGCCGAAGGGGTAAAGGCCGAACTGGCCGCGCTGGGCCACAAGGTGATCGCCCCGGAAGAGCCGATCGGCGGCGCACAGGCCATCTGGATGCACCCTGATGGCGTGCTGGAGGGCGCGTCCGATCCCCGCAAGGACGGTTGCGCGCTGGGCTATTAATTCAACTGGAACTGCAGGGGGTAGCGGCCATCTTCAAAGTCACCGAACAGATCCTGCAGATCCGGGTGATCCACCGGCTCTCCGGTATCATCCGGCACCAGATTCTGTTCTGAGACATAGGCGACGTAATAGCTTTGGTCGTTTTCGGCCAGCAGGTGGTAGAACGGCTGATCGCGTTCGGGTCGGCTGTCTTCGGGGATGGCGGCATACCATTCCTCCGTGTTCGAAAACATGGCATCGACATCGAAGACGACGCCACGAAACGGGTGCTTGCGATGACGCAGCACCTGTCCCAGATGATATTTCGCTTCGGCCTTGAGCATGTCACAATCCCCCACTCATCTAAATACTCCCGGTCAGGGCAAAGGTCTACCGGAGCGGCGGGGTCTGACAGAAACAGTCTGTGCCGTCGAGTCCGACAGTGCAGGGCCGCCGGCTCGCGGATTTCTGATCGGGCGCGGCAAGGCACCCCATTTCCCCGCCCTGCATTTTCGCCTATGCTGTCACAAAATATAAAAGTCGTGAGGGGCAGATGAGCAGACTTCTCCTTGCGTCGATCCTCTTGTTGCTCCTCGCTTCGTGCGGGGGGGGCAAGTTTTCGGCGCCCCGCAATCTGGAAGATGCCTGCGCCATCGTCAGCGAACGGCCAGAGTATTGGCGCGCGATGAAGGACACCGAACGCCGCTGGGGTGTTCCGATCCATGTGCAGATGGCAACCATCCATCAGGAAAGCAAATTCATCGGCAACGCCCGTACGCCGCACCGCTATGCCCTTGGAATCATTCCGATGGGGCGGCAAAGCACGGCCTATGGCTACAGCCAGGCGCTGGATGGCACCTGGGAGGAATACCAGCAGGAAACCCGCAACCGCAGTGCGCGGCGTGACCGCATCTCAGATGCGACGGATTTCATGGGCTGGTATATGGATGGCAGCACGAAGGGGCTTGGCATCTCCAAATGGGATGCGCGGGCACAATATCTTGCGTATCACGAAGGGCGCACCGGCTATGTGCGGGGCAGCTACAATGCCAAAAGCTGGCTTGTGGATGTCGCCGACCGGGTGCAGCGCCGGTCGGAAACCTATCGTGCCCAGCTGTCGGCCTGCGGGCGGATCTGAACCGGCTTAACGCCGGTTCGATTCGGCGGTGATGCTGAACAGGCTGGCCGGATAGCCTTTACCTTTCGCCATTTCACCAAGAATAACAGTGGTTTGCCCACCGCTGTCATCGGTGATGACCCATTGGCGCAGCTCGACCGGCTTGGCAGANNCGAACCGTACTCTGGATGCGCGGGATCCTGAGCCTTGACGCGGGTGGTGGCACCATCTTCGGTATGACCAACCACCATCTTGGCCCGGCCCAGATCAACATCTTGTGCCAAGATCAGGTTCAAAGGGGTTTTGGACAGCGGATATTGTTCAGGCGGCTGATTCGACTTGCTGTCGAAAATCGCCACCGTTCCGGCACTGGCCAGCACCAGGCTTTTCTCGGGCGGGGCATATTCAAACCGCACGCGGCCGGGGCGCTGGATGAACAATTTGCCCGTGGTGATGGAGCCATCGGCATTCACCTGGGTAAAATCGGCCTCTGCCGTTTTCAACCCGTTGAGATACTTTGATATTTCTCCAAGCGAAATTTTTTCGGCCTGCGCAGGCAGCGCAAGGGCAAGCAGGGCGAGCGGGGCCAGCAGGGCGCGGAGCGGTTTCATGCCCTGAATATAGCGATGCCGCCTGCGGCTTTCACCCCCCCTTCCCTCACATCCCGGCGAGAGGTGTTACAGCCCCGTCTGGTTTGCGTCTGCCCCGCGTATGGCCTGCGTCGGGTTTGTGTCGGGACAGCCGCACCCTGCCTGCGGCGGGGCAGGGGGGGCGGCGCCCAAAACAAAAACGCCCACCTTCCGGCGGGCGTTTCTGGCAGTTCACTGGGCTTGGCGCCTTATGCCTCGGGGATCAGGATCTCGCGCTTGCCGACGTGGTTGGCCTGGCTGACGACGCCCTCTTCCTCCATCTGCTCCACAAGGCGGGCGGCCTTGTTATAGCCGATGCCCAGCTTGCGCTGGATGTAGGAGGTGGAGCATTTGCGATCCTTCGCCACGATGGCCACCGCCTGATCGTAGAGCGCATCCTCGCCATCGGTATTGCCGCCGGTGTTGAGGCCCAGAACCGCGTCGATGTCGTCGGCCTTTTCCTCGTCCACGCCTTCGACGACGCCGGACATATAGGTAGGCGGGCCGAAGCTCTTCAGGTGGTTCACGATCTCTTCGACCTCTTCATCCGAAACGAAGGGGCCGTGGATCCGGGTGATCCGCGCGCCATTGCCCATATAGAGCATGTCGCCCATGCCCAAGAGCTGTTCGGCGCCCTGTTCGCCCAGGATGGTGCGGCTGTCNNACCATCATCAGATCGGCCATCTCGTCGACGATCACCACGATATAGGGGATCGAGACGGGCTGGAATTCTTCGGTTTCGAACACCGGCTCGCCGGTGTCTTCATCAAAGCCGGTCTGGATGGTGCGTTTGAACATCTCGCCATGGGCGATGGCTTCGCGCACGCGGCCATTATAGCCGTCGATGTTGCGCACACCCATGCGCGACATCTTGCGATAGCGTTCCTCCATCTCGCCCACGACCCATTTCAGGGCGACGACCGCCTTTTTCGGATCGGTGACGACGGGGGAGAGCAGATGCGGGATGCCGTCATAGACAGACAGTTCCAGCATCTTCGGGTCGATCATGATCAGGCGGCATTCTTCCGGCGTCAGCTTGTAGAGCAGCGACAGGATCATGGTGTTGATCGCCACGGATTTACCCGAGCCGGTGGTGCCTGCGATCAAGAGGTGGGGCATCTTGGCCAGATTGGCCACCACGGCCTCGCCGCCGATATCCTTGCCCAGCGCCAGCGGCAGGCGCATGGCCGAATCGCCAAAGGCACGGGCCGACAGGATTTCGCGCAGCACCACCTTTTCGCGGGTGGCATTGGGCAGTTCGATGCCGATCACGCTGCGCCCCGGCACGGTGGAAACCCGGGCCGAAAGGGCAGACATCGACCGCGCGATGTCATCAGCCAGACCGATCACCCGGCTGGCCTTGAGGCCCGGCGCCGGTTCCAGTTCATACATGGTGACGACGGGGCCGGGGCGGACGCTGACGATTTCGCCCTTCACGCCGTAATCATCCAGCACGGATTCCAGCATCCGGGCGTTTTCTTCCAGCGCATCATCGGACAGCGCGTGCCGTTCGATGGTGGCGGGGGAGGACAGCAGCGACAGCGGCGGCAGTTCGTATTCCGGCTGGGCGATGTCTTCAAAGCGCATCTTCGGCTGGATTTCGGCTGCGGCGCGGGTGGAGGGTGGCAGCGGCTTCTTGACCGGATGCTGCACCACGGGGCGCTTGACCTCGGCCATGGCGCGGGGGGCGGCGGCAGGCAGGCGCGGGGCGGCCAGCGGCGGCACCACATCGCGCGAGGGGGCCACGGCCAGCGGCGCGGCATGGCGCGGCGTGGCGACGGGCGCGGCCAGAACCGGGGTGGGATCGTAATCCGGTTCATAGCCGGCATCGGGTTCCCAATCCGCCACCCATTCGGGATCGGCGTCATAGTCCAGCGTTTCGGGTAGGTGATGCGCTTCGGGTTCGGGATGCCAGGCTTTGGGCTCGGGCTGATGGCGCGGGCGCGGCGGCGGCGGTTCCATGCGCGGGGCGGCCGGGGCGGCGGCCAGCGGCTGGCGCAGCGGGGCCGGACGGGCCAGCGGCGCCGGGCGATCCAGATGCAGCGCGGCGGCGGCATGATCGGCATCCAGCGTCAGAGGCGCGGCGGCCAGGCGGGCGGCCTCTTTCTGGCGGGCGAATTCCTGCAGGCGCGCCAGTTCCTGCTGGCGCAGGCTGTCCTGCTGGCGGACCAGCTGGGCCTGCGCGGCAG
>DOMY01000156.1 GCA_003509785.1 Gemmobacter sp.
AGCAGGCGGCGCAGCAGCGTCTGGCCAGTTTTCTGGCGCAGAAGGTGGGCGCCTATCGGGAGGCGCGCGATTTTCCGGGCGAAGATGCCACCTCGCGCCTGTCCGAAAACCTGACCTATGGCGAAATCTCGCCCCGGCAGATCTGGCACGCAGGCTGGCGCGCGCTGCAGGAGGGGGCGGCGGGGGCCGAGCATTTCCTGAAGGAGCTGGTCTGGCGCGAATTTGCCTGGCATCTGCTGCATCACACCCCGCATATGGCCACGGCCAACTGGCGCGACAGCTGGGATGGCTTTCCCTGGCGCGGTGACAATGCCGATGCCGAGTGCTGGCGCCGCGGTCTGACCGGCGAGCCTTTCGTGGATGCGGCGATGCGCGAAATGTATGTGACGGGGACAATGCACAACCGCGCCCGCATGATTGCGGCCAGCTATCTGACCAAGCATCTGATGACGGATTGGCGCGTCGGGCTGGACTGGTTCGCCGATTGCCTGACGGATTGGGATCCTGCGGCCAATGCCATGGGCTGGCAATGGGTGGCCGGGTCGGGCCCGGATGCGGCGCCCTATTTCCGCATCTTCAACCCGGCCGGGCAGGCCGAGAAATTCGATTCTTCCGGGGCTTACCGGCATCGCTTCATCGCCGAAGGGCAGCGCCATCCGCATCGGGATGCGCTGGCCTATTTTCAGGCCGTGCCGCAATCCTGGCAGATTGCGCCGGATCGGCCCTATCCGAAGCCGGTTGTCGCGCTGGCAGAGGGCCGTGCGCGTGCCTTGGCGGCCTATGCGGCACGAAAGGCTTGAGCCGGAGCGCAGCTTCGGGAATCATCACCAAAAACACCGGGGAGGTGTAATACCATGACCATAGTGACCACGACCAAGGGTCAGGCCGATCTCCCGCGCTACTTTGCGCAGGTGCTGAAGGTGCTGGAAAAGCTGCAACTGGGGCGGCTGGATTTCGTTCTGCCGGACGGGCGGCGGTTCCGGGCCGAAGGCCGNNGAGCCGGGGCCTGCGGCCGAAATCCTGGTGAAGAACGCGGATGTCTTTTCGCGGCTGATCCGCGAGGGGGATCTGGGCTTCTGCGATGCCTATCTGGATGGCGATTGGGATACGCCCGATCTGCAGGCCTTCATGGATCTGGTGCAGGCGCCGCAGAACAACGGGGTGAATGATGGCTTCCCCGGCCTTGGTCTGGTGCGCGCCTACGAGCGGATGCGGCACTGGCTGCGGTCGAACAACCGCAGGCAGGCGCGCAAGAATATCTCGTATCACTATGATCTTGGGAACGAATTCTACGGCTTGTGGCTGGACGAGACGATGACCTATTCCAGCGCGCTGTTCCGCAGCGGGCAGGAAAGCCTGGAGGCAGCGCAGATTGCTAAATACGCCTCGATGGTGGACCAGATGGGGGCGCGGCCGGGGGATCATGTGCTGGAAATCGGCTGCGGCTGGGGCGGCTTTGCCGAATATGCGGCGGCAGAACGCGGGCTGCGGGTGACCGGGCTGACGATTTCGCAGGAACAGCATGATTTTGCGCGCGACCGGATCGCAAAGGCCGGTCTGGCCGACCGGGTGGAGATCAAGCTGCAGGATTACCGCGATGAACGCGGCCGTTACGATGGCATCGCCTCGATCGAGATGTTCGAGGCGGTGGGTGAAAAATACTGGCCGGTCTATTTCGAGGCGCTGCACAATTGCCTGAACCCGGGTGCGGCGGCCACCCTGCAGATCATCACCGTGCCGGATCACCGGTTCGAGGCCTATCGGAAAACGGTTGATTTCATTCAGAAATACATCTTCCCGGGCGGGATGCTGCCTTCGCCCGGCGCCTTGCGGCGCGAGGTGGAATCGGCGGGGCTGCGGTTGAAAGGCTCCATCGAGTTTGGTGAAAGCTACAGCCAGACCCTGCGGCGCTGGCATGATGTGTTCAACGACCGCTGGCCCGAGGTGCAGCGGCTGGGCTTTGATGCGCGCTTTCACCGGATGTGGAATTTCTACCTGACCTCTTGCGCCGGGGCCNNTAGACAGGCAATGCCGACGGCAGGCAAGCTCGTGGCAGCGCTGCTTTTTGCAGCGCTCGCATATCTAACGGCTGAGGTTTTCAAACCGGGGATGCCGCAGGGCACGTCCTTTGGCGCCTTCAGCTGGATCTGCGCGGGCATTGGCGGGTTGTGTGGCTGGCTTGTCATGGGGCCGCGCAGCGGGCTGGCATTTGCCGGGCTGGTTTCGGCGGGATTGCAGACCGCCTTGATGATGGCCTTTGCGGCGCTGGCCGGATTTTCCATTGAAATCATGGTGGGGCGGGCGTTTCGGCGGTTGTATGACGGGCCGGCAGAGGCGATTCTGGGGGTGTTCGAGGTCATGCTGCAGCATGGCCGCTTGATGCTGACGCCCGAGGTTCTGGCGGCGCTGCTGATCGGCGGGCCGGTATGTGGCGTGCTGGCCGGGGTAGTCGGGAAACGGTGGTCATGAAAAATATCTTCTTTTACGGCACCCTGCGGCACGCGCCGCATCTGACGGCTGTGCTGGGCCGCTTGGCCGAAACCGTCCCGGCGCAGATGTCGGATCATGCGCTGCTGCGGGCGGCGGGCGGCAGCTGGCCGGTTCTGCAGCCGGCGCCCGGGCAAAGCGCCGAGGGTCTGCTGCTGCGCGGCGCCAGCGATGAAGATCTGGCGCGGATCGACTTTGNNTTTACGAAGCGATCTTCGGCTGGTTGCCGCAGGATGTGGTGGTGCATGTGGATGGCACCGCCATATCTGCGCAGGCCTGGCTTCCGCCCGGGATAGTCAGCACAGATGGCGCCTGGTCGCTGGAACATTGGGTTTCCCGCCATGCGGCGGTGGTTGTGGCGACAGCGGGCGATGTGATGGCCCTGATGGGGCAGCGCAGCCCGGCCGAAATCCGCCAGCGCTACCGGTTGATGCAGGTGCGTGGGGCCAGCCGGTTGCGGGCGCGTGACTGGCCTGCAACGCGGCGGCGGGCGGCGGTGGCCGAGGATGTGGTGGTGGCGCGGCGGATGCAGCCCTATGCCCATTACTTTGCCGTCGAAGAATATGATCTGCAGTTCCGCCGATTCGACGGAGGGATGAGCGAAACCATTAACAGGGCTGTCTTCCTGTCCGGCGATGCGGTGACGGTTCTGCCCTATGACATCCTGCGCGACCGGGTGCTGCTGGTGGAGCAGTTCCGGGCCGGCCCTTATGGCCGGGGCGACCCCAACTGCTGGTCGCTGGAGGCGATTGCAGGCCGGGTGGACCCGGACGAAACCCCCGAACAGGCCGCCCGGCGCGAGGCGGTGGAAGAAGCGGGGCTGCAGCTGGGCGCGATGGAGCCTACGGTGCATTATTACCCAAGCCCCGGCGCAAAGGCGGAATATCTGTTCAATTACATTGCCTTGTGCGATCTTCCGGATGGCATTGAAGGCGTGTTCGGCCAGGCGGATGAGGCCGAAGACATCCGCGGCCATCTGGTGCCTTATGACGAGGTGATGGCGATGGTGGCTTCGGGCGAAATTCAGAATGGCCCCCTGCTGGTCACATTGTTCTGGCTGCAGGCCAACCGGGCGCGGCTGCGCGGCTAGCCCCGGTAGATCCGCGATTCGGGGTCAGTTTGCGCCAGAAGGTTTAGCAAAAGCTGAAGAAACGCCGCCTCGGCCCGGTTGGGTCGGGCGCGCGGGTGCCAGACCAGATGCACGTCGATGGCCGGCGGGGCGTCATAGGGCGGCAACCGCCACAGCTTGTGGGAGGCGACATCTTCGGCCACCACATGGAGCGGCAGCGGGCCGATGCCCAGCCCGGCCACGATCATGCGGCGCACCTCTTCCAGATGGGTGGATTGCCCGATCACCTGGGCATCCAGCCCGGCCGCGCGGCGCAGTTCGGTAACGGCGGCGAGCGCATCGCCCATGCGATCGGTCTGGAAACTGACAGAGGCATGGCCCGCAAGATCCGCGAGCGACAGCTTTTTCCGACCAAACAGCGGATGGGGCGGGCCGCAGAAAAGACCAAAGAATTCACGATAAAAAACAGTGCTTTGCAGAACGGAAGGCGGTTCTGGCAGCAGACAGATGGCAAGGCTGGCCGTGCCTTTCACGACACGGTCCACCGCATCGCGCGAAGGCAGGATATCCATTGTCAGCCGGGCCTTCGGATGGCTGGCGTGAAAGGCGCGCAGCGCCTGATCCAGCAGCGGTGAAACAACATGCGAGGCCAGCGCCAGAACCACCTCTCCCGCCACTTCGCCCGCGGCTTCCTGCATGGCCAGAAGGCCGCGCAGGATGGTGCCGCGTACGGCCTGCGCCTCTGGCAGAAGCGCAAGGCCCTGAGGTGTCAGGGAAAATTCGCCCGGTCTGCGGTCGATCAACCGATGCCCGACACGATCTTCCAGCCGTTTCAGCGCCTGGCTGACCGAGGGTTGCTTGAGCCCCAGGGCATCGGCCGCCGCTGTAACAGATCCGGCCTCTGCCAGCGCGAGAAACACGCGCAGCAGGTTCCAATCCAGATCGCGGAGGGTCTTTTCGGCAGGGGTCAGGCGCATGGTGTATTGATGCAGGCTATGGCTGCGATTTCAACTATCTATTTGGTAAATGGCTTGGGCTGTGCATCATTCGTCTGGCCTGCGTAGGGTTTGCGTCTGGCATCCGTCCCGACACCTGAAGCCAGAGAAAGCCAAGAGATGAGCCACCTGTTTTACCTGTCGACCGCCGCCCGCCCGGTGCTGGACCGGGCCGAAGGCATCTATATGTGGGATACCACCGGGCGGCGGTTCATCGACGGATCATCGGGCGCGATGGTCAGCAATATCGGCCACAGCAACCCGGCCGTTCTGGCGGCGATGCAGGCGCAGATGGCGCGTTCGACCTTCGGCTATCGGCTGCATTTCGAAACCGAACCGGGCGAGCGGCTGGCGGCCAAGGTGGCAAGCCTCAGCCCGGCGGGGATGGAGAAGGTGTTCTTCGTGTCCGGCGGATCGGAGGCGGTGGAATCAGCGATCAAGCTGGCGCGGCAATGGGCGGTGCTGACGGGGCAGGGCAGCCGGTGGAAGGTGATTTCCCGCTTCCCCAGCTATCATGGCTCGACCCTGGGCGCGCTGTCGGTGACGGGTTATGACCCGCTGACCGATCCGTTCCGCCCAATGATGGTGGATATGCCGAAGATCCCGGCGCCGCGCGCCTGGCTGGACGGGCTGGACAAGGACGATCCGGCGACGGGCGCGCATTATGCCGCGATGCTGGAGGCGGAGATTCTGGCGCAGGGCCCTGACACCGTGCTGGCCTTCATTCAGGAGCCGGTGGGCGGCGCCTCGACCGGCGCGCTGGTGCCGCCTGCGGGATATATGCAGGCGGTGCGCGAGATCTGCACGAAATACGGCATCCTGCTGATCCATGACGAGGTGATGAGCGGTGGCGGCAGGGTCGGCACCTTTCTGGGTGGCGATCTGTGGGGGATCGTGCCCGATATCGTGGCGATTTCGAAGGGTTTTGGCGCGGGCTATGTGCCGCTGGGGGCGATGGTGGCGCAATCGGCCATCGTGGATGCGGTGCAGGCGGCGGGTGGATTCATGCATGGGCATACCTATGCGGGCAATCCGCTGGCCTGCGCGGCGGGGCTGGCGGTGCTGGAGGAAATCCTGGCGCAGGGGATGATGGACAATGCGGCGCGGGTTGGCGCGGTGCTGAAGGCGCGGCTTTCGGCCCTGATGCAGCGCTATGGGTTCATTGGCGATGTGCGGGGCGAGGGCCTGCTGCTGGCCTTTGAATTTGTTGCAGATCGCGAAACGCGGGCGCCGCTGCCACGCGAGATGAAGGCCTTTGACGAGATGGTGGAGCGCGCTTATGCGGAGGGGCTTATCATCTATTCCCGCCGGTCGCGCGGGGGGTATGCGGGCGATCATTTCCTGGTCTGCCCGCCGATGATTACCACCGAGGCGCAGGTGGACGAGATCATGGAAAAGCTGATCCGGGCGCTGGATGGATTTGCCGCCGCCCATGCGGAGCAGCTGGCATGAAGATCATCATTTCCTGCGCCATCACCGGGTCGATCCATACGCCCAGCATGTCGGCGCATCTGCCCTTTACGGCGCAGGACATTGCGGCGCAGGCGATTGCGGCGGCACAGGCGGGGGCGGCGGTGCTGCATCTTCATGCCCGCGATCCGCTGGATGGGCGGCCTTCGGCGAGTGTGGATCACTGGCGGGGGTTTCTGCCTGCGATTTCGGCGGGCTCTGATGCGGTGGTGAACATGACCACGGGTGGTTCGGCGGTGATGACGCTGGACCAGCGGCTGGCGGCGCCTGCGCATTTCGCGCCCGAGATGTGCAGCCTGAACATGGGCACGATGAATTTCGCGCTGTATCCGATGGCGGCAAAGCCCCGCGACTGGCGGTTCGACTGGGAAGAGCCGTTCCTGAAAGGCTCGGACGATCTGGTGTTCAAGAACACGCCGCGCGACATTGCGGGGGTGCTGGGGCTGATGGGGGGCAAGGGCGCGCGGTTCGAGTTCGAGTGCTATGACATCAGCCATCTGTACATGCTGCGCCATTTCGTCGATCGCGGTCTGGTTGCGGGGCCTTTGTTCCTGCAATTCGTGCTGGGGGTGCTGGGCGGCATCGCGGCAGAGCCGGAGCATCTGCTGCAGATGAAGCAGACGGCGGAAAAGCTGTTTCCGGTCTTTGAATGGTCGGTTCTGGCGGCGGGGCGACGGCAGATGGAATTTGCGGCCATGGCTGCGGCGATGGGTGGCCATGTGCGGGTGGGGCTGGAGGATAACCTGTATCTGGAGCGGGGCGTTCTGGCGAAATCCAATGCCGAACAGGTGGCGAAGGTGCGCGGCATTGCCGAGGCTTTGGGCCGGGTGGTGGCAAGCCCCGATGAGGCGCGGGCGCTGCTGGGGTTGAAGGGGCGGCAGGTGTTCGCATGATCCGGGCGGCGGGGGCTGCGGATGCGGCGCAGGTGATGGCGGGGTTGCAGGCGCTGGCCGCCACGATGGGCGATCCGTTCCGGCTGAGCGCGGCGCAATTGGCGCGGGCGCTGGAGAGCGGGGCGGCGCGGGCAGTGCTGCATGACCGGGGGCTGGCGCTGTGGTCGCCCTTCGTATCCACCTCGCGCGGGGCGATGGGGGCTTATGTCAGCGATCTGTGGGTGGCGGATGCGGCGCGCGGGCAGGGGCTGGGNNGGGGCTGGGCGTGCGCCTGCTGGCGGCGGTGCGCGATCAGGCAGCGGCCGAATTTGGCGCGGTGTTCCTGCGGCTGGCGGTCTATGCCGGCAATCCCGGGGCGCGGCAGTTCTATGACCGGCTGGGCTTTGCGCCCAAGCCGGATGAAACTTGGCTGACGCTGGAAGGCGCGGCACTGGAGGCGATATGAGGGCGTTTCTTGACGGGCGGCAGGCGCTGCATGATCCGCAGATGTTCATGGCCAATGGAACGCGGCTGCCCAACCCCGAACAGCCCGCGCGGATCGGTGTGCTGCAGGCCGGGGCCGCGGCGGCGGGGGCCGTGTTCGAGGCGCCGCGCGATTTTGGCATGGGGCCGCTGGCGGCGGTGCATACAGCCGAATATCTGGCCTTTCTGCAGACCATCCATCCGCGCTGGAAGCGGATCGAGGGGGCGGCGGATGAGGTGATCCCCAATATCCACCCCGACCGGCGCAGCGCGAACTATCCGAAATCGGCGGTGGGGCAGGCGGGCTATCATCAGGCCGATACTGCCTGCCCGATTGCGGCGGGCACCTGGGAGGCGGCCTATTGGTCGGCGCAGAGCGCGCTTTCGGCGGCCGAGGTGGTGGCCGGGGGCGAAAGGGCCGCCTATGCTTTGTGCCGCCCGCCGGGGCATCATGCCTTTGCCGATCTGGCGGGGGGATTCTGCTTTCTGAACAATTCCGGCATTGCGGCGGAATGGCTGCGCGGGCGGGGGCTGCGGGTTGCGGTGCTGGATGTCGATGTGCATCACGGCAATGGGACGCAAGGGATGTTTTATCATCGCCGCGATGTGCTGACCGTCAGCCTTCATGCCGATCCCGACCGGTTCTATCCGTTCTTCTGGGGCGCGGCGCAGGAGCGGGGGATCGGCGAGGGGATGGGGTTCAACCTGAACCTGCCGCTGCCGCGCGGCACCGATGATGCGGGGTATATGGCGGCGCTGGATGTGGCATTGGCGCGCATCCGGGCCTTTGGCGCCGATGTGGTGGTGGTGGCGCTGGGGCTGGATGCGCATGAGGCGGACCCGTTTCAGGGCTTCCGGGTGACGACGGGCGGTTTTACCCGCATCGCGTNNGACCCGTTTCAGGGGCTGCGGGTGACGACCGAAGGGCTCACGCGGATTGCGGCGGCGATTGCCGGGCTGGGCCTGCCGGTGCTGGTGGTGCAGGAGGGCGGCTATCTGCAGCCGGCACTGGGCGCGAACCTGACGGCCTTTCTGCAGGGGATCTGAGCGGCGGCTGGCCGCAGGTTTCCGGCTTACTTCCTTCTGGCTCCCCCCCTCCCTGACCCTCCCCCTGACAGGGGGAGGGGAATTGCGCGGGGGCTGGCTGGGGTTTGGGTGACTTGCGCTACCGTCCGGTCTTTGCGCCCCCTATCTCCTATCTCCTATCTCCTATCTCCTGTTGGGGGGAGGGTCGGGGAGGGGGCATCGGCAAGCACCTCTTGAGCGACGGAACGGGGCGGGTCTTGCGTATGATCCGGAACAGCGGATCCGGCGGCGGGGCTGCTGGNNCGCATCAGCCGGGCTGGCGCAGCCGGAGGCGCGGAGAGGCGGGCTTGAAGTTATATGATGAAAGCCGAATATGAACCGTGCAGCCGCAGCGATGGCGTGTTGCTGTTGCCCCGGTTCTGTGGCATCACCCGAGGATATGAAACTAGACCGGTGAGTTTAGCATGACCGATTTTGCCGCGCGCCGCACCATGATGGTCGATACGCAGGTTCGCCCCTCGGATGTCACCAAATTTCCGATCATCGAAGCGATGCTGGCGGTCCCGCGCGAGGCTTTCGTGCCTGCCGACAAACGCGAAGCCGCCTATATGGGCGAGCATGTGGTGATCGGCGGCGGGCGTGTGGTGCTGGATGCGCGCACATTGGCCAAAATGCTGGACGCACTGGACATACAGCCGGACGAGACCGTTCTCGACCTGGGCTGCGGGCTGGGCTATTCGACGGCGGTGATTGCCCGGATGGCCGAAGCCGTTGTTGCCGTGGAAGAAGACGAGGCGCTGGCCGCCGAGGCGCAGCGCACGCTGTCCTCGCATGGTGTCGATAATGCTGCCGTGATCGTGGGCAAACTGGCCGATGGCGCGCCCAAGGCCGGGCCCTATGATGTGATCACCCTGCAGGGGGCGGTGGAAACCGTGCCGGCCGGGCTGCTGGCGCAGATCAAGGAAGGTGGCCGGATCGGCTGCCTGTTCATGGAAGGCTCTCTCGGGGTGGCCCGGGTGGGGTACAAGATCGACGGCCAGGTGACCTGGCGCTATGTCTTCAACGCCGCAGCGCCGGTTCTTCCGGGCTTCGTGGCCAAGAGGGCCTTCACGCTCTGACCGCGTGCCGGCCCAGAAACGGGAGCAGTGGATGTTCGGAATGAGGCAGATGCTGGCGGCGGGNNGTGCCGCGTCGGTGATTATGGCAGTGGCCCCGGCGGCACAGTCTGAAACACTGGCGGATGCGCTGATCGCGGCCTACAAGAATTCGCATCTTCTGGATCAGAACCGCGCCCTGCTGCGTGCGGCGGATGAAGATGTGGCAACCTCGGTTGCGGCGCTGCGGCCGGTGGTGAATTTCGTTGCCAGTGCCAGCAAGCAGGTCCGCTCGGTGCAGCAGGTGCCGACGAACACGATCATCGAAAATGGTTCGCTTGAGCTTTCGGCCGAACTGACGCTGTATGATTTCGGTCGTTCCGCGGCAGGTATCGCCGTGGCGAAGGAATCGGTTCTGGCGACCCGCGCCAGCCTTGTGGGCGTGGAACAGCAGGTTCTGCTGGGCACGGTTCAGGCCTATGTGAATGTGCGGCTGGCGCAGGAAATCGTGGATCTGCGCCGCAACAACGTGCGGGTGATCGGCGAAGAGCTGAAAGCCTCTGAAGACCGGTTCGAGGTGGGCGAAGTGACGCGCACCGATGTGGCGCTGGCGGAATCGGCGCTGGGCGAGGCGCGGGCGGCCATGGCGGCGGCCGAGGGCGATCTGCTGGTGGCGCGCGAGGCCTATCGGGCGCTGACCGGCGCCTATCCGGTGAAACTGGCGCCGCTGCCTGCGGCACCGCGTCTGCCGGGCAGCCTGAAAGAGGCGGTCAGCATCGCCATGCGCAATCATCCCACCATGATCGAGGCGCAGCATTCGGTGAAAGTGGCCGATCTGAACGTGGAGCTGGCCAAGGCCAACATGAAGCCCAGCATCGGTCTGTCGACCAGTGTGGGCGTTGCGGCCACCAACCAGTCGCGCGACTATGATTATGCGCAGGCCGGGGTTTCCATGAGCCAGACGCTTTATGCCGGCGGGCGGCTGTCGTCGCTGCTGCGCCGGGCGCAGGCCCAGCGCGAGGCGCAGCGGTCGGCCCTGCTGAACACCACGGTCACGGTGGAGCAGAACGTTTCCAACGCCTGGTCTTCGGTGGATGTGCTGGCCGCGCAGATCGCGGGCAACAGTCGTCAGATCGAGGCGGCGCAGGTGGCGTTTGAAGGCGTGCGCGAGGAAGCCAAGCTGGGCGCCCGCACCACGCTGGAAGTGCTGGATGCCGAACAGGATCTGCTGAACGCCCGGGCGGCGCGGATCCAATCGGAAGCGGAGCGGTATTACAGCCTGTACAGCGTGCTGGCGACGACCGGCCTGCTGACGGTGGAAAAGCTGAACCTTGGCATCCCGACCTATGATGTGACCGCCTATTACAATGCGGTGAAGGATGCGCCGGCCTCGTTCCAGGGGCAGCAGCTGGACCGCGTGCTGAAGGCGCTGGGGCAAGAGTGATTGCCCGGCGCGGTTGCGCCCATGTTAACCGCCCTGCCGCCATCGTCTTGCGGCAGAGGCGGGCTGCGGTTACTCTGCTTTGACAAAAGGGCGGGGCAGGCATGAGCGAAGCAATGAGTTCTGTTGAGATCGAGGATGTGCTGTCCTCTATCCGCCGTCTGGTGTCAGAGGATCTGAGGCCGGGGCATGGGGGGCAGGCACGGCAGGCGCCTTCGGGGCGGCTGTTGCTGACGCCCGCGCTGCGGGTGGTGCCCGGACGCGCGGCGGAGCCAGAGCCGGTGTATGAGCCTGCGGCAGCGCCGGAACCTGCCAGTCTGCAGGAGGAAGACCCGCCCGAGACCATGGCCTATGCCGGTGATCTGCACTGGCCGCAGCCGGATACGGTTGAGGTGGATCTTGACAGCGTCGAAGACGCCGAAGTGGTAGAGCCGCTGCATCTGGCGCAAGAATGGCGCGAGACGGGCTGGCGGGATGACAGCTGGCGAGACGGCGCCTGGCCGCTGGAGGCAGCAGAAGCACCGCCAGAGCCTGCGGCGCCGATGGATGCCCATCTGGCCGATCTGGCGGAAGCCGCCGCTGTGGCCGAAATCCTGGCCACCCCGGCAGAGCCGGAGCGGCGCCACGAGGCGGAGCCGGAATTCCTGGGTTCTGAGGATTTTCTGATCGACGAAGAGGTGGTGCGCGATCTGGTGCGCGACATCATCCGCGAGGAGCTGCAGGGCGCGCTGGGGGAACGCATCACCCGCAATGTGCGCAAGCTGGTGCGGGCCGAACTGAACCGCGCCTTGCTGGCCCGCGATCTGAGCTGAACCTGACCCGCATCGCAAAATGAAAAANNGCCCCTTGGGGCGCGTTTTTTCTGAAGCCGCTGCCTGAAAGGGATCAGGCAGCTTCGGCGTGGTCGTGTTCCAGCGCGTGGCGGCGTTCGCTTTCTTCGCGCGACAGCGCAACAGAGGTGCGCACACCCTTGCCCACGAATTCCATCAGGCCTTTCACAACACGTTCATTCGGGTCGATCCCGGCGCAGGACAGCACTTCGCGCCCATCGCGCGACCGCGCCCAGCGGGCAATCTGTTCCGGCCCGTTGCCATATTTCTTGTCATCGGCGATCGCATCATCCAGAGCGGCAAGAACGACAGCGGCAAACAGCTTGCGCGCGCGTTGACCTTGTTCATAGTTGAATGCGGTGCCGTCGATGAAGTCAGCCATTTCTTTATCCTGTTCTTGCTCTTGCATGTTCGGCGTTCGGGGTGTCTACGCCTATGCCCCGTGATTCGGTATGCCACCAGTAGCATGTCTGCCATGCGTTTGCTGCATGGGTTGTGGCGCTAACCGGAGATATCCGATAGGCAGAAAGCGGTAATCCTGCCGAAATATGGGGCAGGATTTAGACATTTCAAGCATTTGACAAGGTTTTGCCTTTGTGCATATGCCCTAGCGGAAGGCCGCATTTCCGGCCTGAGCCGGGGCGTAATAATTCGTTCACTCTGCCGTGATAACGGCGCTGTCCGCCGTCAACGGACCCGCCAGCCGGTCAAAGCGCAGATGGGCCAGCGCGCGGCCGCCCGATTGCGTGCCCAGCCGCCCGGCCTCGCGCCCGTCGGGCAGCAGGATGGGGGTGCCGACCGGTGCGCTGCCTGCGATGTTCACGCGGATCAGGCCCTTGCGCAGTTCTGTCTTGTGCTTCATCCGCGCCGTCACCTCTTGCCCGACGTAGCAGCCCTTGCGGAAATCGACGCCATGCAGCGCCTCGAACCCGGCTTCGAGGATGAAGGTCTCATCAGGGATCAATTCGGCCCCGGTTTCGGGGATGACATGGGCGACGCGGATCGAGGCCCAGTCGATGGCAGGTGCCCCGCCGGGCGCTTCACTGCCGGGGGCGCCATAGGCGCGCCAGCCAAGGGCGGGGTGGCGCGGATCGGGCAGGGCGCCGGGCGGGGCATCGCCCAGCCCCCGGGTGACCACCAGATCGCAGGGCGCCAGCGTGACAGCCGCGCGCAGCCGGTACATCGTCAGCCGTTTCAGCGTGGCATCGGCCAGCGCGCCCGGCAGATCCAGCAGCAGGGCATCGCCGGTATTCACCACGAAGAAATCCGCCAGGTATTTGCCCTGTGGCGACAGCAACGCCGCATAGACGATGCCCGGCGCTTTCAGCCGCAGCACATCATTCGTGACAAGCCCTTGCAGGAAGGGCAGGGCATCCGGCCCGCCAACAAGGGCAAGGCGGCGGGTGGGATCGGTTTCGCCGGTCATCATTCTCTCCTGTGCGCGGGACAGATATAGGGCGTCAGGGTTGAAATTGCAGCCGGTAGAGATCGGCATAAAGCCCGCCCTCGGCCAGAAGTTCATCATGCGTGCCCTGTTGCACCACGCGGCCATGGTCCAGCACCACGATCCGGTCGGCATCGCGAACTGTGGCAAGCCGGTGCGCGATCACCAGCCGCGTGCGGCCATCGCCCAGACGGTGCAAGGCATCGGCCACCAGCGTTTCGGATTGTGCATCCAGCGCCGAGGTGGCCTCGTCCAGCAGCAGCACGGGCGCATCCGAGATCAGGGCACGGGCAATCGCCACCCGCTGCCGCTGTCCGCCCGACAGGGACGAGCCGCGCGGGCCTGCGGGCGTATCAAGGCCCTGCGGCAGGCCTGCCACGAATTCGGCCACATGGGCATGATCCAAGGCCTGTCGCAGCCGTTCAGCCGCGATTTCGCGGCCAAGGGCGATGTTTTCGCGGATGGTTTCATCGAACAGCATGGAATCCTGCGAGACCACGGCGAACTGGCGGCGCAGGTCGGCCAGCGTCATGCCGCCGATATCGCGGCCATCCAGCGTGATCTGGCCGGCATCGGGTTCGGCCAGCCCGGTGAGCAGGTGAAAGACGGTGGATTTGCCAGCCCCCGAGGCGCCGACAAGGGCGGTCATCTTGCCCGCCTCTGCCGTGAAGCTGAGACCGTTCAGCACCGGGGTTTCGCCATAGCCGAAGTGAAGGTTTTCGATGCGGATTTCGGGCGGGGTATCGGTGGGCTGCACGGTGCCCGCGCGGGGGCGGGCGGCAGGCGGCAGGTCGAACAGGCGATAGAGCCGTTCCAGGCTGGCGGCGGCGATCTGCCAGACCCCGGCCATGTCGCCCAGACGGCGCAGGGGTTGAAAGGTCAGCGACATGGCGGTGAAGAAGGCCATGAATTCGCCCGTGGTGCGGGTGCCCTCGGCAATCTCGCGCCCGCCGAGCCAGAGCACGGTGAAGAAGCCGATGCCGGTGACAATGTCGATCAGCGCGGGCACGGTGGACCGGCCCAGCATCATCTTCACCTCGGCCCGCACGATGGCGCCCGCGATGCGGCGGAAGCGGCCGGTCTGATACTCTTCCATGCGGTTCAGCTTGATCGCCATGATGCCGTGAAAGATCTCGTCCAGGCGGGTGGTGCGGTCGCCCGATTGTTCGCGCATCTGCCGGGTCTTGCGGCGGATATAGCGCTGGATCACGATGGCGGGCAGCACCAGCGCAGGCGCGCCGATCAGCGCCGCCAGCGTCCAGCGCCAGTCGATGGCAAGCGCGACCACGAACAGCGACACCAGCGCCACCAGATCGCGCCCGACGCCGACGATCACGGCAGACCAGACACGCTGCACTGCGCCGGTATCGCCCACCAGCCGTTCCATCAGCGCGCCGGGCGGGTTTTCCTGAAAGAAGCGGGTGTCCAGCGTCAGCACATGTGCCAGCAGATCGACCTGCATCGCGGTGGAGCTTTTCTGCGCAATGGCGGTGAGCGTGGTTTTCGCGGCAATCGAGGTGATGGCCCGCACGACGAACAGGCCGAAGATCGCCAGCCCGACCCAGAGCAGCATCNNGAGCAGCATCCCCGATCCGCCGGGTGTGAAGACCTGATCGAACAGCGGCACCAGCAGCCAGGACAGGGCGCCCAGGGTGCTGCCCTCGATCACCATCAGCAGGAAGGCGAAGGCCATCATGCCGGCATGGGGTTTCAGATAGCCGGACCAGAGCCGGGAAAACAGGCGGCTGGTGGCATAGCGCGGATCTTGCGGGGATTTGCGGGGCAAGCGGCTCTCCTGCCATG
>DOMY01000263.1 GCA_003509785.1 Gemmobacter sp.
CCGATCTGGTGCGCGAACCCGCCGATCTGATGGCGGGCGCCGAGTTTCGGCTGATCCGCGGCACCGGCCACCTGCCCCCGGTGGATCAACCCGCCGCCTTTGCCGAGGCTGTCGGGGGCTTTCTGCGGCGTATTGGCCATGTCTGATCCCGCAACATTCGCGCCACCCTTCCTGTTCATCCCCGGTGCCTGCCATGGTGCCTGGTGCTGGCAGCAGGTCTTGCCGTTTTTCAGCGATGCCCACGCCATCGACCTGCCGCGCGATCCGGCCACCGCCAGCCTTGACGGCCATGCCCAGGCCATTCTGGCCCGGATCGACCGCCCGGCGATGCTGGTGGCCCATTCCGCCGGGGGCTTTGCCGCCGCCGCCGCCGCCGAGGCTGCGCCAGAGCGTGTGGCGGGGATCATCTTCATCTGCGCCTATGTGCCCCGCAGCGGCGAAAGCCTGGCGCAGATGCGGCGGGCCCAGGCCGAAAATCCGATGCGCGGCAGTTACCGCCTGTCGCCCGACCGCCGCAGTTTTACCTTTGCCGAAGACCGGCTGGCCGATCTGTTCTACCACGATTGCCCGCCCGACACCCTGCCCCGCGCGCTGACGCATCTGCACCCCGAACCCGTGCGCCCGCAGGAAACCGCGCTGGCCCTGCGCCATCTGCCGCAGATGCCGCGCGCCTATGTGATCTGCACCGAAGATCGCGCCATCCCGCCCGCAGAACAGGANNACGGCCATGCGCCGTTCTTTGCCCAGCCCCAGGCTCTGGCGCAGGCCATTCACACCCTTGCCGCAGGAATCCGTCAGGTCTAGGGTCCACAGCCCTTGCCCCGGAAGTGCCATGCGCCAGAACCTTGCCCTCAGCTTCATCCTGATGACCGTGCTGCTGGATGCCATCGGCATCGGGCTGATCTTTCCCGTGATGCCCGATCTGCTGACCGAGGTGACGGGCCAGACGCTCGCCGAGGCGGCGCTATGGGGCGGGGTGCTGGCCACGGCCTTTGCGGTGATGCAGTTTCTGTGCGGCCCGGTGATCGGCAATCTGTCAGATCGCTTTGGCCGCCGCCCGGTGCTGCTGGTGTCGCTGGCGGTGATGGCGCTGGATTATGTGCTGATGGCGCTGGCCCATACCGTCTGGCTGCTGCTGATCGGGCGGATCATCGCGGGGATCGCCGCCGCCACCCACAGCACCGCCAATGCCTATGTCGCCGATATTTCCGCCCCCGATGACCGCGCCCGCCGCTTCGGCCTGATCGGCGCGGCTTTCGGGGCGGGCTTCGTGGCGGGCCCTTGGATGGGCGGCCTGCTGGCCGGGATCGACAGCCGCGCGCCGTTCTGGGCAGCGGCGATGCTTGCCTCGGCCAATCTGATCTTCGGCCTGATCGTGCTGCCCGAATCGCTGGCCCCGGGCCTGCGCCGGGCCTTCACGCTGCGCCGCGCCAATCCGCTGGGGGCGCTGGCCGCGCTGAAACGGCTGCCCGGCCTGCAGGCGCTGCTGGCGGTGCATTTCCTTTATGCCGTCACCTTCACCGTCTGGCCCGCGATCTGGAGCTTTTACGGCACCGCCGCCTTTGGCTGGGATGCCTGGTGGATCGGCATTTCGCTGGCGATCTTTGGCCTGTGCATGGCGGGCGCGCAGGCGCTGCTGGTGCAGCCGATGATCTCCCGCCTGGGCGAAAGACAGACGGCGCTGTTCGGGATGCTGGTCGAAATCTCCAGCTATGGCTTCTATGCCTTCGTGCGATCGGGCTTCTGGGCGCTGGCCTTCACCCCCTTCACCGCTCTGGGTGGCGTCACCGGCGCGACGCTGGCCGCCATGATGTCGCGCAACACACCCGAGGATCAGCAGGGCGAACTGCAGGGCGCCATTGCCTCGCTCAATGCGCTGGCCACCATTCTGGCGCCACTGGTGATGACCTGGATCTTCGGGATGTTCACCCATCCCACCGCGCCCGTCTACTGGCCCGGCGCGCCCTTCCTGCTGTCGGCGCTCATCATGGTCGCCGCCACGGCAGTCTTTGTCGCTAAAACGCGCGCCGCGCCGCAACCGGCCCCCTAACCTGCCTTTATCTTGGACCAAATATCCCACGGGGGTCCGGGGGTGTGAAACCCCCGGCCGCGCCATCCAGAAGGGCCGCCCATGAAACTGCAGGATCTTGAAATCTTCGTCGTCGCCCCGCCCGCTCCGGGCTGGGGGGGCCGCTACTGGATCTTCCCGAAGCTCACCACCGCCTGCGGCATTGTGGGCTATGGCGAATGTTATGCCTCGACCGTGGGGCCTGCGGCGATGAAGGCGGTGATCGCCGATGTATTTGAACGCCATATGCAGGGCGAAAACCCGGAGAATATCGAGCTGATGTTCCGCCGCGCCTATTCGGCCGGCTTTACTCAGCGCCCCGATCCGACGGTGATGGGGGCATTTTCCGGGCTGGAGATCGCCTGCTGGGATATTCTGGGCAAGGCGCGCGGTCGGCCGGTCTGGGCGTTGCTGGGCGGGCGGATGAATGACCGCATCCGCAGCTATACCTATCTTTACCCCGAACCCGGGCAGGAAAGCGCGGCCTTCTGGGGCGACCCCGAGGCGGCGGCAGGCGCGGCGCGGCGCTTTGTCGATCTGGGGTTCACGGCGGTGAAATTCGATCCGGCCGGCCCCTATACCATCCGCGGCGGCCACGAGCCGTCGATGAGCGACATCACCCGGTCCGTGGCCTTCTGCAAGGCGGTGCGCGGTGCCATCGGGGATCGGGCGGATATCCTGTTCGGCACCCATGGCCAGTTTACCACCCCCGGCGCCATCCGCATGGGCCGCGAGCTGGAGCCCTATAACCCGCTGTGGTACGAAGAGCCGATCCCGCCGGACAATCTGCTGGAATTTGCCGAAGTGGCAAAATCGGTGCGGGTGCCGCTGGCCACAGGCGAGCGGCTGACCACCTAGGCCGAATTCGGCACGCTGCTGCGCGCGGGTGGCGTCAAGATCCTGCAACCGGCCCTGGGCCGTGTGGGCGGCATCTGGGAGGCGAAGAAGATTGCGGCCATGGCCGAGATCTTCAACGCCGAAATGGCGCCGCATCTTTATGCAGGTCCGGTGGAATGGGCGGCGAATGTGCATCTTTCCGCCTCGATCCCGAACCTTCTGATTGCGGAAACCATCGAAACCGGCGGCAGTTTCCACCAGAAGCTGATTCGCAATTCGATCCGTTGGGAAGAGGGCTACATCCTGCCGCCCGAATCACCGGGGCTGGGCATCGAATTTGACGAAGATGTGGCCCGCGCCCATGCCTATACGGGAAATTTGCTGCATCTGCAGATGCAGGAAGCCCCCTGCGACTATTCCCGGCCGAATATTTTTGAAGGCGGGGCCCCTGCCACAATGCCGCCACGCTGACGTCAGGATGATGCCTCTCCCTTGCCGTGTGATGTTAAAAGCCTGTTATCTTTCAAGGCAGAGCCTGAACAGCGAAGGAGAGGACAATCACATGAAACTTTACGCTCTTCTGGACCGGCTGTTCCCCCTCAGCTTCACGGCAAAGGTGTTCACACTCGCCTTTGTCGGCATCCATGTGCCGCTGATCGTGATGGTCGGCTATGTGCTGGTAACATCGGGGATGCTGGCCACCCGTGTCGAAGACCTGTTGGTATTGCTGCTGGCCACCCTGGCGGGAACCGTGGGCACGCTGGCCGCCCTGCGGGCGGTGCTGTCGCCCCTGTTCCAGATCGACGAAACCCTGCGCACCTTTGAATCGCAGGGGTCGGCGCCGTTGCTGCCTTCGCGCTATCGTGACGAGATCGGGCGGCTGATGATGCGCAGCAACCGGCTGGTTCTGGCCATGGGGCAGCGCCTGCAACAGACGCAGGAAGAGGCGGACACCGATCCGCTGACCGGCCTGCTGAACCGGCGGGCGCTGGGGGACAGCTATGCCCTTGCTTGTGATGTGAAAAGTGCACGGGGCACCGGGCTGCTGCTGATCGACCTCGATCATTTCAAGTCGATCAATGATGAGTATGGCCATGATGCCGGCGATATCGTCTTGCGCCATGTTGGCGCCGCCCTGCGGCAGGCCACGCGCCAGAAGGACAGCGTGCTGCGCTATGGCGGCGAGGAATTCGTGGTCGTGCTGCCGGATGTGGCCGAACAGGATGCGCTTCAGGCCGCCTGGCGGATCTGCGAAAGCCTGCGGCTCAAGGTGGCGCTGCCCGATGGCCGGATGCTGAAAGTCTCTGCCAGCGTCGGTGGCGCCCATTGGACACAGGCGCAGGGCCCAGTGGATTTCGCGCTGAAACAGGCCGACGAATCGCTTTATGATGCCAAGCGTTCGGGCCGGAATACCGTGGTGCTGCGCCGTCTGCTCAGCTTTGGCAGTGGCGAAAGCGGCCTTGGCGCGGCCCAGCCCGCCTGACTTCAGCCGTGGCGTTCATGCCAGCTTGGCTGCCGGTCGCCCGGCATCTGCCGCGCCGCAAAGATCCCGCGCGCAATGGCGCGGGACAGGCAGCAGGCACCGGCATGGCCGATCTGGAACAGATCGCGCAGCGGATCGGCCATATCGCGCTGTCCGGTTGCCGCCGCAAAGACCAGATCCCCATCCAGCAGCGTATGTGACGGCACGATGGCCCGCGCCATGCCATCCTGTGCGGCGGTGGCCATCCGCTGCGCCTCGGCCTGGGTCAGCCGCGCATCGGTGGCAACAATGGCAATCGTGGTCGCCTCGCCCTGCCGTTTCATCGGCATCACCTCGGCCATGGCGGGGAATTGCGCGGGCAGGCCGATCCCGCCGAACTCCTCGTCGATTTCCCAGGGTGCGGCCCAGAACTGCGGCCCGTCGCCCACTGTCACCGATCCCAGCGCGTTGACCGCCACCAGCGCCCCCACGGTGATGCCACTGTCCAGCATACAAGAGGCAGAGCCAAGCCCGCCCTTCCACTGCGCCGTCGCCGCGCCATAGCCCGCCCCGGCGGTGCCCAGCGCGAAATCTTCGGCCGCAGCCTCCAGCGCGCAACGGCCCAGAGGGGCATAGGGGTTGCGGTCCCACCGCTTGTCGCCGCCGTTCAGCAGATCGAACAGAATGGCCCCCGGCACGATCGGAACCCGTTGATCGCCCACCACAAAACCCCGCCCCATGGCGCGCAGCCCGTCCGCCACGCCCGAGGCCGCATCCAGCCCGAAGGCCGATCCGCCGGCAAGCGTGATGGCATCCACCTGTTGCACCAGCCGGTCGGGCGCCAGCAGATCGGTTTCCCGCGTGCCGGGCGCCCCGCCCATCACACAGACGCCAGCCGTAAAGGGCGCATCGCCCAGAAGCACCGTTACCCCGCTGCGCAGCACCGGGTCATGGGCCTGCCCTACGCGCAGCCCTGCCACATCGGTAATCAGATTGCGCCTGCCTGCCCGCATGTCCGGCCCCCCGTTTTGCGCAAAGCTGGCAAAGACCGCAGGGCGACGCAAGCCGGCTCTCAGATCCGGGCGAGACGGCGGGCCAGTTGCCCCTTGCTGTCGAACCGGGCGGGATTGCCGATCTCCACCTCCCAGCCGCGCAGATTGCGGGTTTCGCGCAGCAGCAACCGCCCCTCGCGCAGGGAAAGCTGCGGCAGGCAGGGCTGCGCCGATTCCGTGGCCAGTTGGGGAAAGCGCCGTTCGATCCGGCTGCGATCCTCGGGCGGGATCTGCTGGGCGTCGGCTTCGGGCCAGAGCAAGGTTTCAGCGGCCAGTCCCTCGGCCAGCACCAGACAGTGCCGGTCACACAACAGATGATAATACACCGGCACCTGCTGCGGCGGTTCAAACCCGATCTGGTGAAAATCAACCAGCGCCGCCGCAGGCACCAGCGCCGCCGACAGGCCGAACATCAGCTCCAGCCCCGGACCGCTGACCGCAACCCTGTGCTGCTGCGACAGGCGCAGATCGCAGGCGGGCAAACCGGGGCCAAAGGCCCCTGANNTGCGCACCGCCATATGCCGCGCCGAAGATCCGGGGGGGGCAGGCTCGGCAATCACCGCAAGCACCCGGGCCGACCGGCCATCCGCCGTCAGCACCTGTTGCCGCCAGGCCAGATCTTCCACCCAGACCGGGCCGGTGGGCGTGGAAATCCGCGTGCCTGCCGCAAAGCACAAGGGGCCGTTGTCGCCCAGATCATAGCCGATGGGATCGACATCGACGACCAGCGCAATCATGCCCGTGGCATTGGGCACCCCATCCGGGAAAAGGAAATGCAGCTTTCCGGTGGTAGCGGATTGCACCACCACCAGATCCCGCGCGGTGCCGGTCGGGATCGTCAGCCCCAGAAGGCTGATGCCCGGCTGCGCTGTGCCCGACCCGATCATGACATAGTCATTGCCGCCGAACTGCACGGTTTCACCGAGGGTCAGCTTGTCATTGGCATCCGTGATGGTCAGGCTGTTCATCGGCCCGAACGAAGACAGGACAAGCGTGGTCTTGTTCGACAGCAGATTGGTGGCCAGCACCGACCCGTTATAGACCATTCCCTGAACCGGATAGCTGCCCATGTTACATCCCCAGGATGAATGCCGCACCCCAATTACTCCACCAGTTTNNCACGAAAGCCAGCCGCTGGCAAGCAGATCATCCGGGCATTTCGATTCAATTCCGCCGCAGCCGACCTGCGGTTTTTCCTTGCACAGAAGGCGCAGTTCGGCGATCCTTGCTGCACAGCCGTGGCGATGGCGTCGCCGCAGGGGCATTGCCCCGCCGCTGGCAGGGCAACCTGCTCAAGTCCTGTACGCCGGGATCTTTCGGGGTCTCGCAGCCATACAGGCCAGACCCCAGTTGTGAGGTCTGACATGACGGAACGTCCGCAGTTCTATCGCTTTCATCAGGGTGACCGGGTTCTGCCCTTTGCCGCTGCCGAATATGAGGCGCGCCTTTCCGGGCTGCGTGCCACCATGGCGGATCAGGGCATCGACGCCTGCGTTTTTACCTCGATGCACAATATCGCCTATTACTCGGGCTTTCTGTATTGCTCTTTCGGGCGACCTTACGGGCTGGTTGTCACCGCCAGCGAAAGCGTGACCATCAGCGCGGGCATCGATGCGGCCCAACCCTGGCGGCGCTGCCATGGCGACAACATCACCTATACCGACTGGCAGCGCGACAATTACTGGCGCGCCATCCTGTCCGTCACCGGCACCGGCCGCGTCATCGGCTGCGAGGCCGATCACCTGACCCTGGTGCAAAGCGAAAAGCTGAACCATTTCCTCCGCCCGTCGAGCGGGGTGGATATCGCGCCTGCCACCATGCAGCAACGGATGCGCAAATCCCAGGCAGAGCTGGATCTGATCCGCCATGGCGCGGGCGTGGCCGATGTGGGCGGCTTTGCCATCCGCGAGGCGGTGCGCGTCGGTGCCCGCGAAATCGACGTGGCCATGGCCGGGCGTGACGCGATGGAGCTGGAGATCGCAAAGCGTTTCCCCGAGGCCGAATATAGGGATACCTGGGTCTGGTTCCAGTCGGGCATCAATACCGACGGCGCGCATAACCCGGTCACCGCACGGCAGCTGCAGCGCGGCGATATCCTCAGCCTGAACACCTTCCCGATGATCTCGGGCTATTATACGGCGCTGGAACGCACGATGTTCGTGGGCGAGGTGGATGCGGCCAGCCTGAAGATCTGGGAGGCGAATGTGGCTGCCCATGAATACGGCATGTCGCTGCTGAAACCCGGTGCCAGCTGCGCCGAGGTGACGGCCAAGATCAACACCTTCCTGGAAGAGCGGCAGCTGCTGCAATACCGCACCTTCGGCTATGGCCACAGCTTTGGGGTGCTGTCGCATTACTATGGCCGCGAGGCCGGGCTGGAGCTGCGCGAAGATATCGACACCGTGCTGGAACCCGGCATGGTCATCAGCATGGAACCCATGCTGACCATCCCCGAAGGTCAGCCGGGCGCGGGCGGCTACCGCGAGCATGACATCCTGTTCATCACAGAGGATGGCGCCGAGGATATTACCAAATATCCCTACGGCCCGTCCTTCAACGTGGTCGGCTGACGCCCGCCACGTTTTGCAGGGTCAGGCAGGGGGATGCTGCCTGACCCTGCATCCGGTCTTAGTACAACACGCGCAGCGCGGCGGGTGCCTCGGCGGGCAAGACACGCACGCGGGCGCCGTGGCTTGCCCGGCGGTGCAGGTCGATGATGTCCTGATCCAGCAGCCGGATGCAGCCCGAAGATACCGCCTTGCCCAGATATTTCGGCTCGCAGGCGCCATGGATGCGATAGAGCGTATCCTGCCCGTTCTGGAACAGATACAGCGCCCGCGCGCCCAGCGGATTGCCCGGCCCGCCGGGCATCCCGCCATTGGCCACCGAATAGGGCGCAAATTCCGGGCGGCGGGCGATCATCGAATCCGGCGCCTTCCACACCGGCCAGACGCGGGTGAACTGCAACCGCGCATCGCCATCCCATGAAAAGGCATCGGCGCCGGTGCCCGCGCCATAGCGCATCGCGGTTTCCGGGCTTTCCACCAGATGCAGCATCCCCGCCGAAGGATCGACGATGATCGTGCCGGGCGGTTGATCGGGATAGGGGTTTTCTACCTGCTGACGCCACAGATGCGGCGGCACGATGCCCTCTGGCACGGCGGGCACCGGATGCGGCTCGTCCGTGATCGCGCCATAATGCGCAGGCAGCGGTGGATAGACCGGCTTTTCCGGCACGGGTGGGGCGGGCGGCACAGGGGCAGCACAGGCCGACAAGGCGGCGGAAGCGCCCGCAGCCACGAACATGCGGCGAGAGATCATGAAACTGTCCTTCAGAGGCGGAAACGATCCAGATGTGGAACCGGGAAACGGCGCATCGCGCGCCGCGGCGGGTTTCAGATCTGGCGCGGCGGCTTCTTCTGCACGGGTGGAATGACCCCGGTGCGCCAGCCCCCTGCCAAGGTCCAACCATGCGGATGGCCGCCCTGAGGCGGCACCACCACAGAGACAGGCGGCGCAACCATCACCGGATGGCAGAATGACCCCGGAACCGTGGCCGTGCGGCATCTGTGCACAATGGCGGCAATGCGCAGGGGCACCTCTGCCACCACCTGCGGCAGGGTCACATCGGCCTGCCGCGCGCTGTGCAAGGCCTGCCGCATGGCAGCGCCTTTGTCCTGCGCCGCAGCAAAAGCGCCCCACGGCAGAACCGCAAGCACCAGCAGGGCAAGACATATGGAACGCAAAAGGGACATGGCTCCTGTTACCAAACAGCCCCCGCCCTGTCGACGCAACCGCCGGACACAAGGCCGCGAGCATCCGGGCAAGGCCGCTGCGCCCATCGTCGTAAAACGGTCATCCCCGCTTCACGGCTGCGTTACCCACAGCGGTCATCCCTCCGCCATCACAGCTTGAGGATGCCCCATGCGTTTCCTGACCTTCACTTCTGCGCTTGCGCTTGTCGCCGCATCGCCCGCGCTGGCAGATCCGGTGTTTCACCGCATCGCCAGCTTCGCCACCCCGATGAACATGGCCGAGGGCGAAGACAAATCGCGCCCGACCAGCGCCGAGATCATCACCGCCACCGAAGACGGCATGACGCTGATCTATTCCGACAGCCCGCTGGGCGTGATCGGCCTGATCGACATCACCGACCCCAAGGCGCCGAAGGCTCTGGGCAATGTCGATGTGGGCGGTGAACCCACCACCGCGCAGGAAATCGACGGCAAGGTGTATGTCGGCGTCAATACCTCGGAAAGCTACACCGCGCCTTCGGGCAAGCTGGTGACCGTGGATCTGGCGACCAAGGCCGTGGTGGCCGAATGTGATCTGGGCGGCCAGCCGGATTCGGTGGCCCGCGCCAAGGATGGCAGCTTCATCGCCGTGGCCATCGAGAACGAGCGGGACGAAGACGCCGGGGATGGCGGCCTGCCGCAGATGCCCGCAGGCTTTGTGGTCAAGCTGCCGGTCAAGGATGGCGCGCTGGATTGCGCCGCCCTGCAGAAGATCGAGATGACCGGGCTGGCCGAAATCGGCGCCGAAGACCCGGAGCCGGAATATGTGGATGTGAACGAAGCGGGCGAGATCGTCGTCACGCTGCAGGAAAACAACCACGTCGTCATCATCGGCGCCGATGGTGCAGTGGCCTCGCATTTCTCGGCCGGCGCTGCCGATCTGGAGGGCGTGGACACCAAGAAAGACGGCGCGCTGCGCTTCACCGGCAAGATGGAAGGCGCCCTGCGCGAGCCCGATGGCGTGCAATGGCTGGGCAATGACCGCATCATCACCGCCAACGAAGGTGACTGGAACGGCGGCGCCCGTGGCTGGACCGTGTTCAACCGTGACGGCAGCGTGGCCCATGAAAACGGCGCCGGGCTGGAACGCGCCATTGCCGCAATCGGCCATTACCCCGATCACCGCAACAAGAAGGGCATCGAGCCGGAATCCATCGAGATCGCCACCTTCGGTGACAAGCCGATGGCCTTTGTGGCGTCGGAACGCTCTTCGATCATCGGCGTCTATGACATCACCGATCCGGCCGCCCCGGCTCTGACCCAGCTGCTGCCCTCGGGTATCAGCCCCGAAGGTCTGGTGGCGATCCCGTCGCGCAACCTGTTCGTTTCGGCCAACGAAGTTGACCTGATCGAAGATGGCGGCGTGCGCGCCCATGTCATGATCTATGAAGCCTCCGATGCACAGGCCGCCTATCCGATGATCTCCTCGGAAGGCACCGAAGAGCTGCTGGGCTGGGGCGCCCTGTCGGGCCTCGCCGCCGATCCGGCCGAAGCGGGCAAGCTTTATGCCGTGTCGGACAGCGTCTATGGCGCGGAACCGGCGATCTATACCATCGACGCCAAAGCGAAGCCTGCGAAGATCACCGCCAAGACCATCATCACCCGCGGTGGCGATGCGGCGCAGAAGCTGGATCTGGAAGGCATTGCCGTGGATGGCGAAGGCGGCTTCTGGCTGGCCTCTGAAGGGCGCAGCGACCGTCTGATCCCCCATGCGATCTATCATGTGGATGCCGAAGGCGCGATCAAGAAGGAAATCCCCTTCCCCGCCGAGCTTCTGGCCGTGGAAACCCGCTTTGGCGCCGAAGGCATCGCGATGCAGGGCAAGACCCTGTGGATCGCCATGCAGCGCGAATGGAAGGATGATCCCAAGGGCATGGTCAAGCTGCTGGCCTATGACACCGAGGAAGAAACCTGGGGCGCCGTGCATTACCCGCTGGAAACCCCTGCCGAAGGCCGCTGGATGGGCCTGTCGGAAATCACCATCGACGGCGAGTTCGCCTATCTGATCGAACGCGACAATGGCACCGGCTCTGCCGCTGCGGTGAAAACCCTGACCCGTGTGGCGCTGGCCGATCTGAAGCCCGCCGCCCTGGGTGGCGAACTGCCGGTGGTCAAGAAGGAACTGGTCCGCGACCTGATCCCCGATCTGGCGGTGCTGAATGGCTATACCGCTGAAAAGGTCGAAGGCTTTGCCATCGACGCGGCCGGCGAAGGCTGGGTTGTCACCGACAATGACGGCGTCGACGACAGCTCGGGTGAGACCCTGTTCTGGTCCGTCGGCACGATGCGCTGACACCCTTCACCGGAACGTGACCAAGATTGTGTCCCCCGGCCGCCATGGTCGGGGGATTTCTTATGCTGCAGCACAGCACAGGGCTTGACCAGAGGCAGCTCTGCAGGCCTGATCCGGAAAAGAAACAAGAGACCTGAACCCGTGTCCCTCACCCTGTTCCGCATCCTCGCCCTGATCGCCCTGCCGCTTCTGGCAGCCTGCGCCCCGCAGCCGCCTGTCGCAGTGGCCCCCGAAGTTGTCCCCGGCTATGAAGCTGTCGAAGATGGCGGGTTCCTGATCCCCGCCGTGCATCCCAAGCAATTCATCGGCTCGCCCCCGCGGGCCGAAGTTGCCTATAACGGCGGTGAAAATCCCGGCACCATCGTCGTCGATCCCTTCGCGCGCAAATTGTATCTCGTGATGGAAAATGGCCGCGCCATGCGCTATTCCATCGCGGTGGGCCGCGTCGGCCTGGGCTTCCGGGGCAGCGCTGTCATCAGCCGCAAGGAAAAATGGCCGTCCTGGACGCCGACGGCGAACATGATCCGCACCATGCCGGAATTCTATGCCGAATATGCAGGCGGTCTTCCGGGCGGGCTTGAAAACCCGCTGGGTTCGCGGGCGCTGTATCTTTATCGCGGCGGGCGGGATACCTATTTCCGCATCCATGGCACCATCGACAACCGCTCCATCGGGCGCGCCACTTCGGCCGGCTGCATCCGCCTGTTCAACCAGGATATCATCGACCTGTTCGAACGCGTGCCGAATGGCACCGTGGTCAAGGCCCGCACGCAGGAAGAATCCGAGCGGCTGGAGGGCAAGTTCATGGAAGATGAATGGGGTCTGCTGATCCCCTATGATGCCAGCCGGATTGAAGAAATCGCGGCCAAACGCGCGATCAACGAACAGAAGCTGCAAGAACAGATCGCCCGCGAAGCGGCGGCCGCTTCGGCCCAGATCAACGCGCAAGGCGCAGGCACGCTGCCGATTGGTGCCCTGCCTCCGCAAGGCTGATCGCATCCCGATGCACGGATGGTGAAAGGGCGGCCCCGGGGCCGCCCTTCTGCATTACACCTCGACGATGACGTAATCCTTCAGCGTGGTTTCCACCACCTCCCAGGTGCCGACAAAGCCTGCTCGGATGATCCAGCTGTCGCCCGCTTTCAGCGTGGTGGCATTGCCGTCCAGATCGGTCAGGATCGAAACGCCTTCGTGGATATGGATATATTCCCACTCCCCGTCATAGCTGACCTTCCACTTGCCCGGCGTCGCCTGCCACATGCCGCTGTACAGGCCATCCGCCTCTTCGATGCTCCAGGTCGTATGCACCGGATCACCGGAGATCACCTTTTCCGGGTCGGGCCGCTCTTCCACCGGAGTGACGGCGCTGCGGTCGATGCGTTGCAGAAGCTGCATGGTCTGTCCTTGTGTTTGCGTGGCGCGCATATTGGCGCTGTGCCATGTGCCCCGGTCTNNTTTGCGCTGGCGCGGCGGGGGGCGGGCCGTTATAAGGCGGCAACCCATTCCTCTTGAGGGAGAGCAAGAGAGACATGAGCATTTCGACACCGATGCGCCAGCCGCTGCCTGCCGATATGAAGGCGCGCAAGGGCGGAACCCCGCTCGTCGTGCTGACCGCCTATACCACCCCCATGGCCCGGATCGTGGATGCCCATTGCGACATGACGCTTGTGGGCGATTCCCTTGGCATGGTGCTGCACGGCCTGCCGTCGACCTNNGGCGTGACGCTGGAGATGATGATCCTGCATGGCCGGGCCGTGGTGCGCGGCAGCCAGAAATCCATGGTCGTCATCGACATGCCCTTTGGCAGCTATGAAGAAAGCCCCCAGCAGGCCTTCCGCAATGCCGCCCGTCTGATGGCGGAAACCGGCGCTCCCGCCGTCAAGCTGGAAGGTGGCACCCATATGGCCGAAACCATTGCCTTTCTCACGGCGCGCGGTGTGCCGGTGATGGCGCATATCGGGCTGACCCCGCAGGCGGTGAACACGCTGGGCGGCTACAAGGTGGTGGGCCGCGATGCCGAGGCCGACAAGGTGATGGCCGATGCCCATGCGGTCGCAGCCGCCGGGGCCTTTGCCGTCGTGCTGGAAAAGGTGCCCGAAGGGCTGGCTGCCCGCATCACCGATGCGCTGCCCATTCCCACCATCGGCATCGGTGCCGGCGCGCGTTGCGATGGTCAGGTTCTGGTGCTGGATGACATGCTGGGCCTGTTCACCGATTTCCGGCCCAAATTCGTGAAGCGCTATGCCGAGCTTGGCCGTGACGCCAATGCCGCCATTGCCGATTATGCCGCCGAGGTGCGCGCCCGCAGTTTCCCTGCCGCCGAACATGCCTTTGCCGATGTATTGCCCGCCAAGGGGACCAAAGCCTGATGCAGATCCTTCGGACGGTGGCTGAATTGCGCACCCGCGTGCGTGGCTGGAAATCGAATGGGCAACAGGTGGGTGTCGTGCCCACCATGGGCGCCCTGCATGACGGGCATATGAGCCTGGTGCGCGCGGGCAAGCGCGGCTGCGATCGGGTGATCGTCACCATCTTCGTGAACCCCAAGCAGTTCAACAACCCCGATGATCTGGCCAAATACCCCCGGACAGAGGCGACCGATGCCGCCCTTCTGGCGCAAGAGGGTGTGGATCTGCTGTTCGCCCCGGCCCCCGAAGAGGTCTATCCCCCGGGGTTCGCCAGCATGGTCAGCCTGCGCGGCCTCAGCGAACCGATGGAGGGGCAGATGCGCCCCGGCCATTTCGATGGCGTGGCAACGGTGGTGACGAAATTGCTGGGCATGACCCAGGCCGACCGCGCCTATTTCGGCCAGAAGGACTGGCAGCAGCTTCAGGTCGTCAAACGCATGGTCGCCNNGCGGCAGCAGCTGCAGGTCGTCAAACGGGTGGCGGCCGATCTGAACATGCCGGTCGAAATCGTGGGCTGCGAAACCGTGCGCGAGGCGGATGGCCTGGCCATGTCTTCGCGCAATCTGCGGCTGGATCCGCTGTCGCGGGCGCAGGCCCCGGCCCTGCACCGCGTTCTGCAGCGCACGGCTGCGGCGATCCGTGAGGGTGGCAATGCCGCCGCTCAGATCGACAGGGCGGTGGCCGATCTGCTGCAGGCCGGTTTCAGCGATGTGGAATATGTCGAACTGCGCGCCGCCGCCACGCTGGACCCGGTGATTTCGGCAGAAAAACCCGCACGCCTGCTGGCCGCCGCCTCCATCGGCGGGGTGCGGCTGATCGACAATATTCCCGTCTGATCGCCATCCGCACAGGACCGGCGCCTGATCCGCCAGGCAAACCGGCACTGGCCAGCACCGGGCGAAGCCGCTATCCTTGGCAGGCCGCCCCATCTGGTTGATCTGCCGATGTTTGCCATCCTTCGTGCCTGGGCCATTGCCTTTGTGCTGCTGACGATCCTGTACTGGATGCTGCGGATCTATTTCCGCTCGCTGCGGCGCGAAAAGCTGGAAAAGCAGTTTGATGCGGGGGATGCGCAAGGCCCGCGCAGCGCCTATATCGAATCCGGGATGCAGGCTTATGATCGCAGCCTGCGGCCCCGGCTTCTGTGGCTTGTCTATATTCTGCCGCTGACCGCCATCGCCGTCATCATCTATTTCGTGAACTACGACTGAGGAGTGCTGCCAGATGTGGACCCGGATCAAATGGGGCATCCGCCTTGTGTTGCTGGCCGTGGTGGTGGCCTTCCTGCACTACACCCTGCCCCACCGCGACGTGGTGCGCATCACCGGCACCTACAACCGGCTGACAGAGGTGGGGGCGAATGCGATGTTCTATGCCTCGCCCGACAGCGGCACCACCACCCAGACGACAGACCGCCGCGATATCCGCTTCATCGAGGCAGTGTTCCCCAATGACAAGGTGATGGTCTACCGCAACGAGGATACCGGCTGGATCTGGCCGCCCTATTTCAAATACGACAGTTCCAACCTGCAGGCCGAGGCCAAGAATTTCGAAAGCCCGAAGACCGCGCCGGAATGGGTGGCGGTCACGCATTACGGCTGGCGGNNCCGGTGGCCGGGCCAGATGTGACGCTGATCCCCTGGCTGAACATCATCATTCTGGCGCTGCTGGGCGGTGGCCTGTTCCTGCTGTGGCGGATGTGGGAACAGTTCAAGGAACGCATGATCGACCCGACAGTGGACGGGCTGAACAACAAGCTGGATGAAATCGACGCCCGCCGCCTGCGCGCACAGCAGGAACGGCGGGGCTTCTGGGCGCGGTTGACCGGCAGGCGCTGACGCCGCCGGATCAGGCGGCGGCGGGGCGGCGGATCTGTGCTGCGGCTTCGATCACCAGCGGGCGCAGGCCCGCGCCGCCCTGATCCAGCAGATCGAACAGATGGCGCCGCATCCGGGGCTCCCAGAAATCGTTGATATGGCTGGCGAGCCCGGCCACGCCTTCGGCATGGGGCTTGGATTCCATGAATTTGGCGATCTGGTTCGCCATGGTCACCAGTTTGGTCTGCGGGTTGTGGTCATGCGACATCGGCCTTGTCCTCCGGCGTGATGCGATGGGGATGGGTAAAAAGTTCAAATCCGTCGGGCCGGGCCAGCGCGATCAGGGTCAGCCCCGCCGCCTCGGCCATCTGCACCGCCGCCGCCGTGGGGGCGGATACGGCGATCAGGATGGGAAAGCCCGCCGCACAGGCCTTCTGCACCATGTCGACCGAGGTGCGGCAGGTCAGCACCACGGCGCCTGCCTGCGGCAGCGCCGCCCCGCCCGCCAGCGCGCCGATCAGCTTGTCCAGCGCATTGTGGCGGCCCACATCCTCGCGCGACAGGGCGATGCCCTCGGGCGTCCAGAAGGCCGCGCAATGGGCGGCGCGGGTGGCATCATGCAGCGGCTGATGCTCGGGCAGCGTAGCCACAGCGGCCATCACCTGCGCGGGCGTCATGGCGAAATCCGATGGCGGCACGGGGCGGGCCACCCGCATCGCCTCTTCCAGACTGTCGATGCCGCAAAGCCCACAGCCCACCGGCCCGGCCATGCTGCGCCGCCGCTTCGCCTGCCGGTCTGCCGCTGCCCCCGCCAGCCAGATCTGCAGATCAATGCCGCGCGGGGTTTCCACTGCCTCGATGCTCTCGATCTCGTCCAGCGTGGCGATGCCTTCGGTCAGGGTGAAGCCCCGCGCGAAATCCGCCAGATCGGCAGGCGTTGCCATCATCACCGCCTGGGTGGAGCCGTTATAGCTGATCGCCACCGCCACTTCGGCCGGCAGCGCCCGGCTGCCGTCGCGCAGGGCGCCCGCGCCGAAGCGCAGGCGCGGCAGGGGNNTCCGGCGCGACAGGCTGGCCTGGGCCTCATAGGCCTCCTGCCATTCGCTCGGCCCGTTCGAGGGCGCAACCTGCACTGCCGTCACCTTGTATTCGGGGCAGTTGGTCGCCCAATCCGAAAAATCGGTGGTGATGACATTGGCCTGCGTCACCGGGTGGTGGAAGGTCGTGTAGACCACACCGGGCGACACCCTGTCCGTCACCTCGGCCCGGAGTGTGGTTTCCCCGGCGCGCGAGGCGAGGCGCACCCAATCACCTTCACGGATCCCGCGGTTTTCGGCATCATGCGGATGGATCTCCAGCACATCCTCGGGATGCCAGACCACGTTTTCGGTGCGCCGGGTCTGCGCGCCGACGTTGTATTGCGACAGGATGCGCCCGGTGGTCAGCAGCAGCGGGAAGCGCGGGCCGGTCTTTTCATCCGTCGCCACATATTCGGTGCGGATGAACTTGCCGCGGCCGCGCACGAAGCCGTCGATATGCATCATCGGCGTGCCTTCGGGCGCCTTTTCGTTGCAGGGCCACTGCACCGATCCCAGGGTTTCCAGCCGTTCATAGCTGACGCCGGCAAAGCTGGGCGTCGTCAGCGCGATTTCTTCCATGATCTGCGCCGGGTGGGTATAGCCCCAGTCGGCCCCCATGGCGCGGGCGAACATCTGGGTCACCTCCCAGTCGGCATAGCCCTGCTTCGGCGCCATCACCTTGCGCACCATGTTGATGCGGCGTTCGGCATTGGTGAAGGTGCCGTCCTTTTCTAGGAAGGACGAACCGGGGAAGAACACATGCGCGTAATTCGCCGTTTCGTTCAGGAACAGGTCATGCACGATCACACATTCCATCGCGGCCAGCCCGGCCGAGACGTGTTTGGTATCGGGATCGGATTGCAGGATGTCTTCGCCCTGGCAATACAGGCCCTTGAAGGTGCCCTCGACCGCCGCGTCCAGCATGTTGGGGATGCGCAGGCCCGGTTCAGGGTCGATGGTCACGCCCCAGAGGTTTTCATAGATCGCGCGGGCATCGGCGTTCTTCACATGGCGATAACCGGGCAGTTCATGCGGGAAAGACCCCATGTCGCAGCTGCCCTGCACGTTGTTCTGCCCGCGCAGCGGGTTCACCCCCACGCCGGGCCGGCCGATATTGCCGGTGAGCATGGCAAGGTTGGCAATGCCGATGACGGTGGTGGATCCCTGCGAATGTTCGGTGACGCCCAGCCCGTAATAGATCGCGGCATTGCCGCCGGTGGCATAAAGCCGGGCCGCCGCCCGCACCTCTGCCGCCGGAACGCCGGTCAGCAGTTCCACCGCTTCGGGGCTGTGGCGCGGCTCGCTCGCGAATTCCATGTAATCCTGGAATTCATCCCAGTCACAGCGGGTGCGGATGAACTCTTCGTTGTAAAGCTTCTCGGTCACGATCACATGCGCCAGCGCCGTCACGATGGCCACGTTGGTGCCGGGCTTCAGCGCCAGGTGATGCGCCGCCTTGTAATGCGCGCCTTCCACCATTTCGGTGCGGCGCGGATCGACGACGATCAGCTTCGCCCCCGCCCGCAGCCGCTTTTTCAACCGGCTGGCAAAGACCGGATGCCCCGAGGCCGGGTTGGCGCCGATCACCAGCGCCACATCGCAATGTTCGACAGAATCAAAATCCTGCGTCCCGGCCGAGGTGCCATAGGTCTGCCCCAGACCATAGCCGGTGGGCGAATGGCAGACGCGGGCGCAGGTATCGGTGTTGTTGTTCATGAACACCGCGCGGGTCAGCTTCTGCACCAGATAGGTTTCCTCGTTGGTGCAGCGGCTGGAGGTGATGACGCCAACCGACTGGCGCCCGTATTTTTCCTGTATGGCTTTCATACGGCTGGCGGCGAATTCCATCGCCTCGGCCCAGCTGACCTCTTTCCACGGATCATTGATCGTGTCGCGGATCATCGGGTTCAGGATGCGGTCCTTGTGGCTGGCATAGCCATAGGCGAACCGGCCCTTGACGCAGCTGTGGCCACGGTTGGCCTTGCCATGCTTGTAGGGCACCATGCGCACCAGCTCGTCACCGCGCATTTCGGCCTTGAACTGGCAGCCGACGCCGCAATAGGCGCAGGTCGTCACGATGCTGCGGTCGGGCGTGCCGATGTCGATCACCGATTTTTCCACCAGCGTCGCCGTCGGGCAGGCCTGCACGCAGGCGCCGCAGGAAACGCAATCGGAAGACAGGAAACTGTCGCCCGTCATCCCGGCCTTCACCCGGCTGTCAAAGCCACGCCCCTCGATGGTCAGCGCGAAGGTGCCCTGCACCTCTTCACAGGCGCGCACGCAGCGGCTGCAGACAATGCACTTGCTGGGATCATAGCTGAAATAGGGGTTGCTGTCGTCTTTCGCCAGCCACTGCGGATTGGCCTGCCCCGAAGTATCCTTGGCGCGGAAATGCGTCTCGACCGCCTCATAGCGCACATCGCGCAGGCCCACGGCGCCGGCCATATCCTGCAATTCGCAATCGCCATTGGCGGCACAGGTCAGGCAATCCAGCGGGTGATCGCTGATATACAGCTCCATCACACCACGGCGCAGCTGTTTCAGCTTGCCGGTCTGGGTATGCACCTGCAAACCGGGGGCAACCGGCGTGGTGCAGCTGGCCGGGGTGCCGTTGCGCCCCTCGATCTCGACCAGACACAACCGGCAGGAGCCGAAAGCCTCGACACTGTCGGTGGCGCAAAGCTTGGGAACGGTGATGCCGATTTCCGCTGCCGCCCGCATGATGGATGTGCCTTCCGGCACCGTCACATCAAAGCCATCGATGGTCAGCGTGACCATGGTTTTCGATTTGGCAGCCGGGGTGCCGAAATCGCGGTCGGGGATGATGAAATCTTTCATTCGGCGGCCTCCTTGGCGTGGGCTGCGAAGTCGTCGGGGAAATGGGTCAGGGCAGACATCACCGGATAGGGGGTGAACCCGCCCAGCGCACAAAGCGAACCTGCCTTCATCGTGTCGCACAGATCGGTCAGCAGCGGGATGGCGGCGGCATCACCGCGCCCGATGCGATCCAGCGTTTCCATGCCGCGCACCGCGCCGATACGGCAGGGGGTGCATTTGCCGCAGCTTTCGATGGCGCAGAATTCCATGGCGAACCGCGCGAGCTTCAGCATATCGGCGCTGTCATCGAACACCGTCAGCCCGGCATGGCCGATCAGCGCGTTCTGGCCGCTGTATTCCTCGTATCCGAAGGGCGTTTCAAACTGATGCGGCGCCAGATAGGCGCCCAGCGGCCCGCCCACCTGCACCGCCTTCACCGGGCGGCCAGAGGCCGTGCCGCCACCGATCTCGTTGACGATCTGGTGCAGGGTCAGGCCAAAGGCGATTTCATACAGCCCGCCATGTTTCACATTGCCCGCAATCTGCAGCGGGATCGTGCCGCGCGACCGGCCAAGGCCGAAAGCCGCGTAATGCTCGGCCCCCTTCGCCAGGATCACCGGCACGGTGGCCAGCGAAATCACGTTGTTCACCACCGTGGGCTGGCCCATGAAGCCCTGCAGCGCAGGCAGCGGCGGCTTGGCGCGCACCGTGCCGCGCTTGCCTTCCAGGCTGTTCAGCAGCGCGGTTTCCTCGCCGCAGACATAGGCACCGGCCCCCACCCGCAGCTCCAGCTCGAAGGCCCGGCCCGATCCCAGCACCGATTGGCCCAGCATCCCTTCGGCCCGCGCGATGCGGATCGCCTCGGTCATCACCACATTGGCATCCGGATATTCGGA
>DOMY01000184.1 GCA_003509785.1 Gemmobacter sp.
CCGGCACGATGGACCAGCCGACCTCGTTTGATACCACCACCACGGGCGCGGCGCAGGCCAGCAGGGCAGCCTCCAGCGCGGCTGCTTCTGTCGTCAGATCTGCCCCTGCCAGCATGTGGTTGGTCAGCCACAGTGTGGCGCAATCAAACAGCACCACCTCATCCGGCCGGGCCTCGGCCAGCGCGGCCAGAGCATCGCGCGGGGCCTCGATGGTGCGCCAGCCCTGCCCCCGGTCGGTCTGGTGGGCGGTGATGCGGGCGCGCATCTCGTCATCCCATGCCTGCGCCGTGGCGATGTAGACGCGTGGGCGCAGGCTGCCGGTCACAAGGCCTTCAGCAAATCGTGATTTCCCTGAACGGGCCCCGCCGATCACCAATGAAAGCTGCGGCAGGAATATCTGTTTCTTCGGTGATCCGCTCATCCGGCTGTCTCGTATCTGTTGCAGAGTTTGAACCAACGCAGCGAACCGAATGGGGGTCTCATGGCGCTGGATGGATATACCGGGCAAAGCGTTCCGCGCCAAGCGATGAAGGCAGAACTGTTGGATGCCGAAACAGAGGCACGTCTGGCCTATGCCTGGCGCGACCACCGCGACGAGGCCGCGCTTCACAGGCTGATCAACGCCTATACGCGGCTGGCCATTTCGATGGCATCGAAGTTCCGCCGCTATGGCGCGCCGATGAACGATCTGATCCAGGAGGCCTGTCTGGGCCTCATGAAGGCAGCAGACAAGTTTGATCCGGATCGCGGTGTACGGTTTTCAACCTATGCAGTGTGGTGGATCAAGGCGAGTATTCAGGATTATGTGATGCGCAACTGGTCCATGGTGCGGACCGGATCGACCAGCAGCCAGAAATCGCTGTTCTTCAACATGCGCCGCGTGCAGGCCCGGCTGGAGCGTGAGGCCGAAGCGCAAGGGGAAAACCTTGACTCGCATCAGCTGCGCGAACGGATCGCCCATGAAATCGGCGTGCCGCTGGCCGATGTGGTGATGATGGAGGGGCGGCTTTCAGGCTCTGACTTTTCGCTGAACGCCACGCAGGGCAGCGATGCCGAAGGCCGTGAATGGATCGAGGCGCTGGAGGATGATGGCCCGGTGCCCGCCGAAACCGTGGAAGAGGCGCATGATGCGGCGCATCTGCGCGGCTGGCTGGTACAGGCTCTGGGCACGCTGAACGACCGCGAGCGCTATATCGTGACAGAGCGCAAGCTGCGCGGGGAAGGGCGGACGTTGGAAAGCCTGGGCGACGAGTTGGGCCTTTCGAAAGAGCGGATCCGTCAGCTGGAAGCCGCCGCCTTTGCCAAGCTGCGCCGCACGTTGGAAACCCATGCGCCAGAGGTTCGCCACTTCCTGTAATCAGGCCGTCCGCGTCGGGATGCGCCTTTCGAAATGGCGGAAGGCCAGCACGATCAGCCCTGTTATGGCCATATAGACGACGGCCAGCAGCAGAAGCGGTTCATAGGTGATGAACGTATCCTGACGTACCCGGCTGGCCACGGCATATATATCCACCACGGTGATGGTGGCGACCAAAGGCGTTGCTTTCAGCTGCAGAACAGTTTCGCCGCCCAAAGTGGGCAGCGCCCGGTGCAGCGCCTGTGGCAGCCAGATGCGGCGCAGGATTGTCAGACGTGGCATGCCCATGGATTTCGCGGCCTCCAGCTGTCCCTTGCCGACACCACGGAAGGCGCCGCGCATGACCTCGCCCTCATAGGCCGCAAAGCTGAGCGTAAGGGCCAGCAGACCATAGGGCCAGGCCTGCCGCAGAATGGGCCAAAGATCGCTTTGTCGGATCCAGGGGATCTGTGGAAACAAAGAGCCAAGCCCGTAATACAGCAGCCACAGTTGCAGCAGAAGCGGTGTGCCGCGGATCACGGTGCAGAAGCTTCGAGCTGGCAGCGCCAGCCACAACGGGCCCGCTGCCTGCGCCAGTCCCAGGGGAACGGCCAGAGTCATGCCCAACAGCAGTGACAGGGCCAGCAGCCAGAGGGTTCGCCAGATACCCTGCGCGGCAAGGCCGAGGTAATCGGGCAGCCAGTCCCAGCGCAGCGTCATCACGCACCAGACCACAAGCGCCGCGAACAGGGCGGCCATGACGATGCGGTGCGGCAGCCAGAAATCCCTTGTCATCCGCGAAGCTCCGGCTGGCCACGGCGGGCCCAGCGTTCGGCGCGGGCGAACAGCCAGCCCGAACTGATCGACAGTGCCAGATACAGCCCGCCCGCCGCCATGAAGAAGGTGAAATATGCCTTGGTCGCCCCGGCAGCCTGCCGGGTTTCCTGTGTCAGCTCGCCAAAGCCCACCACAGCCAGAAGCGCGGTATCCTTGGTGGCGATCAGCCAGAGGTTGGCAAGACCCGGCAGCGCCGCCGACAGCATCAGCGGCAGGGTGATGCGCCGTGCCAGAAGGCCCGCAGGCATCCCCATGGCGCGCGCCGCCTCGACCTGCCCGCCGGGCACGGACAGGATGGCGCCCCGGATCACCTCGGTTGCATAGGCGCCCTGAACGATCCCCAGAACCGCGATCCCGGCCGCAAAGCCGGAAATCTGGATGCGATCCTGGCCCAGACCCAGCAGGATCTGGTTCACGGCATCAGTGACGGCGTAATAAAGGATCAGGATCAGCACCAGCTCCGGCACCGCCCGCACGACGGTGGTGTAGATCGCCAGCAGATCGCGCAGCACCGGCCCGCCATACAACTTGCCATAGGCGCCCCCCACTCCGATCACCGCCCCAAGCCCAAAGGCCCCCAGCGCGATCAGCACAGAATTCATCAGCCCGCGCAGCAGGTTCGCCCCCCAGCCGGGAGGCGAATATTGCAGAAGTTCCAGCGTGGAACTGGCCGTCAGCGCCAGCACGCCTTAGCCACCGTAGATGGAGGAGGCGAAATAGGGTTTGGAAACAGCCTCATAAGTGCCATCAGCCAGGATCTTGGCGATGCCTGCATTGAATTTGGCTTTCAGATCATCCTCGCCCTTGCGCAGGCCCACACCGACGCCAAGGCCCAGAATTTCGGTGTCATCCGCCACGGCGCCCTTGGATTCGCAGCAGGCCATGCCTTCCGCCGAGGCGAGAAACGCATCCAGCGCAATGCTGTCGGCCTGTGTGGCATCAATCCGGCCCGCGATCAGATCCTGATTTGCCTCGTCCTGCGTCTGGTACAGCTTCACTTCGGCGGCGGTCGCGGCAAAGTGCTTCTGCACATAGGCCTCGTGGATGGTCGAAACCTGCACCCCGATGATCTTGCCAGCCAGCCCTTCGGGGGTGGCGGCCATGTCCATGCCCTTGGGGCCCACGATCACAGTGGGGGTGTTGTAGTATTTATCCGAGAAATCGATGGTTTTAAGCCGCTCTTCGGTGATCGACATCGAGGCCATGATGGCGTCGATCTGGCCCGAGGTCAGCGAAGGGATGATGCCATCCCAGGCCACCGGCACGATTTCACATTCCATTTCGGCCGCCTTGCAGACTGCGCCGATCATATCAACCTCCCAGCCGGTCCAGGCGCCTGCGGCATCGGGCGAGGCGAAGGGCGGGTAGGGTTCGGCGGCAATGCCCACTTTCACGGTTTCGGCCATGGCGGCGCCTGTCATCATCAGGGCTGCGGCGAGGGAAAGGGCGATCTTGGTCATGGTAACCTCTTGCTGTTGGTGGCGATGTGCGCGGGTTCAGCCCACGCTTCTCAGGAATTGTTTCAGGCGGTCGGATTGCGGGTTGCCAAAGACGGCCTCGGGCGGGCCCTGTTCCTCGATCTGGCCATTGTGCAGGTAGACAACATGGCTGGCCACTTCGCGGGCAAATTTCATTTCATGGGTGACCAGCATCATGGTGCGCCCCTCGGCGGCCAGATCGCGGATCACCGCCAGAACCTCGCCCACCAGTTCGGGGTCGAGCGCAGAGGTCGGTTCGTCAAACAGCATGGCGCGCGGTTCCATGCACAGGGCACGGGCAATGGCGGCGCGCTGCTGCTGCCCGCCCGACAGGAAGGCAGGATAGACCCCGGCCTTTTCCGCCAGCCCGACACGGGCCAGCAGGCGTTCGGCCCGCGCCACGGCCTGATCCTTCGGCACGCGCAACACATGCACCGGCACTTCGATCAGGTTTTCTAGGATGGTCTTGTGGCTCCACAGATTGAACTGCTGGAAGACCATGCCAAGACTTTGCCGGATGCGTTCGATCTGGCGCCGGTTGGCCGGGCTGCCATCGGGGCGTGTGGCCACCGCCTCGCCACCGATCAGGATCTGCCCTGCGCTGGGCGTTTCCAGAAAGTTGATGCACCGCAACATGGTGGATTTGCCGGACCCCGAGCCGCCGATCACCGCCACGATATCGCCTTCACGCGCCATCAGCGAGACGCCTTTCAGCACCTCCAGCTGCCCGAAGGACTTGTGCAGCCCTTCGATACGGATGGCCTCTGGCCGGGTGTCGCCTGCGGTTTCGCTCATCGGGACTCCGTCTTTCGCTGATTGCAGTAAGGCGGCTTCTCTGCAATTATGCAAGTGTATAATTGAGGCATCCATGACCGGCGAGCGGCGGAAATTCAGGCGCGAAGGAGAAGAGCGGCGGCGCGAGGCGTTGATCGCTGCGGCCCTTGATCTGATAGCCGAGGGCGGGGCTGCGGGTGCCACGGTGCGTGCCATTGCCGACCGCGCCGGGGTGACGCCGGGACTGATCCGGCATTACTTCCAGACCAAGGAAGAGCTGACCCGCGCCGCCTATCGCCAGCTGATGGAGGATATGAGCGGCGATAACACCGAAGTGCTGGCTGCCGCGCAGGATGATCCGGTGGCACGGCTGGCGGCCTTCGTATCGGCAGTNNTTTATATCGGCAGCACTGCGGCCCCCGGTGGTTGATCCCCGGCGGATGGGGCTTTGGGCCGGGTTCATCCATCAGGTGCGGCGTGACCCCGATATGGCCGCCATCCACGCCGAAACCTACATCGCCTACCGCGACCAGTTGCAGGGGCTGATCGCCGCGCTGCCGGGGGCGGGGGATGCCGCAAGCTGCCGCACTTTGGCCATCGCCTGCAATGGCGTCATTGACGGCCTGTGGCTTGAAGGATGCGCGCTGCCCCAGGCCTTTGCCAATAACGAGCTGGAACAGATCGGGCTTTCCGCTGTCGGCGCCATCACCGGACAGGATCTTCTGGCCTGCCGCCGGACCCAAGAGGAGAATACCGCATGAGATATGCCAGCGTCACCACGCGTCTTGCCGATCTGGGTGGGGCGAAATGGGAAATCCACAGCCGCGCCCGCCGCATGAAGGCCGAAGGCGTTCCGGTGCTGGAATTCACCATTGGTGAGCCCGACGTGCCCTGCCCGGAGGATCTGATGCAGACCGCGGCGCGGGCGATGATGGCAGGGCGCACCGGCTACAGCAACGGGCGCGGCGAGAATGGCCTGCTGCGGGCCCTGGCCGCGCGCTATTCGACGCGCCGGGGGCGTGTGATTGCGCCCGACCAGATCATGTGTTTTCCGGGCACGCAGACCACGCTGTTTGCCGTGTTCATGGCGCTGGTCGAGGCGGGCGACGAGGTGATCGTGGGCGACCCGATGTATGCGACCTATGAGGGGCTGATCCGGGCCAGTGGTGCGGTGCCGGTGCCAGTGCAGCTGCGCCCCGAAGATGGTTTCCGCCTGCGTGCGGCAGATGTCGCCGCAGCTGTGACGCCCCGCACGCGGGTGCTTTTCCTGAACACGCCGCACAACCCGACGGGCGCCGTGCTGACGCGGGCCGATCTGGCGGCTTTGGGGGCTGTGGCGCAGGCGCATGATCTGTGGATCGTGTCGGATGAGGTCTATGAGGATCTGGTGTTCGACGGCGTCGATTTCGCCTCGCCGCTGGATCTGCCGGAACTGGCAGAGCGCAGCATCGCCTGTGCCTCGATCTCCAAATCCCATGCGGCACCGGGCTTCCGGTCCGGCTGGTGCGTGGGGCCTGCGGAATTCTGTGAAAGGCTGCTGCCGCTGTCGGAAACCATGTTGTTCGGGGGGCAGCCCTTCATTGCCGATATGACAGCGCAGGCGGTCAGCCATCCGTCAGAGGTGGCGCCGGGCATGGTGGCGCGGTTTGCGGCGCGGGCCGACATGCTGGCGGCAAGGCTGGAAGGCGTGGCGGGGTTGCGCGTGCATCGGCCCGATGCCGGGATGTTTGCGCTGGTCGATGTGCGGGCCACCGGGCTTTCGGGCATCGCCTTTGCCGAATCGCTGCTGGAGGCGGAGCATGTGGCGGTGATGCCGGGTGAAAGCTTCGGTCTGGCGCTGGCAGGCTGGCTGCGTCTGGCTCTGAGCCAGCCAGATGCGGTGACAGCCGAGGCCGCCACGCGCATCGCGCGCCATGCGGCACATCTGCTGGAACAGGCGGCCTGACCGGGGCGCTGCCCCCTCACCCCCCCCTCTCCCCCTGAGGGGAGAGGGGGCGCTTCTGCCGGGCGTGGCGCTGGGGTGGGGGCCGAGAATGGGTATTTGGGCCAAGAGGAAGGGGTGGGCGAGGCTCTTGAATTTGATCAAATTTAGGGCCATAAGCGCGGGGCAACTCTGGAGATTGCCATGACCGCTGCTGCCCTGATTGCCGGTATTGCCCGCAACCGACTGGAAACCATCGCGCAGCGCGAAGCCAAGCGCTTTGCCATTGGCCGCCCGCGCAGCCGCGCGGCGCTGGAGGCTGGGGCCGGGTCTTATCTGGATCGGGTGCCGATGCACTGGATGAAGGATTGGCCGATGCCTTTCCCCATGCTCGTGACAAAAGCCGAAGGTGCCCGGATCGAGGATCTGGACGGCTTCGGGATCGACGATTTCTGTCTGGGCGATACCGGGTCGATGTTCGGCCATTCGCCTGCGCCGGTGGCAAAAGCGATCCGCAGGCAGGCGACACGCGGGCTGACCTATATGCTGCCGACCGAGGCGGCGCTGGAGGCGGGGGGGCTGCTGACCGAACGCTTCGGCGATTTCCGCTGGCAGATCGCCACCACGGCGACCGATGCCAACCGCTTTGCCCTGCGGGTGGCGCGGGCGGTCACCGGGCGCCCCAAGGTGCTGGTATTCAACGGCTGCTACCATGGCACGCTGGATGACACGATGGTGGAACTGCAGGGCGGCGTGACCGTGGCCCGATCCGGTCTGGTGGGGCAGGTGGCCGATCTGACGCTGGGCGCCGTGGCGGCAGAGTTCAACGATCTGGCGGGGGTGGAGGCGGCGCTGAAGGCGGGCGATGTGGCCGCGATCCTGACAGAGCCGGTGATGACCAATTCCTGCATGGTGCTGCCTGATCCGGGGTTCCATGACGCGCTGCGTACATTGGCCACGCGGTATGGCGCCCTGCTGGTGATCGACGAGACGCATACGATCTCTTCCGGGCTTGGCGGTTATACTGGAGTGCATGGTCTGGACCCGGATATCTTCGTGGTCGGCAAATGCGTGGCAGGCGGGATGCCCACGGCCGTTTGGGGTCTGCGCGCCGACGTGGCCGCGCGTTTCGCCGCCTATGATGCGCAGCGACCGGCGGGCCATTCGGGCATGGGCACCACCCTGTCTGGTAACCCGATGCAATTCGCCTGCCTGAAGGCCACGCTGGCCGAGGTGATGACGGAAGCCGCCTATGCCCATATGGAAAAGGGGGCTGCACGGTTGGAAGCCGGTCTGGCGCGGGTGATCGAGAAGCATGGCGCGCCCTGGCATGTGGTGCGGGTGGGTGCGCGGGTGGAATTCATCTGCGCCCCCGGACCTTTGCGCAATGGAACCGAAGCCGCCGCCGCGCATCAGCCGCAGGTGGAGGCGGTGCTGCATACCGCGCTGCTGAACCGTGGCTGCCTGATCGCGCCGTTCCACAACATGATGCTGGTCAGCCCGGCCACGAAGAAACGCCAGATCGACCGCCTGATTTCCGCCTTTGATGATATCCTGACCGACCTGTTCTGAGATCATGACCCATACAGCCAGCCCCTCCTGTTCGACCTTGGCAGAAGCCGAGGAATTCCTTGCCGCCCATCCCGAGATCGAGGCTTTCGATATCGTGCTGCATGATGCCAATGGCATCGGGCGCGGCAAGATCATTGGCCGTCATGAACTGGCCGGGTTCTACAAGGGCGGGCGGCATCTGCCGATTTCCATCCTTGGCCTCGACATCTGTGGCGAGGATGTGCACGAGACCGGGCTGATCTGGGATCAAGGCGATGGCGATCTGCGCGCCTGGCCGATCCCCGGCACGCTGAAGCCCCTGCACAACACCCAGCCGCCGCGCGGCGAGGTGTTCATGTCGATGTATGATCTGGAGGGCAATCGCATGTCTTCCGATCCGCGCCACGCGCTGCAGCGGCAGGTGGAGGCGATGGCGGCCGAGGGGCTGCATCCGGCCGGGGCGTTCGAGCTGGAATTCTTCCTGCTGGCCAATGACCGCGATGCCGAAGGCAAGATGGTGCCCGCGCGCGATGTGCTGGACGGGCGCGCCTCGCGCAAGACCGAGGTCTATTCGGTGGATCACCTGCACGGGATGCTGCCCCTGTTTTCCGACATCTACGCCGGGGCGGCCAAGGCTGGAATCACGGCGGAAACCATGATTTCCGAATATGCCCCGGGGCAATATGAACTGACGCTGCACTACCGCGAAGATGTGATGCAGGCGGCGGATGATCTGATGCGGCTGAAGCGCATCGTGCGGGCGCAGGCGCGGGCGCATGGCGTGACCGCCTGTTTCATGGCCAAGCCGAACGAGGATTACGCGGGTTCGGGCATGCACTTCCATGTGTCGCTGCAGGACGATGCCGGGCATAATGTGTTCATGGAGGAAACCGAAGGCGTCTGGTCGCCCACGATCCTTCACGCACTGGGGGGGCTGCGGGCCACCATGGGCGAATCCATGCTGGTCTTCGCACCCCATGCCAACAGCTGGCGCCGGTTCGCGGCACAGAGCTATGCGCCGGTGTCGCCCACCTGGGGGGTGAACAACCGCTCTGTCGCGCTGCGCATTCCGGCAGGCGATATCCGCGCCCGGCGGATCGAACATCGCCCGGCAGGTGTGGATGCCAACCCCTATCTGGTGGCGGCCACCGTACTGGCAGGGATCCGCAAGGGTCTGGCAGAAAAGCTGGATCCCGGCCCCGAGACCACCGGCAACGGCTATGAGGCCGGGCAGGATGCCCCGCCGATCCCGGTGGACTGGCGGCAGGCGATCGAGGCGGCCAGGGCTTCGGCCTTCCTGAAAGACGCACTCGGGGAAGACATGCACCGCACCTTCACCGCGATCAAGGCGGCGGAATATGCCCGGGTGGCGCGCACGGTCTCCGAAGTGGATTTCGACCTCTATCTGCATACGGTCTGATCCCACGGGCGCTGGCGCCTGTGGGGGTCGTGCATTTGAGTATTTGGGAAGGAGCAAGGGCAAGATGCCTTTTGCGGGGGCGGCCAAACGGCACGCGACTGTCGCGCCTTGCGGCGGCTTGTTCTTTCCGGCCCGGGCCAATAGTCATGACTGAACTGCCAAGTGGCACGGCGCCCGGGCAGGGGTGGGGGGCATCATGCTGGCAGGCAAGCGCATTCTTCTGATCATCGGCGGCGGCATTGCCGCCTACAAGGCGCTGGATCTGATCCGCCGCCTGCGCGAACGTGGCGCGGCGGTGACGCCGGTGTTGACCCGCGCAGGGCAGGAATTCGTCACGCCGCTGTCGGTCTCTGCGCTGGCGGNNGGGCGAAAAGGTGCATTCCGATCTGTTCGATCTGACCGCCGAGGCCGAGATGGGCCATATCCAGCTGAGCCGCGTTGCCGATCTGATCGTCGTGGCACCCGCAACCGCCGATTTGATGGCCAAGATGGCGCAGGGGCGGGCTGATGATCTGGCCTCGACCCTGCTGCTGGCCACCGATACGCGGGTGCTCGTGGCGCCTGCGATGAATGTGCGGATGTGGGATCACCCGGCCACCCAGCGCAATCTGGCGCAGCTGCGGGCAGATGGCGTGCTGGTGGTTGGCCCGAACGAAGGCGAGATGGCCTGTGGAGAATATGGGCCGGGCCGGATGGCGGAACCGCTGGAGATCGTCGCTGCGGTGCAGGCGGCGCTGGCGGAAGGGCCGCTGGCGGGGCGGCATGTTCTGGTGACATCGGGGCCCACGCATGAACCGATTGATCCGGTGCGCTATATCGCCAACCGATCCTCGGGGGCACAGGGCACGGCGCTGGCGGCGGCCTTGCGCGATCTTGGGGCAAAAGTGACCTTCGTGACCGGCCCGGCCAGCGTGCCGCCGCCTGATGGTGTGACCGTGGTGAAAGTGGAAACCGCACGGCAGATGCTGGCGGCGGTCGAGGCGGCCTTGCCCGCCGACGCGGCGGTGTTTGCGGCGGCAGTGGCCGACTGGCGGGTGGCCAATGCCGCCGGGCAGAAGATGAAAAAGGATGGCAGCGGTCAGGCGCCTGCACTGCAGTTTGCCGAAAATCCCGATATTCTGGCAACGGTGTCGAAACGGGCCGAAGGGCCGCCGCAACTGGTGGTGGGTTTTGCCGCCGAAACGGAAACCGTGCAGGCCCATGCCACGGCCAAGCGGCTGCGCAAGGGCTGCGACTGGATCGTGGCCAATGATGTCAGCCCCGAAACCGGCATCATGGGCGGCGCTGAAAATGCGGTCACGCTGATCACTGCAACAGGCGCCGAAGATTGGCCGCGCATGGGCAAGGATGCCGTTGCGCGCAGGCTGGCGGAACGGATCGCCGCCGCCTTGGGCTGAGCATCAGTTCAGCGGGCAGCCCGTCATTTCCACCGCGCGACCATCGGCCAGTACGGTCAGCCGCAGGGCTGAGGGATCGAACATATAGGTGCCATCGCGGGGCGGCACGATATCGGCTACTGCCGTCAGGGCATCGCCCACGCGCCCCTCTCTTGTATCGGAAACCCAAACCCCGCCTGCAGGTTCCATCACCACGGTCTCCGTGCCGGAAAGCCGGGGCATTTCCAGCTCGGCCGTGATGCGCAGGCCATCCTCGATATCCTCAACCACGCAGGACAGCCGGGTGACACCCGCCTCATCCGCCGTCATCGGACGCCGGGCCAGAGCGGCGCTGATCGCGGGATCAAGCGCGCCCTGTGCGGGCAGCGGCTCGTGCAGCATGAGGCTCGCGGGCATACAGATATCATTGCACACCCCCAGCTCGACCTCGACCTGCAGCGCCACGGGCTGCGCGGGATCCTGCGGCGTGATCTCGACTGGCAGAATCACTTCTTGCAGATAGCCGATGGTCTGCATCCCCTGATAGTCGAACACGTCGGGGCGCGGCCAGTGAATCGTGACCTTGTCAAGGTTCAGGGAACCGGACCAGTCGAATTCCGGCGGGATACCTGCATCCCCCGGTGCGCGCCAATAGGTCTTCCAATGCGGGGCCATGCTCAGGTGCAGGGCTGCCATGTAGCGGCCATCCGCCTCGCGCCAGCCGGGGCGCAGTTCCGCGCGCAACACATCGGATTGTGAAACCGGTGCGTCTGACAGGCCGTCTTGCAAAGGCGCCGGTCGGGGCAGGGCAACAGCTTCGCGCACCCCTGACAGGTCGCGCAGGGTTGCGCCAAGGTCTGGCGCGGCAAGCCCCGCCGATCGCGGGTCAGGCGCGCGCATGTCCCGGACGGGCTCTGCCTGAAGCGGCAGGGGGAGCAGAAGAAGGGCAAGATACTGGATGCGGATCATGTATCGAACATAGAAACTGCGGCGAAAAACGGAAATCACTTTCCGGCGAAGCTTGTGTCAACACGGGCCTGCCGCCGGGCGTCTGAACGGCGCGGTTCTGTGATCCTGGCCCCGCCGGTTGTCTGCCTTGCCCTTGTGGGCCCGGCAAGACAGGGCCATATCTGGGCAGGAAGGAGATATCCATGAATCTGGCAGGCTCGATCCTTATCTCGATGCCCGGCATGGGCGACCCGCGCTTTGACCGCAGCGTGATCCTGATCTGCGCCCATTCCGCAGAGGGGGCGATGGGGATCATCGTGAACAAGCCTTCGGCAGAACTGGATTTCGCCGGATTGCTGGATCATCTGGATATCTCGCGCGGGGCAGAGGGACGCGATATCCGTGTGCACATGGGCGGTCCGGTCGAACGGGGGCGCGGCTTCGTGCTGCATTCTGCCGATTATCGCGCATCTGGCGGCACGATGGAGGTGGAGGGCGGCTATGCCATGACCGCCACGCTGGATATCCTGCAGGAACTGGCGCAGGGCGGTGGGCCACGTGATGCGCTTCTGGCCTTGGGCTATGCCGGCTGGGGGCCGGGGCAGCTGGAAGACGAGATTGCGCGCAATGACTGGCTGACAGCAGAGCCGGGGCCGGGGCTGATCTTCAGCCCCGATGATGCGGGCAAATGGTCTGCCGCGCTGCGAGGGATGGGGATCGACCCGATCCTGCTTTCGGCTACAGCGGGCCGGGCCTAAAGCCAGCGGTCGCGCCCGGTGCCGGTGGCATCGCTGACGCGGGCAAAGCCTTCGCTGCCCGCGATCTGATCCAGCCCGCGGGCCACGCGGGCGGCGAGCGACAGGCCTTCATAGACCAGCGCAGTATAGATCTGCACTGCCGAGGCACCCGCCAGGATCTTGGCCCAGGCTTGTTCGGCCGAGGAAATCCCGCCCACGCCGATCAGCGGCAGGCGGCCTTGGGTCAGCTGCGACAGCCGCGCCAGCACGCGGGTCGACCGTTCGAAGACCGGCGCGCCCGACAGCCCGCCCGCCTCGGCCTTGTGGGCCGAGTGCAGGCCTTCGCGCGACAGGGTGGTATTGGTTGCTATGATGCCCGAAATGCCCGAGGCCAGCGCCACCTCGGCCACATCCGCCAGATCGGCTTCCGTCAGATCGGGGGCGATCTTCAGGAAGACCGGGATATTGCGATCCAGCCCTTCGCGCACCTCCATCACCCCGGCCAGCAGGGCGGCCAGCGCGGCGCGGCCCTGCAGATCGCGCAGCTTTTCGGTATTGGGGGAGCTGACGTTGACGGTGGCGAAATCAATCTCGGGGCCGCAGGTGGCCAGAACGGCGGCAAAATCGGCGGCACGGTCTGTGCTGTCCTTGTTGGCACCCAGGTTCAGGCCCACGGGCACGGCGCCCTTGGGGCGCAGGGCCAGCCGGGCCGAAATCGCGCAGGCCCCTTCGTTGTTAAAGCCAAAGCGGTTGATCGCCGCGCGGTCTTCCGTCAGGCGGAACAGGCGGGGCTGCGGGTTGCCCGGCTGCGGGCGCGGTGTGGCAGCCCCCACCTCCAGAAAGCCGAAGCCAGACCGCATCAGCGGCGCCAGCGCCACGGCGTTCTTGTCATAGCCCGCCGCCAGCCCCACCGGATTGGGCAGCGCCATTCCGGCCAGATCGGTTTTCAGCCGGTCCGAGGTAATCACCCCCGGCAGCGGCACCACACCGGCACGCAGCGCGGTCAGCGAAAGGCCATGCGCGCGTTCGGGATCGCAGCGATGCAGGGCCCAGAGGCCGAGGTTTTCGATCAGGCTCACAACATGCCCTCCGGGAAGATATGGCCGGTGGCACCCAGCGGCAGCGATTTGTCCCAGACCACATCCGACAGGTGCAGCGGGCGGTAAAGATGCGGGAACAGCGCCCCCCCGCGCGAGGCTTCCCATTTCAGACCGGCACCCAGAGCTTCGGCCTGTACGGCCACCAGCACCAGATCGCTTTCCGTGGCGAACCATTTCGCCGCCGTTTCCACCACCTGACCGGCGGTTGAAAAATGGATGAACCCGTCGGCCAGATCGACAGGCGCACCGGCGGTGACACCCGCAGCGCGGAACACATCCCATTCGGGGCGGCGAAGGATCTTGTAAATCAGCATGTGGTCTCCATGCACCGTGCAAGTCTTTTGGTCAATGCCTGTGCCGGACGGGCGGAAAATCGCGCAATGTCACTTTGACGTAACGCCACCCGTTTAGGCATCCGGCGTGACAGGCTTTGACTCGCGCGGAACGAGCGCGCAGTCTTTGATCTTCGACAACAGGGGAGTTTTCCATGATTGCGCGCCTTTTGCAGTCTGCCGCGCTGATCGCCCTTTCCGGGGGCGCGGCGCAGGCAGATTACACGCTCAATATCCTGCACCTGAACGATTTCCACAGCCGGATCGAGCCAATCAACAAATATGACAGCACCTGTTCGGCCGAAGAAACGGCCGAAAACGCCTGTTTTGGCGGCGTGGCGCGGGTGAAGGCCAAGAGCGACGAACTGCGCAAGCAGATCACCGATGCAGGCGGCAATGTCATCGTGCTGGATGCGGGCGACCAGTCGCAGGGCAGCCTGATGTATACCACCTACAAAGGTGTGGCCGAAGCAGAGTTCATGGCCGAAATCGGCTTTGACGCCATGGCCGTGGGCAACCACGAATTCGACAACGGGCCAGAGGGGCTGGCCACTTTCCTCGACAAGGTGAAGTTCCCGATCCTGTCGGGCAATATTGACGTCAGCCAGAACCCGGTTCTGAAGGATCGGGTCAAGAAGACGGCGGTGCTGGAAGTGGGGGGCGAAAAGATCGGCATCGTGTCGGCCCTGGCCACCGATACGCCCGAAACCTCCAGCCCTGGCGATACGGTGATCTTTTCCGATGACATCGACGGGCTGAAAGCCGGTGTGGCCGAGCTTGAGGCGGCGGGGGTGAACAAGATCATCGCGCTGACCCATGTGGGCTACAAGCGCGATCTGGAAATCGCGGCGCAGGTGCCGGGGGTCGACATTGTGGTGGGCGGGCACAGCCATACCTATCTGTCGGCCAATGACCCGGATCGCCATGGCCCCTATCCGACCTGGGTGGATCAGCCGGGCGGGGTGATGGTGCCGGTGGTGCAGGCCTATGCCTATTCCAAATATCTGGGCCATGCCGAACTGACCTTCGATGATGCCGGCAATCTGATCTATGCGGGCGGCAATACGCTGGTGCTTGACAGCAGCGTGACGCCGGATGCTGGGCTTGAAGCCAAGGTGAAAGAGCTTGCAGGCCCCATCGAAGAGGTGCGCGCCAAGGTCGTTTCTGAAAGCACCGCCGATATCGACGGCTCGCGCGATACCTGCCGGGCGGGCGAGTGCCAGATGGGCAATCTGGTGACCGAAGCCATGCTGGACCGGGTCAAGGATCAGGGCGTGACCGTGGCCATCACCAACGGCGGCGGTCTGCGCGCCTCTATCGACACCGGGCCGGTGACCATGGGCGAGGTGCTGACGGTGCTGCCGTTCCAGAACACGCTGGCCACCTTTACCACCACGGGCGCCATGCTGGTGGCCGCGCTGGAAAATGGCGCCAGCCAGATCGAAGAAGGCGCGGGCCGGTTCTCGCAGGTCGCAGGGTTGAAATACACCTTCGATCCGGCCGCGCCGGCGGGCAGCCGCATTTCCGATGTGATGGTGGCCGAAGGCGACAGCTATGTGCCGATCGACCCGGCCAAGGAATATCTGGCGGTAACCAACAATTACATGCGCGGCGGCGGTGACGGCTATCGCATGTTCCGCGATGCTGCGGATGCCTATGATTTCGGCCCCGATCTGGCCGATGTCGTGGCGGATTATCTGGTGAAATCCGGGCCCTATACGCCCTTCACCGATGGCCGCATCACCCGCAAGTAACCCTGTCGGACAAAAAACAGCGCCCCCGGCTGCCGGGGGCGCTGTTTCATGTGCCAAGGTGGCGCAGATCAGAAGGTGATCGGTTCCAGCACCTCGGGTTCGATCACCCGGACATCCGGCATCACGCCTGCGCGCAGGGCATCGGCATTCTGTTCCAGCAGCGGGAAGGTGCGATAGTGATACGGAATGATCGTGCGGAAGTTGAAGAACTTGTTCGCTGCAAAGGCCGCCCGCGCCATATCCATGGTGAAATGCCCACCTGCCGACAGGATGCCGATATCGGGTTTGTGATATTCAGCCATCCAGCCCATATCGGCCATGATATCGGTATCGCCAGAGACATAGATCACATGGCCTTCGCCTGCGATCATGAAGCCTGCTTCGGCGCCTGCATAGATCGGCCCGCTTGCCCCCGGCAGGGACGAGGAGTGAACGGCGTTCACCATCGTCACCTTCGCCCCGCCCAGATCCACCGTGCCGCCCTTGTTGAAGCCGATGGCCTGCACGCCCTGATCTTCCTGCAGGAAGGTGACCAGATCGAAAATCCCTACGATCGGGACATCACATTCCTTGGCGATGGATGCGGCGCTGCCGCTGTGGTCGCCATGGCCATGGGTCAGCAGTACATGGGTCGCCCCTTCCAGCACTTCGGCCCGCCGCTCTTCGGGGAACATCGGGTTGCCGTCCAGCCAGGGGTCGATCAGCAGAACCGCCTGTTCGATTTCGATACGCAGGCCAGAATGGCCCAGCCAGATGATCTTCATGCAATTTTCCTTCATGCTGTGATCCGGCCAATCTAGCCCGCCGATACGGCTTTGAAAGCCTGCCGATCTGCCTGCCGTTACGCTGCGGCTGGAAAATGTTCCACATGGGCCTCGGCGGTGCGTCCGTAGTACAGAACCCGCCGCCCGGTCAGCGATACCACATAGGCCGCACAGCCTGCGGCGGCGGCGCGGTTGCAGAACCCGTCATAGGTGTAATCGGCTCCCCCTGCCTGTGCCGCACGGATGGCCGATTGCAGACCGGGAACATCCAGGGTCGGCGCGACGGGCCGCACCGGGCAGGCGAAGCTGACATGCTCCCCGGATGGCAGGACATAGCAGGCCGTGCCCTGCCGAAAGTCGATCGTATACCCCTCGAATCCCGCCCCTGACAGCAGGCCGAGGATCTGTGGAAAGGACATGCGGTTCTGTTCCGCCGCGCGCAGACAGGACAGGGCGGCAGCTTTCAGGGTTTCGTACATGAGCATCCTCTATGCGGTGGGGGGGAAATGCAGCCCGTGGTGGCGGATCAGGTCATGCAGCAGTGATTGCAGCCGGTCGCGGTCCTGCGGGGAAAGGTGGCCAAAGGCAGCGGCGTCATTGGCATCGGCCAGTGCGGCCAGCCGGGGCACCAGCGCGCGTCCCNNGCCGCAGCGCTTGCACTCGGCGGTCCGCGGCCGCGCTGCCGCGCAGGATCAGGCCCCGCGCCATCAGCCGGTCGCCCAGCTTGGTGATCGCGCCGCGCGTCATGCCCAGCCGTTCGGCCAGCCGGACCGAGGGCAGGGCCTCTTCGTCATACAGCTCGCGCATGAACACCCATTCCGCCACCGTCACGCCCTCTGCTGCAAGGTTTTGCGCAAACCCCTGCGAGACGTGGTTCGACAGCTGCCGCAGCAGATAGCCCAGATGATCGGTCAAAGCAGAGACCATGGCATACTCCCGAATGTTTCCGCGGAAACTTCCAGAGTATTGTTTCCGCGTCAACATGATTCGACGCCCGCTTTTCTGCCCCGTGCCTTGCGCGCCGGGCCTTGCCCCGTTAAACGGAAGCAAATCTTGCAAGGGGATCGGGCTCATGTCGATCGACGTTGAAACCGCGCGCCGGGTGGCGAAACTCGCCCGTATTCAGGTGGATGAACATGATCTGCCCGCGCTGGCGGATGAACTTTCCAGTATGCTGGGCTTCATGGAACAGCTGAACGAAGTGAATGTCGACGGGGTAGAGCCGATGACATCGGTAACCCCCATGCGCCTGAAACGCCGCAAGGATGAAGTGACAGAAGGCAATATGCAGGATCTGGTGCTGAAAAACGCCCCCGATGCCCGCGAAGGCTTTTTTGCCGTGCCCAAGGTGGTGGAATGACCAACGCAAACCAACTGACCCTCGCCGCCGCCCGCGATGCCCTGCGCAAGGGAGAGCTTTCGGCCGTCGATCTGACCATGGCCTGCCTGACCGCGATGGATGCAGGCGATGCCCTGGGCGCCTATGTCCACAAGACGCCGGAACTGGCGCTGGATCAGGCCCGCGCCGCCGACGCCCGGCTGCAGGCAGGGGATGCGCCCGATCTTTGCGGTATCCCGCTGGGGATCAAGGATCTGTTCTGCACCAAGGGCGTGCCGTCACAGGCCGCGTCGAACATCCTTGAAGGCTTCAAGCCGGAATACGAATCCACCGTGACAGCCAAGCTGTTCGGCGATGGCGCGGTGATGCTGGGCAAGCTGAACATGGACGAATTCGCCATGGGCTCGTCCAACGAATCATCCTGCTATGGCCCGGCGGTTAACCCGTGGCGCATCGACGACCGCGAGCTTTCGCCCGGCGGATCTTCGGGCGGTTCGGCCAGCGCCGTGGCGGGCGATCTGTGCATCGTGGNNCGTCGGCATCAAGCCGACCTATGGCCGCGTCAGCCGCTGGGGCATCATCGCCTATGCCTCCAGTCTGGATCAGGCCGGGCCGATGACGAAATCGGTGCGCGATGCTGCCATCATGCTGCGCAGCATGGCCGGGCACGACATGAAAGACAGCACCTCGGCCGATCTGCCGGTGCCCGATTTCGAAGCGGCGCTGACGGGCGACATTCGTGGCAAGAAGATCGGCATCCCGCGCGAATACCGCCTGCCGGGCCTGCGCCCGGAGATGACCGCGTTGTGGGATCGCGGCGCCGAAATGCTGCGCGATGCCGGGGCCGAGATCGTGGATATCTCGCTGCCGCACAGCAAATATGCGCTTCCTGCCTATTACGTCATCGCCCCTGCTGAAGCATCGAGCAATCTGGCCCGTTATGACGGCGTGCGCTACGGCCACCGCGCCAAACTGGCGGCAGGCGACGGCATCACCGAAATGTATGAAAAGACCCGCGCCGAAGGATTCGGCGCCGAGGTGAAGCGGCGGATCATGGTCGGCACCTATGTGCTTTCGGCCGGCTTCTATGACGCCTACTATAACCGTGCCCGCAAGGTGCGCGCGCTCATCAAGCGGGATTTCGAACAGGCTTTCGCGGCCGGTGTCGATGCCATCCTTGCCCCCACCACGCCCACCCCGGCCTTCGGTCTGGGCGAAATGGCCAGCGCCAACCCGGTGGAAATGTACCTCAACGACGTGTTCACCGTCACGCTGAACCTGGCGGGTCTTCCGGGCGTTTCGGTGCCCGTGGGTCTGGATCCGCAGGGGCTGCCACTGGGTCTGCAACTGATCGGCAGGCCCTGGGAAGAGGGCGCGCTTCTGAATCACGCCTATGTGCTGGAGCGTGCGGCAGGCTTTGTGGCCAAGCCGGAGAAATGGTGGTAAACCCTGCCGCCGAATGGTTCTGGCCGGTCCTGCGGGGCCGGTTCAACTTTGGGATGATGTCATGCGCCGCCTGATCCTGCCTTTGCTTTTCGTGTCGCCGCTGGCTCTGGCTGCCTGCGGGTCCAGCGTGCCGGATTCCGGCGCCGGTGTGGGCTTCTCCGACTACAACACCTACGAGGCTCAGCGCGAAGCGGCGCTGCGCGGCGGCGGGCCTGTGGTTCTGCCCGGTGCACAGCCGATTGTCGGCGGCGGCATCTCGTCACAGCCGGTGGGCGGTGTCATCGGGGCCACGCCCCCGGTGCCGACCCCCGCACCGGGCGGGTTTTCGACAGAACGGCTGGGCGCCGCGATCGACCGGGCAACCGGCCTTCCCACGGCCCCTGCCGCATCGGCACCTCTGGCTCCCGCACCGCTGGCCACAACCCCGATGGCGGGCGGAGCAGTTGCCCCGCTTGGGGCGCCGATGGGCACCATCGCCGGCATGGGCGCAGCGGCACCCGTCGCCCCGGCCGCCGCCGCTGCGGCACCAGCCCGCACCAGCAGCGGGCCGAATATCGTGGAATATGCGATCCGCACCACAAATGCGGTGGGCACCCCGATCTACAGCCGGTCGTCGCTGATGCTGCGCGATCCGCAAAAGGTCTGTGCGGCCTATGCCTCGCCCGATCTGGCGCAAACCGCGTTTCTGGAGGCCGGTGGCCCCGACCGTGACCGCAAGGGCCTTGATCCGGATGGCGACGGCTTTGCCTGCACCTGGGATCCGTCTCCGTTCCGGCGGGCGGTTCAGTAAGGGCCGGTCATGCTGCACGCGGCAGACCACCCATCGTCGAACGCCGGGCCGCGCCGTTATGGCCAGTTGCCGGATCTGATCGTGCTGCATTACACCGCCATGCCCAGCTGCGCCGAAGCGCAGGCACGGCTGTGTGATCCGCAGGCCGAGGTTTCGGCGCATTATCTCATTGCAGAAACGGGCGCCGTCATCCCCCTGGTGCCCGAAGAACTGCGCGCCTGGCATGCCGGGGCAGGGGCCTGGGGGGCGTGTCAGGATGTGAATTCCCGCTCGCTCGGCATCGAACTGGCCAATCCCGGTGATGCGCCTTTCCCCGAAGCCCAGATGGCCGCGCTGGAACATCTGCTGGCCGATCTGCGGCACCGCTGGGAAATCCCGCCGGAACGGGTGATTGCCCATTCCGACATGGCGCCGCACCGCAAGACCGATCCCGGCCCCCATTTCGCCTGGCAGCGGCTGCATGAGAACGTGGCCTGATCCGTCCGGTCTGGCCAGAATCGGACTGGCCGCGCTGCTGGCGCTTTCCGGCTGCGCGCCCTCGCTCAAGAACGTCACCGAGCGTCCCCACACGCGCGCCACCTCCAACCATGCTGACAGCCCGCTGAAAGACCATCTGGCCTCGCACATTCCGTCCGGGCAATCCGGCTTCCATCTGCTGCAGGGCGGCCACGCGGCCCTCGCCGCCCGACTGGCGCTGGCCCAGCGCGCCACCCGCACGCTCGATGTGCAGTACTACCTGTTCCACAACGACACCACCGGCAAGATGGTCGCCGCAACCCTGCTGGCCGCAGCCGAGCGCGGCGTTCGCGTGCGGCTGCTGATCGACGACATCGACACCGCCGACAAGGAACTCCGGCTCGCCACGCTGAACACCCACCCCAACATCGAGGTCCGGCTGTTCAATCCCTTCCACACCCGCAGCACCAGTCTTTTCGTGAAGGGCTGGCAGGCGCTGCGTGACCGCGTCCGGCTCAACCGCCGCATGCACAACAAGGTGTTCATTGCCGACAACCAGATCGGCATCACCGGCGGCCGCAACATCGGCGACGAGTATTTCGACGCGCACCACGACCTCGCCTTCGTCGATCTCGATGTCATCGCCGCGGGAACCATCGTCGACAGCCTGTCGAAATCCTTCGACCAATACTGGAACAGCATTGCCGCCGTGCCCGCCTCTGCCCTGCCAGTTGACGCCGGCGACATCCGGCTGCAGCGCGCCGCGCAGTTCTTGCAGCAGTTTCGCGCGCAGCAGATGGACAGCGACTAAGGTCGCAAGCTGACCGCGGCCGACCCCATCCCAAAATTGCTGGAAGGCCAGCTCGCCTGGCGCATCGCACACGCGGACCTCATTGTCGACCCGCCGGAAAAAGTGCTGAAGCGCAGCAAATCGCCGTCCAGACTGCTGATCGGCCAGCTCGCCGGGCTCTGGCTCGATCCCACCCGACGCGCGCTCATCGTCTCGCCCTACTTCGTTCCCGGCGCCTCGGGCATGGCGTATTTCGAGTACTGGCGCAGCCAGGGCGTGCAGGTCGATGTGCTGACCAATGCCTACGCCGCCAGCGACGTCCCGGTGGTGCACGCCGGCTATGCCAATTACCGCATTCCGCTGCTGGAAGCCGGGGTCAACCTGTACGAACTGAAACCGGTCGCCGAAGCCACCGGCGGCCGCCTGCGCGACCTCGGCAGCGGCTCNNCAGCCTGCACGCCAAGACCTTCGTCTTCGACGACGAGCACGTGTTCATCGGCAGCTTCAACTTCGATCCGCGCTCGGCCCTGCTCAACACCGAAATGGGCCTGGTGATTCACTCGCCCGAACTGGCCCGCGAGGTCACTGCCATCGCCGAGGACGCCATGCGCCCCGAGCGCAGTTACCGCCCCCGACTCGCCGTCGAACCCGCCACAGAGGGCACCTCCCGGCGCGTGCAATGGCACGACATCCATCAGGGCAACGAGCGGGTTTTCGACGCCGAACCGGAAACCACGCTGCTTCAGCGCGGTTTGCTTCGTGTGTTGCAGACCTTGCCGATCGAGGAACATCTATGAGGCACGGTAAAATCCGGTTTTTACCTTGAGGATCCCGGCCATGCGCCTCGGCACCCCGCTCTCCCCGTCCGCCACCCGCGTCATGCTGCTGGGCGCGGGGGAACTCGGCAAGGAAGTCATCATCGCCCTGCAACGCCTGGGCGTTGAAGTCATCGCGGTTGATCGCTACGTCAATGCGCCCGGCCACCAGGTCGCCCATCGCGCGTATGTGACCGACATGAGCGACCGATCGGCGCTGCACGCGCTGATCGAGGCGGAAAAGCCCCATCTGGTGGTGCCTGAGATCGAGGCCATCGCCACCGAAGTCCTGCTGGAAATCGAAGCCGCCGGCCTGGCGGAAGTCATCCCTACTGCGCGCGCTGCCAATCTCACCATGAATCGCGAGGGCATCCGTCGGCTGGCGGCCGAGACGCTGGGACTGCCGACCTCGCCCTACGTGTTCGCCGACAGTCTCGACGAGATGCGCACTGCGGCCGGGCAGCTCGGCTACCCGGTGGTGGTCAAGCCGGTGATGTCGTCGTCCGGGCATGGCCAGTCGCTGGTGCGCTTCGATGCCGATGTCGATGCTGCGTGGGACTACGCGCAGACCGGTGGCCGCGCCGGTGCGGGTCGGGTGATCGNNGGCAAGGGCCAGTCGAAGGTCGACGACGCCAGCCAGCTGCAGGCGGCCTGGGAGGATGCGGCCAGCGGCGGCCGGGTCGACAAGGGACGCGTCATCGTCGAGGGCGTGATCGATTTCGACTACGAGATCACCTTGCTGACGGTGCGCGCCGTCGGCGCCTCGGGCGAGGTGGAGACGCATTTCTGCGAACCCGTCGGCCACCTGCAGGTGAAGGGCGATTACGTCGAGTCGTGGCAGCCGCAGGCCATGTCTCCCGCTGCCCTCCAGCGGGCGCAGGACATTGCCGCAGCGGTCACCGGCAATCTCGGCGGACGCGGCATTTTCGGCGTGGAATTGT